>JAAFHZ010000032.1 GCA_013297675.1 Synechococcales cyanobacterium bin59.metabat.ball.084 | reverse complement strand
ATTTAAGGTTTAGTCCGGTCATTGCCCGTATCAAACGATCTTGTGCAAGAATAAGTTCTAGATTCAGCATTGGGTAAGTCTTATACAGCTTTTGTACAGTATACTTTATTTCCCGACAGGTCTAATATTGAATATTGAGATTTTAGGACTCTCAGAAGGCGCAGTAATGTCAAAACTTGTTACAACCAAATCAGATTTACTATCTCCATTAAAATCACCTACTGCAACTGATTTAAGCCAAGGGCCAGCACTCAATATTTGAGAAACACTAAAACCACCAGTACTAGTACCCAGTAGAACTGAAACCTTACCTACATTCCGTTCAACATCTCGTCCGCTATCAGTTGTTACAATATCTAATATACCATCACCATTAAAATCGAACACAGCCACTGCACTGGCTCCTGACAGACCATTCCCGATAAAACTAGGAGATGAATACCCCTCACTGCCGTTACCGTAGAGAATCGATACCCCGCCTACTTGCTTAGTTATATCGTCATAACCATTAGCTACGATTAAGTCAACTTTTCCATCACGATTAATATCGGCAGATGTTACGGACATCGGTCTGTTTCCGGCATTAAAAAGAGAAGTAGGTGAATACTTCACTGAATCTGTAAGATTCAGTGTAATAGTTTCATTGGGATCAAACACCCCATCGATCGGAGCATTTACCCGAATAGTAGCAGTAGTAGCACCGGCTGCAACAGTAAAGGTGTTAGCAGTCAAAGAAGTAATATTGTTACCAGCACCAAAAGTATAATCAGTATTAGCTGTAGCAGTGCTGCTGCCAGCAACCGCAAACTTAACAATCAAACCCCCAGTCGGAGCTGGAGCATCCAAAGTGATAATAAATTCACCGAAAGTGCCGCCTTCGATCGCATTGAGACCAGGAGCAACAGTGATATTAGGTAATGCCATGGGTAGAGCCTCTAAAAGTAGTTATGTTGTGAGCGCGATCTATTTCCAAAATTCTGTCAATAACAATGATTCGATCGCACTAGCAGTTCTCTAGGGCATTATGTGTCTTACCTAAAAATCCAACAAGCACAGTTTCGGATCACTTTTAGCCCTACCCACCGCAAACCCCAGCAAAATGACCCACCAATTACCTAGTAAGTCCGACTACCTCCCCAACCGAAAACCATGGCATTACAACATCCCAGCCCAATCAAACAAATTGCAGATTCTTCATCTCTGCTTGCTATTTATCAGCTCGATCGATACCCCAAGTCCATTGAAAAATTTACAACCTTTAACATTCAAGGCAATAATTGCCCCTTAATTGTGAGCTGCTGATTCTCTTCTAGAGATACACCCCGATCGCCCAATCCACTTCAAGGGACAACATGATAAACTATGCGTACTACAATTGATTCAGTTCCCATCCCGCCTTATACCCCAGGCCATGCCACCATCCATGGACCCACTTACACCAGCTTCGCTTACTTCTACGATGATTGACCATGACCAACTCTTCAAACAGCTCTTAGAAACCTTTTTCGCGGATTTTATCGAACTCTTTGCCCCCACGCTCTCCAAATATTTGGATCTTTCTGAGTTAATATTTCTACCTCAACAATATTTTACCGACATTGTTGATGGTGAACGGAAAGCGATCGACATCTTAGTGCAGGTGCCAATTAAAGAGAGTCAAATAGATGTTCAACGCTCAATTCACACGATTCTTGTACACATTGAAAACCAATCTACCAGCAAAGCAAGATTTAACCAGCGCATGTTCTTCTACTTTGCTGAACTTCATCGAGAATACCGCTTACCCGTTTATCCCATCGCTGTCTTTTCCTTCGATGAACCCGAGCGCTCAGAACCCAATCAGTATCGCATTGCTCTAGCAGAGCTTGATGTGTTGACATTCAACTTTCAATCAATCCAGCTCAATCGACTCAACTGGCGAGATTTTCTCCAATATCAAAATCCAGTAGCCGCAGCTCTCATGGCCAAAATGAGTATTGATGAAAAAGATCGCCCCAAAGTCAAGGTTGAATGTCTGCGATTACTCGTTAACCTTCAATTAGACCCAGCTCGAAATTTCTTGATTTCTAGTTTTGTTGATACCTATCTGCGATTGAATAACAATGAAGAGCAAGTCTTTCGAGAAGAAATTGCTAAAATACAAACAGTTAACGAACAGGAGCAAATCATGGAATTAACTACTAGTTGGATGGAGCGCGGCCTTGAACAGGAACGTCGATCGGCTATTTCTGGACTCTTGGAATTGCGCTATGGCTCGATCGATGAACAACTCACCGCCATCCTACCTATCCTGATGACCCTTACCAGCGTCGAATACACTCCTCTCATCTTTCAGCTCTCCAAACAAGAACTCATCCAACACTTCAAAGTTACTCACAATTGACACAACTCTTGCGGCGGAGACTACCCGAAATATTGCCCGGTCAGAGCAGATACTGAGAATTGTCCTCAGATACGCTCAGGCCGCCGATAGATTTGCTTGCGCCAAAGGCGATCAAGCAAGATTCAGCAAATTAGAAGAGCAAAGTTAGCATTACTCCAAGTCATGACTTCAGCAATAGATCACGACCAACTCTTCAAGCAACTTCTAGAAACCTTCTTCGTAGATTTTATCCAACTCTTTGCCCCCGCCCTCACCGAACATTTAGACCTAACCCAACTCACCTTCCTTCCCCAACAATACTTCACCGACATCATCGACGGCGACCGCAAAGCCATTGATATCCTCGTGCAATTACCCGTCAAGCCTCACAAAATCACCAACTCTCAACCCACCCACACCATCCTCGTCCACATCGAAAACCAATCCACCAGCGAAACAGACTTCGCCCAACGCATCTTCTTTTACTTCGCTGAACTTTACCGCCAATACCGCATCCCCATCTACCCAATTGCTATTTTCTCCTTTGATCGAATGCCTCCGCCTCTTAGCCAACCTGCAACTAGATCCCGCCAGGAATTTTTTGATTTCAGGATTTGTGGACACCTATCTTCGCCTGAACCAAAAAGAGGAACAAGTCTTTCAAACAGAAATTGCTAAAATAGAACCAATAGCTGAACAGGAGAAAATCATGCAATTAACCACTAGCTGGATGGAACGTGGCATTGAACAAGGACTTGAACAGGGGCTTGAACAAGGTTTAACTCAAGGCTTAGAACAGGAGCGTCGATCGGCTATTTCTGGACTCTTGGAACTGCGCTATGAATCGATCGACGAACAACTCACCGCCATCCTACCTAAGCTCATGACCCTTACCAGTATCGAATACACTCCATTAATTTTTCAGCTCTCCAAGCAAGAACTGATTGAACACTTTAAATCTGCTCAAAATTGATCAACGACCTCATGTAATGTAATACTACAATATTCGATGGGGTTGGCAATTCCTAAATCACAGGCATCCGTCCAGCCTGTTTTTAAATAGGTGCAATTGCCATGTCCAGCCTCCAAGCCACTCCCGAGCAGCTCCAACGCATCAGACAGACCCGCATCGAAATTGGTTGGCCGATCGATGACCCCAAATGGCTAGTTGCCGCCAGCAAAATCCTTGAACCCGCCCCAAAATGGGATAACTGGAATGAAACCATCCAACTAGAAGTCTCGATCGGCACCTGGAAACGCTTCCTGGCCGGAAAACCCATCAGACCAACAACATACAAAGCCTTCTGCCAAATCCTAGACATACCCTGGCAAGAAACCGTCACTGCATCTCAAAAAACAACTACAAATCATGACTGGGGCGCAGCGCCTCCCCTGAAACTTTTACTCGATCGCAGCGCCGAAATCAACACCGTTCAACAATGGATTAACCAAGAACAAACCCAGTTAATCACTATTCTTGGAATTGGCGGCATCGGTAAAACATCGATCGCCACCAAAATTGCCCAAAACCTTAGCCCCGAATTTGAACACATCATCTGGCGCAGCCTCCGGGAAGCCCCCAGCGCGGCAAAAATTATCAGCGACATCATCAAACATCTCACCCAACACCAATCTCTCCAACTGCCTTTGGATCTCTCTAGCCAAATCGAACTCCTCATCCAACAACTCAAACAACATCGTTGCCTGATTATCCTCGACAACATCGAATCAATCTTGCCACATACCCCATCAGCAACTAACGACTACGAAAAGCTCTTCCAAGAAATTGGTAAAGCCAGCCACCAAAGCTGCCTAATGATCACTAGCCGCGAACAGCCCCATAGCCTGCGTCAAATTCAAAGCAATACCATTCGCACCATTCAACTCACTGGTATCCAACAAGCTAGCCAAATCTTCACTGATCGGGGTATCACTGGCACCAAGCCAGAAATTGACTGGCTGATCAATAAATATCAAGGCAACCCCCTGGCTCTAGAAATAGTTACCGAAACCATCAAAAACCTCTATGGCAGCATTCACAGCTTCTCCCAAGCCTCCGGCTTTGCCGTCGGTCAGATTAGACCACTACTACAATCCCAATTTGATCGACTGAACCCCGCCGAAACCTCGGTCATCTATTGGCTAGCCATCCACCGGGAACCAGTCACTATTCAAACTCTCAATGATGACAGCCTAGAAGAAGATCACGAAGATTTGGATATTACCGCTGCCCTGAATTCCCTCCACGATCGAGGACTTATTCAGGCCAACCATTTACACAGCGTTCCTAGCTTTACTCTCCAAAACGTGATTATGGAATATGCCACCGATCGACTGATTAAATCGATCGCCCAAGAATTCACTAGCTACAAATTTCACTTTTTGCGCACCCACGCCATCATGCAGGCCACCGCCAAAGAATATATTCGCGACGCCCAAAAGAAGCTATTACTCACCCCGATCGGCCAAAAAATCAGTAACCACCAAAATATCACTACAGTTGCCGAAAATCTTCAAGCAATCATCCAACAATTTCGCCAGCAATCTACATATCCCACCGGCTACGCGATCGGCAACATTATCAACCTTTTATTAGCCCTTAATATTGATCTCACCGGCTACGACTTCTCCCATCTCACCATTCGTCAAGCCTACCTCCAACAAGCACAACTCCATCAAGTCAACTTCACCCGCTGCCATTTTGACCAAACCATCTTTTCCCAAGACCTCGGCAGCATTTTTACCGTCACCTTCAGCCTCGACCAACGCATCTTAGTTACTGGCGGCATGGATGGCAAAATCCGCATTTGGCAAGTCGCTGATGGCAAACAAATCCACGCATGGCTAGCACATGACGACTGGATTAGACATGTTACCTTTAGCCCCGATGGTCAATTAATCGCCAGTTGCAGCAACGATCGCAGCGTCAAAATCTGGAAAATCCCCCACAGTGCAATATCCCAGCGTGAAACCCCAGACTGGGGAAACATTCACTGTCTCTACAACCTGCCAGGACACACCGACTGGGTTTGGTCAGCTAAATTTATCGCTGTCAAAGGAATTCTTTTTTTAATCAGCGTTAGCCAAGATCGCACCGCCCGCTTGTGGAACATCAACTTCGGCAAATTGATCCGCGCTTTTAGTCAGCCCCAAGAGCTAGTTTGGTCGGTAGCCTTTGGCAACAATGGTCGCCTATTGGCCACCAGTAGTACTGAGTATGTCAAGCTCTGGAGTGTCCTGACCAGGAGATGCCTTAAAACCTTTACCGACAATGCCGATCGAGTCCGCGCCCTCGCCTTTCATCCCAACGGCAAAACTTTAGTAGGTAGTGACGATTTTTACATCAAAATTTGGGATCTCCAAAGCGGCGAATGTATCAAAACCTGCAAATTACCTGCAAACAGCGCCATCTGGTCACTAAGCTTCAGTCCTGACGGTCAACAATTAATTAGCGCAGGCACCGACAAAATTCAAATTTGGAATGCTAATACCTGGCAACCGATCGCCACCATGATTGAACCCCGCAGCCGCATCCGATCGATCTCTTACAGCTCTGACCAAACTATGATAGCGGTAGGCAGCGATGATCAACTAGTGCGTATTTGGGACACCAAAACCAGCCAACCAATTAAAACCCTCACTGGAGCCTCCAACCGAATTTGGACGATCGCCGTTAGTTCTCTTACATCTTCGGGCATCGTTTACTTAGCCAGCGGTAGCGATGATTGCCAAATTAGACTTTGGAATGCTGCCACCGGTGAGCTACTCCAAACCCTCAAAGGTCATCAAGGCCGTATTCGCTCATTAGCCTTTAGCCCCAGTGGCAAACTCTTAGCTAGCGGCAGCCACGATCGCACCATTAAAATCTGGGATGTAGCTACCAGCGAATGCCTCACTACTTACGATCAACATACCGACTGGGTGTGGTCAGTAATATTTGACCAAGATGACCAAACCCTCATTAGCGCCGCCGACGATCGAACAATTTTGCGCTGGAATATTGCCACCAGTACCGCCCAATCCTTACCAGAACTAGATACCGTTTGGATCTGGGCGATCGCTACTCATCCTCATCTTTCCTTGCTAGCTGTAACTGGAGTCAGCGAACAGATCGAACTTCGTGACAAATATAATGGCAAAATTACCCATATTCTCACCGGTCATCAACAGCGTATTCGCTCGATCGTATTTAATGCCAGCGGTACTAAATTAGCCAGCAGTAGCGATGATTTAACAATTAAACTGTGGGATGTAGAGCAGCAGAGCTGTTTACAAACTTTTTCTGGCCACCATCGCGAAATTCGCACAGTAATCTTTATTCCGGCATCAGCCACCACTCCCGAACTGCTGGTTAGTGCTAGTGATGACCTGACGATTAGAATTTGGGATGTAGCCCTGGGAGAATGTTTAAGAATTCTGGAAGGTCATAGTCAGGGTATTTGGTCACTATGTTACAGCCCTGACCTACAAACGCTGTTTAGCTGTGGTCAAGATGAAACCATTAAAATTTGGGATTTACAGACCGGGGAATGCCAAGCAACCCTGATCATGTCCAAGCCCTATGAGGGAATGCAGATTGCGGGGGTGAGCGGGTTATCGATCGCCACTCAAACAACTTTGGTTACATTAGGTGCTTGTACAAAAGCTTTCATTGATTTGTAGTTGACAGCAGAGCAGATTTTTCGATCAGGGCGATAGGGAAGGAAGGTTACAGAAAATGCAAAGAAAACATTAAAAGACCCCTCATCCCCCTTCGGCTGGCTCATGGCAGCTCTAAATCCCTTGTCCTGACGTGAGAGAAGGGAAGCCGCACAGATCGGCAAAAATGATTACAAAAGTTGTTTGGCTATAAATTCCTGATCAGCTTGCAGTTGGTTGATTAGGTAGCGGTCATTATTAGTAACGGCTACCAGCATACGTCGATCTAGTTGTGCTAGCAGGTAACGATATTGGGTCATCATAGTTGCTTTTTGAACTTGAGAGGCATGGATTTGGTCGCGGGTGGCGTTGATAAACATAGTTTTACTAGTGGTTTTGGAGAATAAGGGGGAGGCAGGTGATCGGTGTTGATCGCTTGCCTCCTGATGGTTAGTTGTTGGGGAAGTCGGAAATGGAGAAGGGTTGCGGATCGGTATGATCTAGAGAGCTAGTAAATCTCAGAATCTAGATTTGGTAGGGGGTGGCACACCAGCACAAGCCAAATCTCCATTCGACGGTGGCTTCATTGCCGTATTTTGCACGGCAGTAATCGATCGCAGATCTACTGTTACCCAGCTCTTGAAAGATGTTGACTCTTTCTCTGAGCATGATGCAATTAGAGAATTTGTTGCAGGGCAAAGTATCATTAACGATTGAGGGCAAGCCAGGGCAGGTACCCGTATTTACCGGTTTGACTTGGAGAGTCGTTGGTAAAGCATTCACCAAGACGATTGCCAAAGTATTCCAGAGTTTCTTTTTGAGAGACATAGTGTTTCCTTGATAAGATGTTATGGGTCATCAACAGTTCACAGAACCTTTTGAATCTCCTCGCTTGTTTGACTCTTGGAGGTATTCGCTTGGCTTGTTTCTTGCCGATGAAAGTATGATGAACCATGAAGTTTGAACTCCATATCTTTTTGTCAAAGCTTCTCTGAGCAGGACTTTGAGACTTGGAACTCAACGGCTACTTAGAACTGGTTCCAAGTTTTTTTAGGTTTTTTGAGCTATGACCAAAATCTACTTTGCAGATCGAACAAAAAATTTTACAAGGAAGATCTTTAAGTCTTTGTTGGATTTTGCTTATTTGGATGAGGACGAACGAGATCGAGCTATTGGCTGTAGTTGGATTGAAACCGGTAGAACTATTAAGTTCAAAGTTAGTAAGGCACAACTTCAAGACCTTTATGGTGGTCTGCACAGTGAAAAGACCTTTGAAAATGAAATTCGACCTGCGATTACTAGCTACTTGAAGGTTTTGGGTGTCATTGAAAATATGAAGACTCGTAAGGACTTGCGGGAATTTGAGTTACATCTATGGCATGAGACGAAGGAAGGGAATTTAGAGCGATTTGATAAGGAGTGGGAAAATCAATCTAAGGTATCAACCAAAATAAAGTCTGTATCAAAGAGGAAACAAGAAATTAATTGGCGCACTGCCTGTCAAAACCTACTAGATCGGCAAAAGCAACAAATTACAAGTAGCCCTCTGCACCGAAAAGCTAAAGACTTGGATAGTGTCCATGTGCCTTTGGGGTTGATGGAGCGGAAGGAGTCGGAGCGGCCAAAGTTCGATCAAACTCAAGAGATCTCACCAGAGCGGGGTTCGGAAGCTTATCAACAGGGATATACCGAGACTAAACGGGTGGAGCATGATGCATTTTTGGCAGCGATCAATCAGCGTCAGCCGGGGGAACATATGGTGATCTTGGGGGAACCTGGGGCAGGGAAAACAACGTTGCTGATGAAGGTGTGGGAATGGTTATTGGAGCATGAGCAGCCGGGGGAAGACATTATTGTTGCTTGGGTGCCTTTGGCGGCGGTGAAGAATAATGAGTTAGAAGAATACCTGCACAAATCTTGGATCAAGCAATTTTGTAAGACTGGTGAAATCGATCGCTATTGGGCATCTTTTGAGGAGTTGGCAGATGCTGGGCGGGTGTGGCTGCTTTTGGATGGGGCGGATGAGATGGGTGGGGAGGCTTTGGGTAAGTTGGAGGTGACGTTGCGGGAAGTTTGGGCGCGATCGACGAGAGCAATAGTTACCTGTCGGTTGAATCTTTGGGATGCTAGCTCTCATAAGTTGCAAACTAGTGCAAATTTTCAGGTGTATCGCACGTTGGATTTTAAGTATGTGAATCCAGCAGGGCAGGATGAGGTTAAAGCTTTCATTGATAATTGGTTTAGATCGAATCAGGAACCGGAGACTGGTTACAAGTTAAGGGCGGCTCTGGATGAGGTGGGGAAGGAGCGCATTAAGGATTTAGCCCAGAATCCGCTGCGGTTGGCGCTGTTGTGTGATGTTTGGGATGACGAGCAGAAGTTGCCCGAGACTCAAGCTGGCTTGTATGAGTTGTTTGTGGACTATGTGTATGACTGGAAGGCTAATGAATTCCCGGAGGCGGTGAAGCTGCGGGGAGAACTCGATCGGGCTTTGGGGGATTTGGCGAAGCAGGGAATTAATAAGCCGAGTTTGCGGTTTCGTTTTACGGAGGCGGAGTTGAGGAAATGGGTGCCGGTGGTGGAACATTGTCAGGCTTTGATGGATTTGGGGTGGTTGAATTGTGTGGGGGAGGAGAATAAGCGCCCGGTGTTTGCTTTTTTTCATCCGACGTTTCAGGAATATTTTGCGGCTTGTAGTATTGATGATTGGGATTATTTTTTGCCGAGGGCGCATGTCGATCGGCCTGTGCCTTGCTTGGGTGACGATAAGCCTACTTATCGGGTATTTGAGTTGGAATGGCGACAGTCAATTTTGTTATGGTTTGGGCGTGGGAATTTAGAAAATGAACTAAAGGAGAAATTTCTCTGGAAATTGACTAACTTCAATGAACAAGGAAAAAAACTTTATTATTATCGTGCCTATTGTACAGCGGCTTTATGTATCAATGAATTCAGGTCTTCATCTCAGTATCGACAAATCACAAAGCAGCTTGTTATATGGAAATTTGGATATTTTAATGGGCCAACAAAGAGACACACTGATTTACATCTAATCAGGGATTTGGCCGCACGATCTATTGGTGACGAAAGAATTTCGGCATTATTTTACAAGCAGGACATTGATACAATTTTGCTTGGAATTGATATTGGGTATGAAAAAGCAATCGCATTAAAAAATGAAAGTATTGCATTAAAGAATAAAAATAAAGCAGCAGAAGTAATTGAATTCTTGAGGTATTCCATGGGAGACTCAAATTATTTTCGGCGTGTAATAGTTCCGTTGTTAAGAGAGAAAGTATTTAGTAACAGAAAAGTAGTTTTCAAGCTAGTTCAAGAACTCAGTAAAAATTATCTTTTGTTTGACCATCTCTCAAAAGTAATACTAGAAAGTATAAATACTGACAAAGAAGTTATTAAAGCATTGTTCGATCTTTCATCTAGAGCTGACTTGAATGAACAGTTGCTTTTTGAATTAGTTTTAGCAATTAGAGAAACCACTTTCGATAGTGAAAAACAAATAAAAGATGCAATTAATGTCTTAATATGTATTTATCAAAAAAGTAAATTAATCGATACCAATCAATTTGATTTGCCAAATGAAATAATAAGGTCTGTGGTGAAAATTGCCGACAATAAAATCTTTAATGGCAGCAACAAAATAATTTCTCTGTTAATCGAAATTCTAGAAATAAAAACGTTAGATAACGGATTATTCTATCGCACAATCAGTTTGCTGGAAACGATTGCTGTCGGCAATAAAAATGCAATTACTTCTATAATTACATTTTTGCAGAATCCCACTTTTAAAGAGAACAAACACTCTTTTATTTCGGCATTAAAAATAATTGGAGTGAACGACAAAGATGCAATTTCCATGTTAAAAATATTGCTTCTAGCAAATATAGACAGAGAATTAACTTGCGACATATTATCAATATTAAAAGTCATTGCTATTGAAAATAATGATGTGATCGAACTATTGATTTCAATCATTCGAAGCAAGTCATATGAATCATTGATACCTGAAATAGTTGAGGTACTTTGCGTAATTGGTAGAAAGACAGAGAAAGTGTTTATTTTTTTAATCGAACTCTGTAGAAACAAGTATTCAAATCCTTTGCATAGCCGTGCAATTCTTGAGAGTTTAATTGAAATGATTCCAGAAAATCGAGGAGAAATTGTTATTAGCCATGAAAAAATTCTTGATTTAATTGTTGCGATGATTCCACAATGGCCTCAACCAAGAATTGAAGAAATGGAAATATTGATCGATGAGATGATTACTGAAAACTCTAAGGAAGGTATCGCCTTAATTGGGCTAATAAAATCTTCCTCAGAAAAAGATTATGTTTTGCTTGAATCTATATTCATTAAAAAAATATCAAATATTTCCAAAGAATCTTTAATTTCCGATTTTCTAATATTATTAAAGCAGCGACCTGGGAAAGACTTGTTCTTTTATGAAGCATTGAAAAAAACAGTTTTAGGCGAAAGTATTTTTCTTGAAGATGCCTTTGATTCATTAAGCTCTAATCTGCTTGTTCGGTCTTGCCAGGTTGATATATTGAGAGAGATTATTTTAAGAAGAAATGAAAACAAATTAACTCCCGCCATCATGATTTATTTATCTTATTCTGGTTCAAATGAATTATACTGGCTAATGGATTTATTAACGAGTTTGAAAGACGATAGTCAAATCATATATGACAAAAAGATAGTAGAAATTCTATTGTGTTTGTTGTTTACTGTTCAAGAACCTGATGCATATCTCTTTGCAGGGATGCTTTCAACAATTGCAGTTAATGACAAATACACCATCAATACTTTACTGGAATTACTTAACACGCAAAGCTGGCATTGGATTAACAAAAACAAGGATTTCCTCTGTCGCAATATTACTGAAATATTGCTATCAATTATTACTGAAAAAGAGGTTGGAAATATTTGGAGGCTAAAAGAATTTATCGAATATGATGGAACATTTCCAAATCAGTTTCCCGACTTATACAACAACAAAGCAATTATGGATATAAGCTTGGCTTACTCATCACTATATGGACCCTCTTATGATATAGTTTTTCATTGTGCACAAATATTGTCTTTTTCGGATTTCTACGCCGTATGGAATCCACCCTTGATCGATTGTGATATCTGCGGCTACGGAAAAAACCTCATTAGTTCGCAATATTGCGACATTTGTGGATACGAATTTGATGATAATACCACAAAAGACTCACTCCAAAAATCTCATGCCATGCGAAAAGATGTACACGCAATTGCATGTGATGATTGTGGCTATGAAAATGACTTCAATATTTCACGATATTGCGAAATCTGTGGTTTAGAACTCGATACTCAATAAACACACTATCCTCAACGACATCACCTCCATCTCTAATGCCGTTCCCAAAATACAACCTAGCAGCTTAGGAAGAGACTGATCGCTTCACCGAAACCTAAAACCACGCTAAAATAGCCATACCCCAGCAACGAGGCAGCACCATGAGTCCCCAACTCACACAGATTTTGCAGGCGATCGATCGGCTCTCTTCCACAGAGCAAGCCCAAATACTTCAACACCTGACCGCGCAAACAAAAGACTCCGGCAGGAAAGTCAGTAAACTTGATCGCTTCTCAGAATTTCTACAAACTGAAGGCTGTTATGAAGACGATTATATTCAACAAAGTATGGCAGAGCTGGAAGCTAAATGATTAAAGCCGTCATCGATTCCTGCATAATTTTTGGGATGCCTTTGTGCGATACCCTCCTCAGAGCAGCAGAAGCCGATTTATATCAAATAGTCCTCTCTCAAAAAATAATAGGAGATGCCACTCGTAACATGGTAATCAAAGGCCGATTAAAGCCTGAAAAAGAGAGCTATTATCAGCAACAGATTCAAAATGCTTTTCCTGAAAATTTCTTTGAGGCACCGCCAGAAATCATCTCAGCCATGACTAACGCAGAAACCGATCAACATGTTGCCGCAACTGCGATTATCAGCCAATCCCAGTATATTGTAACCTTCAATCTCAAAGACTTTCCCGAAAAAGCTTTAAGTAACTACAATATTGAAGCAATTCATCCAGACCAATTTTTATTAATGCTATGTGATATTTGGGGTAATGAGAGTTTATATGAAATCATATGCCAACAATCTAATGCCTTGAAGAACCCAAGAATTCTCCCTGAATCTTTGCTGGATAAACTGGCTATTCAGAAATGTCTTCGCTTCCGATCTAGACTTGTTGAAAATAGACCATGAATGTACAATAACTACATCATTGACTACAAATCCTGCCATGCCTCATCTTCTTCTGCTAGCAACCAATCTTTCTGTAAACTCGATTCACTCATCAACGCCCCAGCCCATTGTTCCGTAATTGGCTTCTCCTGCAACTTTTGGATAAACACCAGCAGATATGGCAACCGCGAATTCGGAAGTTGATCGATCGCCTGAATAATGGCTTCTTTAGGGTTCATCCTGTGCCTCAAAAGAAATAAAACATACCCCACATTCTAGCACCTCCCTTTTCCCAGACACAAATCAACCTAGCCTCAGCCACCCAGAAAGAGATTGATCGCTTCACTGAGTAAAATAATACGGATAATAGTCTTTGATCAAATCTACTCCAAAGTGAAATTAAACAACTTTTCGATCGATTGCATAACAGCATCTGCATCAGATTTTCCCAAATGACTAATCTGCCTCACAATCAAAGAATAATCCAGCGTAAAAGGAAACGGCACCACAACTACATCAAACTGACTATAAATCTTGATAGGCGAACTCATCGGCTGCTGACTCCCATTCAGTCATTAGCGAAGAAACACTAGCTAGATACTCTAATTTAGAAGAGTCAGTCAGTTTCTCATCAGAAGCATCTTTAGCAATGGTCTGACTATTAATCCCGCTGTCCAAAACAATCACTTCCACTGCCGCACCGATCGGCAAAGGCAACCGATCCAAAATAGCTAATCCATGCTCAGTCACAACAGCTTTAGCCTTATAAGCCTGCATCAGATCTGACTCCTAAGTAAATACATCCTCAAATTGTAGCTTAGCTTCAACAACCAAATACAATAAAATCTAGAAGCCTCAACTAAATCCTCTAATTTACCACAGCCTCTAATCCAAACTAGCCTCAGATGTAGAGGAAACGATCGATCGCTTCTCAGAGTAAAAAAACATTACAGGCAGCGGTCTTCGATCAGCTAAACTAATATACAGATAACAAATAGCACTCATAGCAGTGAATGATCACACCCTAATCTTCTCCAGCCATGCAATCAAACGAATGTTCTCACGCAGAATCTCTGAAACAGACGTTGCAACCACCATAATCCACGGTACAGTCATCGAATCATACCCAGATGACAAACCCTTTCCCAGCTATCTCACCCTAGACTTCATCAACGATCTTCCCATTCATGTCGTTTACTCAATCGATGAAGCAACCAACACATGTTACGCAATTACCACATACATTCCAGATCCAGCAATCTGGCAAAACAACTTTAGTAGCAGGAAATAACAATATGCAATGCGTCCTTTGTAAACATGGAACTACCCATCCCGGTAACGTCACTGTTACTCTAGAACGAGATGACTGCATTATTATCGTAAAAGATGTGCCTGCCGATATTTGCGAAAATTGTGAGGAATATTACCTTAGCCAAAGTACCACAGCCGCAGTCTTGTCTCGTGCCGAGCAATCGATCAATCGTCAATCTGAAATTGAAATTCTACGCTTTGCAGCATAGAGTTATTTTTTCCTAAAAAATCGCTACCACTAATGCCTACTGACCAGACCAAAAGAACTTAGCAAATGTTATTCAGAGTGCGATCGCTTCACCGCAGCCTAAAACCACGCTAAAATAGAGACATTCACGAAGTGAGGTCACAATGTCGCTCGCACTCAAACCAGAACAACAGCAGTTTATTCAGCAGCAAATTGCATTAGGGCGATTTGGATCTGAAGAAGAAGTTTTAGAAAAAGCGCTGCAACTCTTATCGTCTCAGTACCTTGAGTACGATAATTGGGTCGCAGACACCAGAGCGAAAATAGACGAAGCTCAACAAGAGATCGATCGAGGCGAAGGTATACCCCTTGATATCGCAATGACTCAACTTCGCTCTCAGCTACATCAAAATCGACCAGATCAAAAATGAGTAACTGTACTTTATCGTCCACTGCAACTCAGGATCTTAACGATATCTCTAGCGATACACAAAGTTAGTAGAAAATCACTGACTAACTATATTCTTGAAGATGACCTAGCAACCAATTGGCCGCAGTAGCCCGACGGGTTTCAGCGGGGCCGAATTCGCCAATTTTGTAGCCTTTAAAGCCGAGTTTCTCTTTGAGTAGTTGTTTGTTTTCGGCAGGAATCGATCGAGTTAACTTCACACTAGCTGGACGACCGGCAATAAAATCTGGAGGCTGAGGATAATCGGCAATCCATTCTGCTGATACCAAAGAAGTATCCCAGCGCTGCGTTGCGATATCAAACCGATAGCCCAATGCCTGCCATAAGAGCTGATTAATTACCATATCGGGGATTTCTTTATTTAAGATTGCCCAGATGGTATCGGTATTTAAAGCTGGTAAAGGTGGCCAAGTCAGGCTGGCATAGTCTACGGGCTGGTCAGGGTCTAGAGGCATAAAAATTTTTACAAATAATTAGATTTTAACTTCAAGAAGCCGCTGCTGGAGTTCGGTGCGGTTTTGCTCAGTTCCCTTGGCTTTCCCCATGATGGCCAGATATGATAGACCACATCTATTAAAAATCACTTAAATTAGCCATGGTTCTGACACTCGGTTGGGTATCCCTATTTGTTCTCTTCACCTTCTCCATCTCCATGGTGGTTTGGGGTCGGAACGGTTTCTAAGGCGCTTTGGCCTCGGTCGCACCCGGCTGAGGCACCGAGCCATTTACTGGCGTTAACTTCTCTAGCAGAATTAACGAATCCATCACTTCTTTGACAATCGGAGCAGCCACTGTTCCCCCAAAAGCTTCACCTTGGGAACCGCTCTGTGGCTCATCCATCGCCGCGAACACCACATAGCGGTGCTTGCTGTTTACTGGCAGCACCCCAATAAAACTAGTAATCTTGGCATTCTTTTGATAACCGCCGCCGCTAGAAGCTTTTTGGGCAGTTCCAGTTTTCCCGGCAATTTCAAACCCGGCCACCTTAGCATTGCCACCAGTACCTTTTTCTACCACTGACTGCATCATTTTCAACACAGCCTCACTGGTTTCGGGCGAAAAAATTTGGCGTGGGGCTGGTCGTTCTTCGGCATTGCGACGAATGCCATTGCTATCAAATAATCCTTCCACCACGTAAGGCCGCACCAGCTTACCGCCATTAGCCAAAGCCCCGGTCATAGTCACCAACTGGATCGGAGTCATCGATAGACCCTGACCAAAAGCCGTGGTAGCTGGCTCGATCGGCGATTTCAAAAACTCATTGCGATTCTTCAGCGTTCCCTGGGCTTCAAACGGAATATCGACCCCTACTTTATGCCCCAATTCTAGCCGCTCTAGCCAGTTATAGTATAAATCTGGCTTCAGCCGACTCATCATATTTACCATCCCCACGTTGCTGGAGTACTGCAACACTTGAGCAGCATCGATCGAGCCATGGCCTTTTTTGTCGGAGTTACGAATTGTATGGATGCCTACGGTAACTGCCCCGCCGTCACTGAACAGAGTCTGAGGAGTGATCGCCTTATTTTCTAGGGCGATCGCCACATTCAAAGGCTTAAAAGTCGAACCTGGTTCATACAAGTCGGCCACTGCCCAGTTGCGGAACATGGCAGGTGGGTATTCGTTGTACTTATTGGGATTAAAAGTCGGCTCTACCACCATCGCCCGCAGAGCACCAGTATCGGCATCCATGACAATCACCGTGCCGCGCTTGCCTTTCCACTTAGCTCGCTGGTTACGGAGAGCTTTACGAGCCACTCGCTGCAAGCGCATATCTAGAGTGAGCTTGAGTTTTAAGTCATCATTGCGCAAAAAATCTTCGGTCACGTAGTCTGGCAAAATGCCGCCGTTGGCCGATCGACTGAAATGAAACTCTCGGACTTCGCGCTTCAACAACTGCTGCTGACTGCGCTCGACCCCAGCTTGGGCGTTATAACTGAGGTCTACATAGCCCAAAACTTCTGCGGCCATGTCTTCTTGAGGGTAAATTCGCCGATAGTCTTGCATGGATTGCTGAATTTCTAACCCATCATTTTTTAAAGCCACAATTCGATCGCGTACTTCTTGACTAAGCCGATTGCCCAACAAAATGCCGCTAGCCTGTTTTTCAAATTTAGCTAGCAGCACTGCTGTGCTCGTTTGTAAAATCGGAGCCAGAGCCTCCGCAGTCTCGGTTTTACTGATCTCTTTCTTGTCTTGCTTAAATAACCGAGGATGAGCATAAATGGTGTAACTAGGCTGATCAGCCGCCATCACATCGCCATAGCGATCAACTATTGGTCGGCGAGGCACAAAAGGTCGCTGAGAGGTTTGCTGACGACTTTGGGCAATGCGCTGTAAGTTTGCCCCCTCTACAATTTGGATAGTAAACAGCTTAATCAGAAGACCCAAAGCAGCAAGCACTAACACTCCCCACACCAGCAACAGTCGGTTAGTTAAGGCTTGAGCAGTGACTGCCCGCTGTCTGATGCCAAATTTTTTGCCCGAAGATCGGCTAGTCATAAGTTTTTCCTAATAACCTACCGTGGTCGAAATTTCTGAGGGAGCAGCAGCCGATTTATGGCTAGCTGACTGAGCTGGTACCGCAATATCGGTAATGGGCACAAATACTGCCCGACCAGGCGATGGGTCGATCGTGCCACTGCTATCTTTTTCGGCTAACTCGGCGGCCTGGTTGCGCAGGCGGGCATTGATAATAGCCTGCTGACTTTCTTGGTTGCGCAGCTTTTGTAATTGACGATGGTTAGTTTGCCATTGATCTTGGGTGTATACCATGTAACCGTAGGCTACAAAAGACATCATCGCCATCCCCAAAAACAAATAACGGGCACCGGCTTCTAGTCGATCGATCAAGCCCACCCACCGCAATAAATCTAGAGTTTTGCGAGGTTTGCTACCCTTTTGCTCTGGTGCTGATGGGGACGATTTGGGCGGTGAAATCACGGCTTGATCTACATCGAAATTATCCATGGTTTGGTAGGATTCAAAATTTTGTCGATCGATCTTTGGCATCATGCCAGCATTTTAGCTTTGCAATGATGGTTAGATTGTATCGGAAATATTGCACTTTGGCTCGCTTCTTGATCCGGCAGAGTCTTCTTGGGCACGGCGCTGACCAAATCAGTCTGAGCCAGAATTATGCTACCGTGCAAATTACTGTGCAAACCCTAACTTCAAGACCAGTTATGACTTCTGAATATGATCCAAGTGGCGTGGGCTGTGCCAACGGCAATCTGTTTGGACTCCCCCACAGTTACGAAACCGCCCAACTGATTGTGATTGCCGTGCCCTGGGAAGTCACCGTCTCTTATGGAGCCGGGACAGCCAACGCCCCCCAAAGGATTTTGGCGGCTTCGCCCCAATTAGATTTATTGGACTTCGACCATCCTACTGGCTGGCAACAGGGGATTTTTATGGAGCCAATTTCTGCCGAGATCTTAGCCAAAAACCAGCATTATCGTCAGCAGGCGGCTTTAGTGATCGATCGACTAGAGCAAGGTAAGTCTCTGGAGCCAGACTTAACAAATGTATTAGCTGCGGTGAATGCGGCTGGCGAAGAAGTGAATCAATGGTTGTTCGATCGCTGTCAGCAAGCAATGAATCAAGGCAAACGAGTAGCAGTAATTGGTGGCGATCACAGTTCACCTTTGGGATACTTTCGTGCTTTAGCCACTAAGTATCCCAATTTCGGCATTTTACACATCGATGCCCATGCTGATTTACGAAATTCCTATGAGGGCTTCACCTATTCTCATGCTTCGATTATGTTCAACGCCATCCAGATCCCACAAATTACCAAGTTAGTGCAGGTGGGTTTAAGAGATATTTGCCAAGATGAGGTAAATTTAATCAATAATTCTGACCAGCGAGTAGTGGCCTATTATGATACTGCGATGCAGCAGCGGCTTTATGGTGGCCAAAACTGGTTAGAAATTTGTCATGAGGTTGTAGCGAACTTACCACCGCAGGTACATATCAGCTTTGACGTAGATGGTCTAGATCCAAAGCTTTGTCCTCATACCGGTACACCGGTGCCGGGAGGACTAGAGCTAGAGCAAGCTTACTGCTTGTTTCGAGAAGTGGTCAAGAGTGGTAGGCAAATTATTGGCTTTGACCTAGCCGAAGTGGGTGATGCTGACTGGGACGGCAATGTAGGCGCAAGGATTGTCTACAAATTAGCAAATCTGTTAGATTTATCTCAAAAAGTATGATTTTCCGTAAATATCTGCAATATTTCGGTAACGTTTTTCCCAATTGACCAATTCACTCTATTTGACTACTCTCAGGGCTGAAGCCACTGAGTTTCCCACATCCCGCACTTGTACTATGATGGTTAGCGGCGTGCATCCAAAGGTGAGATATGGGATTAATAATTGCCACAATTAATATGAAAGGGGGCGTGGGTAAAACCACCCTCAGCGTCAATTTAGCAACCTGTCTGGCCAAATTTCATCAAAAGCGGGTGCTGGTGGTTGATCTAGATACTCAAATCAGCGCTACGCTTAGCTTGGTTTCTCCTCAAGACTTTGCGCGGATTCGGCGGGAAAAAATGACTATTAGCTACTTGGTGGCTAAATCGCTCAAACCCAATCACCGTTACAAGTTCACTATCCCAGATACCATTACCAAAAGTGTGGCCGGGGTCAGTGGTTTAGACTTACTCTCAGGAGACATTGATATATATGATGAGTACTGGGTTTCAGAAAAGCTGCACCAGGAAGCCCTGTTGGGGAGTAAATCTGACTTCATGGATATTTGGAATGGCTTTGAAGGATCGTTGATCCGCGATATCTTGGCTCCGATCGTTGATGATTATGATTTTATTATTCTAGACTGTGCTCCTAGCTATAACCTCCTAACTCGCAGTGGCATTATGGCCAGCAATTATTATATTATGCCCGCCCGCCCGGAACCGCTTTCTTTGGTTGGAATGCAGCTCTTAGAACGACGGATTACAACCATGCGCGAAGCCCATGAGCAGGATGAGCACAAAATGCTTAGCCAACTACTGGGGGTGGTGTTTGTCCTGTCGGGAAATACGATGTTTAATCGTTACTATGATCAGGTAATTCAGCGGGTGGCGCAAGATTTTAAGCCAGAAAAGATCTTTCAAACCCGTATTCCGATGGATGTGAATGTGGCCAGGTCGATCGATACTTTTACGCCAGTAGTAATCGACAACCCCGGTACTGCTGGCTCTAAAGCCTTTATGAAGCTAGCCCAGGAGTTTTTGCAGAAAGTCTAGTCCAGCTTGCAGCTATCCTTATAGCGCATACATTAACCTAGTTAGGGGAGATTTTTGCTCATGATTTTAGAAGTTGCGGTTCTGGATATTAAACCTGGCTTAAGTGCTGAATTTGAGGCAGCATTTCAAGTGGCTAAGAAGATCATTGCTGCGATGCCCGGTTATATTTCTCATGAGCTGCAAAAATGTTTAGAAAAGGGCGATCGATATATTCTATTGGTGCGCTGGCAAACTTTAGAGGATCACACAATCGGTTTTCGGCAATCACCTCAGTATCAAGAATGGAGAGCTTTGCTACACCATTTCTATGATCCTTTCCCAGTAGTTGAACACTATAAACTTTGCTGAATATTGGTGAATTAATCTATTTCTTTAACACATTTTTGAAAACAGCTTGAGACAATTGTCTAATAAGTAACTCTGCTCGTTGATTATCACTGGGGCGTTGTACCATCGCTACCAATAGATAGATCTGACCGTTAGCTAGCTCGATCAGACCAGCATCAGCCACCATCGTTGATATTTCGCCGGTTTTGTGAGCGATTTTGGCCTGATCGTCATCAATGCCTGCGGGCAGCATGGTATTTCGTTTGGTCTGGCGCAGAATTTCTAACACCGCCTGTTTAGAAGATGCCGATAGCACCCCTTGCTCTGACTTCAGCCCAACCAACAGCTTCACCAATTCTTGGGAGCTAGTGACATTCGTGCCTGCAAAATCGGGCAAGGGCGATCGCAGATTAGTATTCAACAATCCCCAGCTCCGAAACTGCGCATTGAGCTGATCTTTGCCCCCTAGCCGATCGATCAACAAGTTGGCAGCGGTATTATCGCTAATCGTAATCATTTTAGTAGCTACTTCCTGCACCGAAAACTTACTGCCTGCTGGACTCTGGGCTAAGCTACCAGAACCAGCAGCCACCATAGATTTTTGCAGAGTTAGCTGCTCATCAAGCTTAATTTCACCCCGATCGATTTGTTGAAACAGAGCAATAAGAATTGGAATTTTGATCGTGCTGGCTGCTGGTATCACTGCGGCACCAGCGATGTCTACCACGCCGCCATTGACATCAACAATTGCCACATGGGGCTGAAAGCCGGGATACCGATCGATCACGGCCTGCAAACTTTGCTTCAGGGCAAGATTTTCTGGTTTGACCACTGGTGCTTTTGTTGGAGAGGGGGCTACTTTACTAGCTACGGACACTTGGCTAGCTGGAGGGTTAATTATCGACATTACCGTGCCGCAGATCGCCGCCGCTCCGAAGAGGATGATCGAACAGCGAGAAACATATACATACAAAGGTACTGGCGGGCTGGGGGCAGCTTTTTTTGCCCGAGAATGCTGAGAGCGAATGGTTTCTTGGGCTGATACTCGTACTTTTTTGGGCTGGCGACGCTGCTTTTTAGACATAGCCGCCCGCTGCTGCCGCTGCAACACCTGTGCTGGTGCCGCATGTACCCGACGACGGCGACGAAAAAACCTGCGCCATAAAGAATGACGAATTTTGCGAGTGGGGGTACGAGCAACCATAAAATGCAGTGTAGACGCGCTTAATTGAATTCAGAGTCTACCAGTTCAAACAGTTTAGCAAACTTTTTCTACCAAACTTTTTTCGTCCAGTGACGGGCCTGTTCGTAGCAAGCCAAGGCTTCTGGAATGCGATTTAGTTTACTGAGCACCCGGCCTTTGCTAAACCAAGCTTCTTGTTGCTCCGGATCAATTTCGATCGATCTCTCGTAGCAAAACAGCGCATTATCTAAGCGGTCTAGTTCTATTAAGCAGTTCCCGCGCCCATTCCAAGCCTCTGGAATATCAGACTTGAGTTGCAGTACTCGATCGTAGTTTTCTAAGGCTTGGTCGTATTGCTCAGCTTGCACTAACAGATTGCCCAGTTCTAATAAGGCCGGACAAAAATCTGGCTGGATGGCGAGGGTTTGCTCTAAGCTAGCGATCGCCTCTGGAAATTTTTCAATTTTTTGCAGAACCAAGGCATGTTGATACCAAATTTGCCAATCTTGGTCAAAAATCTTTAAGCTGCGCTGATAGCAAGAGATAGATTGAGGATAGCGCTCTAGCTGATTAAATAGCTCACCTAAACTATTCCAAGACAAAGGGCTACGAGGGGCAATTTTGGTAGCCTGTCGATAGCTGGTCAGAGCATGAGAAACTTCTCCCATCTGCGCTTGGACAGTGCCTTTTTGAATCCAGGCTTGATGGAAAGATGGATCGTAGAACAAGGCGCGTTCAAAGGCATTGATGGCTTCTGACCACTGCGACATATTTTGATAAATTTTGCCCTGCTGGAAATAAGCTGGACTAAAACTAGGCTGAATTGCCAGACAGTTCTCGATGCACACCAGAGCATCATCATAACGCCCTAGTTCACCTAGAGCAATACCACGATTCATCCAGACTACTTTGTCTTGAGGATTTAGGTCAGTGCTTTTGCTGTAGCAATCCATGGCTTCTTGCCACTGATGCATTTGTTGCAGAGCCAAGCCGCGATAGCTCCAAGCCGCCGCATCGTTGGGGTTGATGGTGACACAGTGCCCATGAGCAGCAGCCGACTCGGCAAAGCGCTGGAGATGAAACAGGGCTTTGCCGCGATTGTTCCAGCCCTGATAAAAATTGGGCTGAATGGCCAAAGCCCGATCATAGCTATCGATCGCCTCATGATATCGTCCTAAGCAGCCCAACACATTACCATGGTTATTCCAAGCATAGTAATCTTGGGGAGCGACGCTCAGTACTCGCTGATAGCTAGAGAGCGCCAGTTCTAAGCGCTGTAGCCGAAACAGCACATTGCCCTGCTGATACCAGGCAGGGTGGTAATTAGGAGCCAACTGTAAACAGCGCTTATAGCTAACTAAGGCATCTTCAAACCGCTCTTGTTGGAACAAGACATTGCCTCTTTGATGCCAAGCCATATAGAAATCGGGCTGACAGCGCAAGGCTCGATCATAGCTAACCAAAGCTTCTTCTTGTCGATCGAGCACGGCCAACAAATCACCACGATAGTACCAAGCCTCGGTATTAAACGGATCTAGATCGATCGCCTGCCGATAGGCTCCGGTAGCTTCGACTAAGCGCCCTAATTCAAAATAAGCGCGTCCCAAATATTTGTAGCAGTTCGTATCTCTGAGTGCAAGCTGGTTCGCATTATTTAGGCTGGTAATAGATTCTTCAAACCGACCTAAATGATAGTAGACCACTCCTTGTTGGTGAAAATAGCTGGCAGTAGGCTGTTCGCCGCTCATGGCCTCTTGGATAGCAACTAAGGCATCTGGCCAGCGATCGGCACAGCCGAGAGCAATACTATATTCATACCAAGTTTCATAGCTACCTCGGTTGCAGCAAAGCGCAGTGCGATAGGCATCGGCAGCTTCTGGCCATTGATGGAGCTTAGAGAGCACGTTGGCCTGCTGCTGCCAAGCCAAAAAGCACTTAGATGATTCGAGCTTTTGGCTAATGGTGGTGGCTTTTTGGTAACAAGATAAAGCTTCTGGCCAGCGCTCCATTTGAGAACAGGCTGCGCCATAGTCTAGAAACAAATCATAGTTATCTGGCAATAAACGAGCAGCGCGGTCATAGCATTTGATTGCTGGCAACCACTGCTGCATTCCTGCCAAGGCCAAGCCCTGGCCATACCAGGCCAAGCTAAAATCTGGTTCGATCTGAGTAGCCCGCTGATAGGAGGTGGCCGCATCTGACCAGCGCTTGTTTTTCAATAGTAATTCGCCCACCCCATACCAGCTTTTGGCATCTTGGGGTTTGTGCATGATCGCTTCGCGGTAGCAGTCTAAAGACTCTTCCACATCATTATTGTCTGCCAAAGCCGCTGCTAGGTTTTGCCAAGCCTCTGGATACTCGGGCTGAAGATTGGTGGCCCGCCGGTAGCTGTCGATCGCCTCCGTTAACTGGCCTTTGCTTAACAAGGTCAGACCGCGCTCATTCCAACAGCGGGCATCGGTAGGAGCAATGGTCAGGGCGCGATTGTAGCTGGTCAAGGCCAAATCATATTCTTGCAAATAGCGCAGGGCGTTAGCTTCCGAATACCAACCAATCTGTTGATCGCTATCGATGGCGATCGCTGCCCGGTAGCTATGCAGAGCGTCTTCATGGCGATCGAGTTGCCAGAGAGCGTTACCTCGCTGACACCAAGTAATGTAGCTATGAGGATCGATGGTCAAAGAGCAATCAAAACTATTGATGGCCTTCAGGTAATGTCCTTGCTGCAACAGTGCATAGCCCCGTCCTTGGTGCGCGGGGGCAAAGTTGGGATCGATGGCCAGGGCTTTTTCGTAGTTAGAGACTGCATATTCATAGCGGGTGAGGGCGCAGAGTGAATTGCCGCGCTCATACCAGGCGGTGTACAGACTAGGGTTGAGTTTAATGGCTCGATCGAAGCTGGCCAAAGACTCGTTGTAATTACCCACCGCCGAGAGCGCCGAACCCCGCCCATGCCAAAACTCAGCTCGTTCGGGAGTCAGGTTAATTGCTTTTTGATAGCCGTTTAAGGCTTCGGCGTGGTCTTCTAACTTAGAGAGTGCCTGACTGCGCCAGTACCAAAAATCGGCTTCCCGGTCTTGAATCGTGATTGCCCGATCGAAGCTCTCTAAAGCACCATCCCAAGAATCCAACTCTAGCAGCAGGCGACCATAGGAATACCACAGGTGAGCATCGTTATCTTCTAGTTCTAAGGCAGACTCAAAGCTAGATAATGCCGAGCTGTTGTCGCCGATTTCGGCCAGAGACTTACCGCGACTGTACCAGGCTGGATAAAAATCGGGCTGGATTTTTAAGGCCTTGTTGTAGCTGTTGATTGCCTCCTTGTGATTGCCCATGTGGGCTAACACGTACCCCAGGTTGTTCCAAGCCTGATGGTACTCCGATCGCAGCTTCAGACACTGCTCATAGCTAAATTTTGCCTGGTCAAAGTTCTCAGCGCGAAACATCGCCATGCCTCGGTTGTACCAAGCCCGATAAAACTGCGGCTCGATTTTTAAGGCTTCTTCATAATGGCTAATGGCATCACGATATTTGCCAAGCTGAAAACAGGCTACTCCCAGGTTATTCCAAGCGGCAGGCATGTCTGGCCGATCGGCGATCGCTTGCTGATAGCTTTCAACTGCCTCGGGGCATTTGCCCAGTTGAAACAGCGCCTTGCCCTGATCGTTCCAGACTTCAGCATGGTGGGGGTTCACCTTCAAAATTCGTTGATAGCACTCGATCGCTTCTTCGTATTTGCCAAGCTGGAAAAAAGATTTGCCTTCGCCGTGCAGGTTTTCTAGATTGGTGTTTTGGCCTTGATTACCGCGCTGAAAACAGCTTAGGGCATCTTGCTGTTGACCCATCCGGGCAAGGATTTCACCCTGCGCCCGCCAAGCTTCTACAAAGTGAGGAGCTAAAGCGGTGGCTTTGGCATAGCGATCGAGGGCTTCTGGACTCCGATCCATCTGCACTAAGATGTTGCCGCTGTAGTGCCAACCCTGATAGAAATCTGGTTGATGACTCAGGGCGCGATCGTAGGCTGCCAGGGCTTGCTCGTAACGGTTGAGATGAAAATAGGTTTTACCTAAATTTGCCCAGGCTTGGTAAAAGCTGGGTTGGATGGCAACGGCTTGTTCGTAAGATTCGATCGCCAGCGGAAACTTGCGCTGCTCAAATAACACTACGCCTAGGTTATTCCATGCCTGACAAAACTCTTTGTCACAGTCGATCGCCTGACGGTAACAGTCTTCGGCTTTTTCTAGATCTCCTGCCTGACAGAGCACTTGACCGAAGTTGTTCCAGGCATAGGGGTCCATGCCATCTATTTCTAAACATCTTTCATAGCAGTGCTTGGCTTCGGTTAAGCGACCCAAATTAAACAGCACCCAGCCTCGGTTACTCCAGGCGCGGTGATCGGTGGGGCGGAGTTCGAGTACTCGATCATAGGCTAGTAGAGCATCAGGAAATAAGCTGATCGCCACCAAGCCATCGCCGCGCTGCTCCCAAGCAAAATCGTCTTGAGGGGCGATATGTAAGCACTTATCAATGCTGACTAAGGCTTCGTGATATTGGCCAAGCTGGTTTTGCACCCAGCCCAAATTTGCCCAGCCCTCTGGACTATGGGGGTCCATTTCTACAATGCGGCAATAGACCTCTTGCGCTTCGGGGAGTCGCTGAAGGGCTACCAACGTCCAGGCAATGCTTTGCCATACTTCTAATCTGTCTGGCTGAATTTCGACGGTGCGGTAGTAGCAAGATAAAGCCGCCTCCATTCTCTGGGAGTCGCGGTAGAGGTTGCCTTGGTGATACCAAGCAGCCGGATCATTGGTGTCGATCGCTACGCTGGAATCCCAGGCGGGCAGGGCGGCGAATTCTTCTTTACTTTCTGCCATGTAATTTGCTGCTTCATGATCCGGATAGACAATATGCTGATCCCCGTCTACCACCTCTAGAGTAGAAGTGGTAGATTTATCGCTTCTTGCAATGCGCCGGAGCTTGTCTAACATGTTAGCTTCCTAATGTCTGAGATAGAATGTAGCCGAAACGATATTGATGCAGATCTAGAAAAATATTAATTTTATTTGTAAACTAGTAATATCTGCGGTAGGGGTTTTACCCCAATTTACTTAGCTGGCTCCCAGCTTACGATGAAGTACAAAAGAAAGATTGGTATGACATTTGGTGATTAGAAAATTTTAATCTTGATTTAACATTCAACCATAGACCGTAAAAGATCGATAGTTCAGATTTTCCTGGCTGCTGATTTTATTAATTTTAGGTATATTTTCTTATTCTGACTACTAATTCCTTACTCGCTAAGAGTTTTATGACAGTCGGGACTAATCAACCCAGGATAAAAAGACCAGCTAAAAAACATTTATTTTGTCTAGAAAGCTCACTGCCAGGAAGCGTTAGAAAATCCTGATCATCAATACAAAAAGTAGTGCAGATATTACAATATCAATCGTAAAAAAAATCGAAATTTGGTTGATCTATTACAGTAAGCTGGTTTGAGAGATTGACCAGGCTTTGTAAATTATTATGTCGATCTCTGCTAATCTGTCGATTTTTAAACAGCAAGGTTTCCATGATCGCTTATTTGTTGGTTGCCCATGGTAGCCGTGACCCGGAGTTTGCCCAGTCAGTCAATCGAGTGGCGGCGGCCTGTGCCCGATCGATCTCTGCCACTCGGGGTAAAGTCTATGTAGGAGCGGCTTATCTAGAGTTAGCCCCAACTTCTTTGACCAATCAAATCACCGTATTTGCCCGTCAGCTTGGCTGCCAAGAACTGCGCATTTTGCCATTGTTTTTAGCACCAGGAATACATTCGTCGATCGATCTCCCTGCCGCTATCCAAGAAGCCCAATCAGAACTAGATGCGAGTTGTCAGTTGGTGTTATTAGCACCTTTGGGCGACTCTATGGCCAGCATCCTCCAGCCAATTCGGGATACTTTGCCTGCTGATACGGTCTTTTTAGCCCATGGTAGTCGTCATGCGGGTGATTTTTTGCTGGATTTGGCTAGTTCACTGCGATCGACCCCGGCTTTTTGGGCGATTTTTCCAGATGCTCTACCAGAGGCGACCTTAGCTAATCGCATCACCAACTTTGTAGAATCTGGGGCAAAATCTGCTGAAATTGGCGTGTTGCTCTATTTTCTTTTTCCTGGTAAGACCTCCACGGCAATTGCGGCGGCCATTAGTGAGCTAAAATTGCGGTTCCCCCACAGCCATATTCGATCGACTGCTCTATTGGGCGAAGACCCTACGGTGATTGAGAAAATCGGCCAACTGCTGATTGGTGTCTAGTCAGGATTTGGGCCGAAATTTGGAAGGGGGGTCTTTATCTTAAAGTTTCCACAATGGGCAAAGTTTATTTGGTAGGCGCGGGGCCTGGTGATCCGGGGCTGTTGACAATGAGAGCTTATGAGCTTTTGGGCATGGCTGACGTGGTGATTTACGATGCCCTGGTTAGCCCAGAGATTTTGGCGTTAATTCCGGAACAAACCGAAAAAATTAATGCTGGTAAGCGGATGGGGCGGCATTCGCTGCTGCAAACTGATACCACCAAACTGCTGATTGCCAAGGCTCAGGAAGTAGCAACAGTGGTGCGGCTAAAAGGCGGCGATCCGTTTATGTTTGGTCGCGGTGGTGAAGAGCTAGGCGACTTGCTGATGGCAGGTATCGAGACTACGGTAGTGCCGGGAGTGACAGCGGGGATTGCGGCTCCGGCCTATGCGGGGATTCCTTTAACTCATCGCGATTACAGTTCTTCGGTGATTTTTGTGACTGGTCACGAGTCGGCAGGGAAGTATCGTCCGGCAGTAAATTGGGAGGCGATCGCCAAAAGTGCGGAGACGATCGTGGTGTATATGGGCATCCACAACCTGCCCTATATTGTCGATAAGTTGTTGCAGGCCGGGTTGACAGGCACTACCCCGATCGCCCTGATCCGGTGGGGTACTACTGCTGCCCAAGAGGAACTGATCGGGACTTTGCATTCGATTAATGAGCAGGTGCAAGAGAGTGGTTTTAGTGCTCCGGCAATTATTGTGATTGGGGAGTCGATCGGGTTTCGGGAGAAATATCTAACAGCCGGATCAGGATTTTAGTATTTGGGGATGAGGAGGATTTTGGGTGTTGGGCTTCGGTTGAGGATTCAAAAAAACTTGCCAGGATTGAAAATAGACTCCCGATCGAATTGTTCTCTTAACTTTTTCATTATGGCTACGGCTGCTCCTTGATATCCCCAAACTTCCATTTGTTGCTTAGTTTGGTTGGGGGCCGTAAGTACAGATAAATAGCCGCCCGCTGCCTCGCATTGCTGCCTTAGCGCTAGTAGCTCAGTAGATCTAGTATGAGCTGTCAGACCAATTAGGCCAATGCCGCTGCCCACATGAATTAGACCCAGGCGAGCTGGATCTGTTGCGCTGAAAGATTGCAGAAAATCTACGGATGCTGTGGGTCGTAGGCCAATCTTGGCTGTTACTGGAGATTGCATGACTGTCGATCGCAGACTTTGCCAAACCTGTGATTCTTGGTCTCCATCTAGCCGCTCGGCATTTAAGCCCAGCTCCTGCGCAGTTTGGATTAACTGATTACTTTGTGCCGTGATACTTTCCGGAATTGTTTGAAACCGGGCTAGTAAGCCTACTCGATCACCTAGCTGAGCTTTGGCCGCCAAACTTGCTGTCAGTAAATCCAAAGCAGTGGGGGTTAAGCTCATAGCTCCTAGTTTGGCCACCAACTGCGTTAAATCAGACCCCACCCCAGTAATCCACACCGAGCCAGAAGCAGGCGGTAGGGGATATACCCGCAAGCTCACCTGCTGAATAATGCCCAAGGTGCCATAGGCTCCGGTGAATAGCTTCATCAAATCGTAGCCCGCCACGTTTTTCACCACTCGGCCACCGGCCTTGGCTATTTCTCCATCGGGACGTACCCAGCTAAAGCCCAGTAATAAATCGCGCACGCCTCCATAGCGCTGGCGTAAAGACCCAGCATCGCCAGTGGAAATAATGCCACCGATCGAAGCTTGATTTGGGAACAATGGATCTAAAGGTAAAAATTGGTTGGCGGTAGCCAATTGAGTTTGCAGTTGCTGAAAGCTGATCCCAGCTTCTACTGTGACGGTGAGATCGCCTACTGCATGGTCGATTAATCGATCGAGCTGAGTGGTGCGCACCACCAAATCGGGCTGTTGTACCAAGCCGCCCCAGGCTAATTTACTGCCACTTCCGGCAATTAACAATTTTTTGCCAGACCGGACTAACTCAGGCATTTCTGCCAGGGTAGGAGTAACTGTCGCTGGAGCAGAGCCGTTTGCTGCTGCTGCGCACAAGCCCTGCCAAGTGGAGTCTAGAGATTCAATAGAAATAGGCATAGTAGAGAGGGCACAAAAAGACCAGATCGTTGCAAATGGTCACGATGATTTAATATTATCTTTATTATGCTTAAGCAATAAAGCTGAATTTTGTTGACCAGCACCGGCCAATTGTGTCAAACCGGCAATTTAACACTACATCAAAAGGCTGACTCCCACTCACTTATTTCAGCAAACACCTATGGTTAGCGATTACGGACGTACCTGGATTCAACCGGCAATCGATAGCGAGCAGCTCCTCAACCAGCTCGTTGGTCAGATTCGTGATGCGCGACAGGTGTCGGAGCTATTAACTGGGGTGGTCGAACCAATGCGGCGCTTACTAGATGTCGATCGCACCAATTTTTATCAGCTCGATAACAGCGATCAGTGGGAAGTAATTGCCGAGGCAATTCGGGATGATCGACTACCCGCTCTGAGCAGCAGCGGCTTACCGGCCAGTCATATTCCCCCTGAACAGCGAGAGTTATTGCGCCAGCAGCAGTGGTTAGTGGTAGATACCCAAGCTGGCAAAACTGCTTTTTATCATCAGCCCGCCATTACTCGTGAATATCTCCACCATCAGCCCAACCACCCCAGCTATGAGGCCGAATTCAAAACTATGGGGGTGGTGAGCTGTCTACTGGTACCGATCGTCCAGCAAAATCATCTGTGGGGAGTAATGGCTTGCTACCATCGACAATCCAAGCGCTTTAATCATCGCCAGCTTCAAACCATCCAGATATTAATTGACCAAATCTCGATCGGCATTGCCCAAGCTCAATTAGTTGCCCGTGCTCGGCTACAAAACAATCAAGATAATTTGATTCAGGGCATTAGTAAATTGTTAGGAGATCTCGACCATAGCACCGAAAGCTTATTGGGCGAATTAGCTATAGCTTTTCAAGCCGGTGGAGCCAGACTTTATACTGTCCCAGCCATCTGTGGTGAAATACTGCCCGTTAGTACCCATGGCCAACAGCCCAGTACTTCGATCAACATTGAACAAAATGCGCTGTGGCAAAAGGTCATGTACGAGCGCCAGCCCGGAGAAGAGCAGCATCGAGCGGTGGTACATGCCGTATCTGATGTATATCAGCAAGCTAGTTTAGAGCCGCTGTATTTTGCCTTGAATCAGGCCAAAATCCGATCGATGCTGCTGATTCCCCTGGCCTATAACCATCAGTGCATTGGTTGTCTGACGCTGTTTCGGCCAGAAAACAGCAGCTACCAGTGGACAGAGGCCGAAGTGCAAACGGCTCAGGCTCTGACTGTTCACCTCTACACCGCAGTGATGCAGCAGCGGGTAGAGAACATGTTTCGCCATCAGTCTTACTATGATGCCCTCACGACTTTACCCAATCGCTGGCTGTTTCAGCAGCGTTTGACCCTGGCTTTAGCTAAAAGCCAAGAAACTGGTACGACCCTAGCCGTAATTTTTTTTGACATCGATCGATTTAAAACCATCAACGATAGTCTCGGCCATACCATTGGTGATCAGCTTTTACAAATGGTAGCAAGTCGATTGCAGCGCACTTTAAGACCGGGCGATATCTTAGCTCGCTGGAGCGGTGATGAGTTTGCTTTTTTGATTACCTCTTGCTCACAGCCTGCCGAGCTAGAGATGGTTTGCGATACCATTTTTCATAGTTTAGCTGCACCTTTTGAATTTGCCGAGAGCTTCCCTCATCTGCAAAGTAATTATTTGTACTTACAGGGCACCATGGGGATCGCTGTCTCACCCTACGATGGTGAAGATACCGAAATATTATTGCAGCACGCCAACGCTGCTTTATATTTAGCCCAACAGCATGGGGTGCGCTACGAAGCCTATAGCTCCCAGATCTGTACTCAGGCGGTACAAAGGCTGCGCATTGAAAATATTTTGTACCAGGCGATCGATGCCATTGGTACCCTCAATCAAGAGCGATTTTTTTTGCATTACCAGCCCCAAATTTCTTTGGTTAACCGCCAAGTCATTGGGATAGAAGCCTTGCTCCGCTGCTATGACAGCGCCGGAAAATTTGTTAGCCCCTTAGATTTTATTCCGGTGGCCGAAGACAACGGTTCGATCGAACCGATTGGCGAATGGGTGCTGATTAATGCCTGTAAACAAAACAAGCGCTGGCAAAATGAAGGCTTAGGCTATTTCCCGATCGCCGTAAATCTATCGGTCAGACAGGTGCAACAGCCCGGATTAGTTAAAGCTGTACAGCGGGCTTTATCTGAAAGTGGCCTAGCTGCTCAGTATTTGGAAGTAGAAATCACCGAAAGTATTGCTATTAGCAATTTAGAGCTGGCTGTACAGGTATTGCAAGAGATCCGATCGCTTGGGGTGCAAGTATCTTTAGATGATTTTGGCACTGGTCATTCTTCTTTGGCTGCCCTGAAACATTTGCCTCTAGACCGCTTAAAAATCGATCGGTCTTTTATCAAAGAGCTGACTGTTGGTTCGATCGACGCAGGCATTGTGCGGATGGTGATTAATTTGGGGCGAGAGCTGAAACTAGAAGTAATCGCCGAAGGAGTAGAAACCCTCGAACAGTTGCACTTTTTAGAATCTGTCCAGTGCGACGCGGTGCAGGGCTACTTTTTTAGCAAGCCTTTACCGGCTCACGAATTGGCTATTTTGATTGATCATGGCCGCTGGGTCAAATAATCTATCAAGTAATTTATCCAGCAAATGCCTGCAACTGCGATCCGCATCATTCGGGTTATAATTTTGGATGTGAGTGGAAATATCTGGTAGCCGTGTAGACGATCGCGTGAGTTCATCAATCGATCGACAGCTATAGAGAGCAAAGCCCCACCCCCAACAAATTTTTCACTTTTGCTAGTTCAACTGCCGGTAGTCTTTGGTATAGACTGCTCGATTATTTTGGGCGAGTTCAGCCCAGACTGCCACAGTCTCGATTAGCAGGCGAAGCAAAACTTGTTAGCACGTATTTTATCCAGCAGTAGGCAGCGCAATGCTTCATGCCTAAGTTTGCTGTAAATTTTTGAGGAAATTTAATGTCAAAGCAAATCATCATCGCAGAACAGCACCGGATTGGTGCCGTCTTTGCCGAAGATCAAATTCAAGAAATTATTGTTTCTACTGGTCAGCATCAGGTTTGTGACATTTACTTGGGTTTGGTAGACAACATCGTTCAGGGTATTGATGCTGCTTTTGTGAATATTGGCGACCCTTCACGCAATGGCTTTATTCACGTCACCGATTTAGGCCCTCTGAGATTGCGGCGCAGTGCCGGAGCAATTACCGAATTGCTGGTACCACAGCAGAAAGTGCTGGTACAAATCATGAAAGAGCCGACCGGTAACAAAGGCCCGCGCTTGACTGGCAACATTAGCCTACCGGGGCGCTACGTGGTGTTGATGCCCTTTGGTAAAGGAGTGAATCTGTCCCGGCGGGTGCGCAGTGAAGCCGAACGCAACCGGCTCAGAGCTTTGGCAGTATTAATCAAACCAATTGGAATGGGGCTGCTAGTACGCACCGAAGCGGAAGGCAAAAGTGAAGAAGATATCATCGAAGATTTGGAACGGTTGCAGCGCCAGTGGGAAAAAGTAGAACAAGATGCTGAATCGGCCAGCCGCGCTCCGGCTTTGCTCAACCGCGATGATGATTTTGTCCAGCGGGTGCTGCGAGATACCTACACCAGCGATGTAAATCGGGTCGTAGTTGATTCACCCCATGCGGTCAAACGGGTTAAGCAATATTTGGGTGGTAATGGTCGTCCTCCGGAAGGCTTGTTTATTGATCACCATCGCGAACGCCAATCGATTTTGGAGTATTTCCGGGTTAATGCGGGAATTCGCGAATCCTTAAAACCCAGAGTAGATCTGCCTTCTGGTGGTTATATCATCATTGAACCCACCGAAGCCCTTACGGTGATAGATGTGAACTCTGGTTCTTTTACCCGATCGAGCAATTCTCGGGAAACGGTGCTGTGGACAAACTGTGAAGCAGCCACCGAAATTGCCCGTCAGCTCCGTCTGCGCAACCTGGCCGGAGTGATTGTGGTGGATTTCATCGATATGGATTACCGCAAAGACAAACTGCAAGTACTCGAACATTTCGATCGGCAGCTTCGAGCAGATAAAGCTCGGCCCCAAATTTCGCAGCTTTCGGAGCTGGGCTTAGTCGAACTGACTCGTAAACGCCAAGGCCAGAACATTTACGAACTGTTTGGTCATACCTGTAATCAGTGTGGTGGTTTAGGTCACTTGGCACACTTGCCCGGCGAACAAGGCACTATTTCCCTGAACACCGATCGATTTGGCGCAGCCGATCGCTATAGTCCTCCCCCAGTAATGGATATTGCCCCGCCAGTGATTCAACGCACCTGGGATCATGGCAACGATCCATTTGAGCCAGCCGGTGAAGAAGAATTAGAATTACGGGGTGATAAACGACGGCGGCGACGGGGTGAAAGGCCCGAAATCGCGGCGCGGGAAGAAAACCCTCGGGTGGTGCCGCGTTTGGGCACGATTTTGGTACAAACTCCCGAATCTAACAGCGTCGCTGTTGCCAATAATTTGGCCAATCAGCTCAGCGAAGAAGAAGATGCTGGTAAACCCCAACGGGCGAAGCCGATGCGGATGCCGATCGAGCCGCCAGAAAGAATCTCGGTAGAAATGACCGACGAAGAAAAAGCAGTCTATGCCTGGATTGGAGTATCGCCGTTAATTAAAATTGAGCGAGAAATTCGCAACCCCCGCACGGCGATTGTCACGGTGGTTGAACCGGGCAGCTTGCCGCCAGAACCACCACCAGAGTTGTCGGCAGAAATCCCGGCGGCTACTTCGGCACCAGAACCGCTGGCAGATGACAACCCAGCAAACGGCTATCAGCCAGACAATGATTATCCGATGCAGCAACTGTCTCTTACTCCATTGCCGGTGATTGTGCCGAATCCCGCCGAGATCAGTAGTGACAATAGCGCCGAGGCCAATCGACGCAGACGGCGGCGATCTTCGGCCATTATCGGGCTAAACGACGATGAGCCGGAGTAGGCTGGCATGAGCTAGCGCCAGCGCTCGACCACGATGACTAACTTGTTTTTTGGTAGCGGCGGGCATTTCGGCAAAAGACATGCCCACGCTGGGGACATAAAAAATTGGGTCATAGCCAAAGCCTCCGCTACCAGCGGGAGCCAGTAAGATTTCGCCCTCACAAACGCCCTCAAACTGATCGGCAATTTGGCCATCGGGGCGAGCAATCGCTACTGCACAGATAAATCTGGCCTGTCGATCGGGTTGATCGGCCATTTCCGCCAAGATCCTGGCAATTCGATCGGCATCGGTAGCGGCATAGCGGGCAGAATAAATTCCGGGTGCGCCATTTAAGGCGGCAACTTCTAGCCCAGAGTCATCGGCGATCGACCATTTACCGGTGGCTAGAGCAGTCTGCTGGGCTTTGAGACTGGCGTTGGCAGCAAAGGTGTCACCAGTCTCGGCGATGTCTAGCTCAGATGGTTTCAGGGTTAATAGCCAGCCAGTATCGGCTAAATAAGCCTGCATTTCTGCTAGCTTGCCAGGATTGCCGGTAGATACAACTAGTTCTTGCATAGAATTTTTAGAGGATTTTTCGAGAATAATTGCTTACAATCTTAATGCTCTCATCTGCGTCCCCGTTTTTATGAGCAATTCTGAAGATCGCTGGAACTTATTTGTTCTAATAACCTTCAAACAAAATATCAGTTGACTTTATTGTTTTGCTAGTTGTTGTTAGTCATGAAACTCCCTCATTTGTTACAAGTTTCTTTGTTGGTTTGTGTAGTATCTATTGCTGCTGGAACCCAGCGATCGATGGCCGCTACCAGTATCGAAAAAGTTGGTTCGGCGCGTAGTTTTGCGCCAGCTATTCAGGTCTCAGAAATATTCCCTGTGCCAGCATCAGAGCAACCGGTACAGATAGCCTTATACCAAGCAGTTGGTGATGGCGAATTGCGTAAATATGCTAGAGCCGTAATTGCAATTGAACCACTACGTTTAGAAGCACTACAAGCAATTAGAAGCAAAGTGGGCAGTGTACCCAGCTTAATGTGTCATCAGCCCGGTAATTTGGATGCTCTGCCTACTGATGCCCAAAGAATTTTTATCAAACACTGCGATCGAGCTAGTGATATTGCTGCCCAAAATGGCTTGTCGATGGATAGCTTCAACCGGATTACCGCCGCAGTTTCGGCTGATGCTGGGTTGCGAAGCAAGCTACAGAGCTTAGTGAACCGGCTCCAAGGTGGCTAATACCTCGGTGCTATTGATGCTGGCATAAGCATCGTAAATAGCCAGATCGAACCAGAAAGTAGTACCCACACCATCTTCACTGATTAAATGAATCTGGCTGTGGTGCTTGTCGATAATATTTCGGACGATCGATAGTCCTAGTCCAGTACCCTCTAAAGTATGTACCCGATTTTCGACTCGAAAGAACCGATCGAAGATTGCGCTTTGATCTTCCGGGGCAATGCCAATGCCGGTATCAGAGATTTCAACTCGGACAATGCCGGGTGTCTCGGGTGCTACGTAAGTACGAATCGCCACCGCATCGCCGCTATTCGCAAACTTTAAGGCATTGCCCACCAAATTCCCAAACACCTGCAACAGCAGATCGTAATTACCTACTACTGCCGGTAACTCTGGCTCAATATCTTGCAGCAGCTCAATGCCTTTATCTTTGGCGTTGAGCTGATAAGTTCTCAGGGTTTGTTCGATCGCCTGGGACAATTCCACCGCATCAAAGTTATAGACCTTAGAAGACTCTAGCTTAGAGAGGTCTAGCACGTCATTGACTAATCTGGTTAATCGATCGGTTTCCCGGTTGGCGGTATCTAAAAATTCTTTGCGTTCTTCGATGCTTAGCTCTTCGCCATATTCATGGAGAGTCTCTATAAAAGACTTGATGTTAAACAGTGGCGTGCGTAGCTCGTGAGAGACATTGCTAATAAATTGGCTTTTGGCTTCGTTTAGCTCTACTTCGCGGGTGATATCTTGTACTGTCATCACCACTCGTTGACCCATTACCGCATTCAGCAAAATCCGCAGGGTGCGATTGGATGGTTTATCGGCAAAGATCCGAAACTCGCCATTCTCGATTTCGCCGCTGATAATTTGGCTCAAAGGTCGCCCTAGTTCGGTGGCGATTCGACTCGGTAATACTTCCAGAATTTCGATGCCTACTACTTCTTGCTCCCACCCAAAAAACCGACAAGCAGTGAGGTTGGCCAAAACAATCGAAAGCTCTTTATCAATCAACACCGCCCCATCGGCGATGGTAGAAACCAAGGTATCTAGTTTGGCTTTTTCGGCGGTTAATTCTTCGACGTTTTGCTCTTCGTAAATTTCCAGTTTTTCGGCCATTTCGTTAAAACTGTAAATCAATTCGCCTAGCTCACCGCCCAAGGGCAGATTAATCCGCTGTTTAAAGTTGCCGGTGGCAATGTTTTGTACTCCCGAAAGCAGTTCTTTAATGGGTTTAGTAATTTGCAGGGCATTAAACACCGCCCCCAAAATCACCATCACCCAAATCGACACAAATACCGCGATCGTCACATCACGGGTTAAACCAGAAGAAGCCACTACGGTGGGGTTTGGTTCGATGCCTAATGCTAAGACCCCCAAAGGCTTGCCATCCTGTACCACTGGCACAAAGACATCCGTGACCACTCCGCTGGGGGTGCGGTGTTGACGGGTCAAAATATTGTTGCTGTC
>JAAFHZ010000031.1 GCA_013297675.1 Synechococcales cyanobacterium bin59.metabat.ball.084 | reverse complement strand
AGCTTGACGCAATATATAAAAAAGATGTGCTATGGAATGGTTCGTATTTCGTAGCATCTTGCGGTGGGGTGACTGTAACGACACTACGTAAATACATCGAAGAGCAAGATAAGCCTGCGTAGCCAATGGGTTTGCTCGGTTCGTCATCCAGCGCCTATCGCTTACTGGCTGTGCCTCTGTATCTTGTAGGCGCTAGAATCCTCAACTCGCACGCATAACACCTCCCGAAGCGGGTAGGTGTGAGGCTCCTGCTGTTTAAGCTGAAAACCCAAAATGTAGGAACCATCGGCAGGACTCGCCATCGAACGTGAAATCCTGCCAGTCGCATTCGTACCACATTGGCGGATCTACATTTACCTCAAACACCTTTGCAGAGCCAACAACTGAGCTAAGGTGTTTCATGAATTCCTGGATTGTCAGTTCTGCCGTAGCATCATCTACTTTTGGAGAGAACTCCAATTCGTAAAACCAACGATTGGCGGCAGCAAGAACATGCGATTTCGCTTCGGTCAATTCTGTTGCACGGATGTTCGACCGCTCTGGAGGAGAAATCGATGTGCTCATTGCCGAGAAGTAGGTATCGAGAGCCTGTGTCAACGAATCTGCAAGAGGAAATAACTCGATACGGTCGGCGTGCAACGGGTTTGTTAGACTGTCGGCATCTTGTCATATGCTTCTGGCTCCACATCAGGAACCCTTGCCAGGATTGCTTCATACTTTACCCGATTACCTCTTTCAGCCCGATCTTTGAGATAACTTTCCGTCATCAATGCAGATATTTTTTCCGCTATTGCAGTGGATATAAACTGATCTATAGAAATACCATCATGACTGGCGAGATCAGCTAGACTTTTGTGTAATGAGTCGGGAATTTGAACTTGAACAATACTCATGGCAGCTTTCCTATTAAGTGCAAAAACTCTGAAGGACTAAGTAGTTTTAAACCAAACTGCTCAACGCCTACAAAGTCACGGGTGTTGTATGTAATTATACTCTCGCAGCCTGCTTTGACTGCAAGCTCTAGTACCATTTCATCCTTTGGGTCGCGTAAAGATGGTCGCCAAAGAAAGAAAATGTCATGGGGCACTCCCACTGCACAGTAGAAATCGATTAGGTTATCGACTTCCTCGCGGCTCAGGTAAAGATTTTGCAGCTCCCGTAGTAGAACCTCTGTGTATTCTAGTACGAGGGGTACTGACAAGTGAATGTCAAATTGTTCTGTACCAATGAGTGACAGCAACTGAAATGCACTGCCACGTCTAGAGCGTAGCCCAGCAACAATGACATTAGTGTCAATAACGACTTGAGGTAGCAACATTTGGAGGTTAAGACTCTAAGCCCAGAAGCATTTTGCGTTCCCAATAAACTTATCTGTAGCTGCACATCACGTCAAGCATATTTTGGGTTGCCTGCGATTGTGGGCGATGCATTTGCCCGTCAGAAAAAGTTGTCCAAGTTCCGCTATTGCAATTAGCTTGGCTCGTGAATCTTTTTTTCCTAAGAAGTAAACAAAATCCACACTTGCATAACTAACTCTATTGATGGAGCAGGTCAGGTATTTAGATTTACTTTTTGTCCCCCTACAGCAGTTCCTGCAAAGTAATTGCACGACTGAGTAGATACCTCTTGCTCACCTCCAAAAAGGGCAACACTAGCCAGAAAAAGAAGCCCACTACTGAGATGACTTTAGGTAAATTTATTAGCCTATTGAAACATGGTGACATTCTCTATACTCCAAGTGAGTGTAAATCAGGCAGTCTAACGATCAGTTGAACCGCAACCGCCAACCAGATATCTGCCAACTTTAGTTGTTGCAGTGCGGTTAACCACTATAATTTTCATTTGACGGTTCTAACTGTTTGTTATACCGCAAGGCTCTTGATTATAGCACACACCAAAAAATTATGCCCATTTGTCGGAATAACTACTGGTTATGCTGACAGGTTCAGTCTAACATGCCGAATAGGGTAATTAGATCGACAAACGTCGTCATATCCCCAGAAAATAGGGGTGTTATGCAGAAAACCATCGGCATAACATCCTACGTAGGGTATTTAGGCGGACAATTATTCTATTACACCGATATTTTAAAGATGCTACGAAAGGACGCAGAAAATGTCATTCTGAAGTAGACTCTAACCTCACGTCTTTTTCAGAGGTCTTTTTGCGTCCGAATAGGGTCGATTTGGCCTTTTACTTGCATCCACTCTCACAACTCATAATCATTGAAACCTAAGCACTAACCGACGAATCCTTCAGCATCGCCCATAACTAAGAATCTTTGTCGATCGATCTCTTTGCCCATACTGTTATGCCTAGACAAGCCGAAACCTGTTAATTTGGAAGAAATTGATTCGGATTCCGCCGTTGTTCATCCATATCTTGCAGGAACCTGCTACCTCTCATCAGATCACGGAAACGCTTCAATCCAAACGCTTTGACAGGGAGAATCCCAATTATTCACAGGTCGTTAGGAGGCGCATGAATAACTGGACTGCCGAAGAAATTACCTTTAGATGCGATCGACTGCCAGTGAGAATCGATCGTTAAAATTCTGCGGTGCCTCGCAATCGTTCGATCACCCACCGAGGACAGCCGCGCTTGACTTCGGTGGTTTTGGTGGTGATCACCTGATCTTGACCATTTTTAAGAACTTCGGTAATCACCACTTTTTCGCCATTTTTAACATAGTCCAAAAGTCGTTTGAGAGCTTTGGCTTTGATTGCATCCATTAACTCTTTAGTTGCCGGATCGGGTGTAGTGGGTGTGCTGCGTTGGTCTTGCTGGGGAGCTGCTGCCTGAGGATTTGTGGCCATGTTTGATGCCGGTGTCGATTGAGTTGCTATTTGTAGAGCAGATATTTCTTGAGACAGGTCTGAGAGAGAATCTTCTGGAGTATTGATGGTTTCTTCTCTTAATTCTTGATCGATCGCCTTAGACCCTTGGGGGGCAGGTCGGGTAGATATGGGAGCGGCTGGAGAATTGCGAGAGCGTAGAGATTTGGTTTTGGGTGTTTTTGCACCGGTGGCTGCATCTACCGACTGTTCGATCCACACTAGGTAATCATTGCTGTCAAATATCGTCTCACCCACTAAAGTACGAAGCTGTAGAGTGCGTTGATCAATTTTCAGCTCTTGAATAGGAAACCAACTACCGCTCTGAAACACCAGCAGACTACGAGACTGTAATCCCGAAGAGCGGGCGTAGCGCTCTAGCCAAGCCTTCCCCATAATGTGAGCCGGTTGATATTGCAGCTTATAGCCTTCGGGGGTTTGATACTTGCTGTACTCTACATAGTCGGGGTGGCGAGATTTGCGGGCAGCCAAAAAATCATGGTGCTCTAGTGTGGCGCAAAGGACACTCATGTATCCTTCCACTTGGTTATTGAGCAAGACCTTTTGCTGCCATTCGTTGACCTGTTTGCTCACAGCGACTAGGCCACCGCGTCGATCGAGCAGTTTCATGGCCTTGTCAGAATACTCTACTTGGAGGTGAGCAGCGGCGATCGTTTTTTTCTTGCCCCGCACGAAGTTTTCAATCAGCTCGATGTCGGCAGCAGAAAGACCAGATGGGGAGTTAGAGGAAGCGGTAAAGTTGGTCATGGTTTTTGGCTGTCGGCGGTATTCCCATGATATCGATATACCAATAGCAGTGACCACAGCAAATTGACTGAAAAGGCTCTGGGACTAAATTCCAGGGTTTGTACTCTCGGTGATCGTCGTCACTGACCAGTATTTTTTTCGGCGTGCAATATTTGATTTTTAGATTGTCTTTAGATCATCTTGGTTGCTCTTGCTTGCCAACAGGTAAGAAAATACCTAAATTAAAGAGAGTTAAGAAACGTAAATCGCAAGGCGAGATTCCCTCATAATTCATTTGGTGGGATTTTAGCTGCACAGGAATCATCATTTATATTCTGGAGTTTCTAGATGACTATTGCATTAGATAGAGGCCAGGAGCGGGGACGGTTTGACGTTCTCGACGACTGGCTGAAAAAAGACCGCTTCGTATTTGTGGGCTGGTCTGGCATTTTGCTGTTTCCTACAGCCTTTTTGGCTTTGGGCGGCTGGATGACCGGTACCACTTTTGTTACCTCTTGGTACACTCACGGTTTGGCTTCTAGCTACCTTGAAGGTGCTAACTTCCTGACCGTAGCTGTATCTACTCCTCCTAACAGCTTGGGTCACTCCTTGCTATTTTTGTGGGGTCCAGAAGCTCAAGGTGACTTCACTCGCTGGTGTCAGTTGGGTGGTCTGTGGGCATTTGTGGCTCTGCACGGCGCTTTTGGCTTGATCGGCTTCATGCTGCGTCAGTTTGAAATTGCTCGCCTAGTCGGAATTCGCCCTTACAACGCTCTGGCTTTCTCTGGCCCGATCGCGGTGTTTGTAAGCGTTTTCTTGCTGTACCCATTGGGTCAATCTGGTTGGTTCTTCGCTCCTTCTTTTGGAGTGGCCGCCATCTTCCGCTTCATCCTGTTCTTGCAGGGCTTCCACAACTGGACGCTCAACCCCTTCCACATGATGGGCGTAGCCGGTATTCTGGGTGGCGCTTTACTCTGTGCGATTCACGGTGCCACTGTAGAAAACACCTTGTTTGAAGATAGCGAAAACCCCAATACCTTCCGGGCGTTTGAACCTACTCAAGCTGAAGAAACCTATTCGATGGTTACTGCTAACCGTTTTTGGTCTCAGATTTTTGGAATTGCTTTCTCCAACAAGCGTTGGTTGCACTTCTTTATGCTGTTTGTACCAGTAACTGGTCTGTGGATGAGTTCGGTGGGCATTGTTGGTTTGGCTTTAAACCTCCGCGCCTACGACTTTACTTCTCAAGAGTTGCGTGCTGCTGAAGACCCTGAGTTTGAAACTTTCTACACCAAGAACATCTTATTGAACGAAGGTATTCGCGCTTGGATGGCTCCTCAAGATCAGCCTCATGAGCAGTTTGCTTTCCCTGAAGAAGTTCTACCTCGCGGTAACGCCTTGTAAGACTCTTTGAACTGCGGCGATCAACCTGAAATCTTAAAAGACCATAGAGATCGCCGTAACACTGTGTAAAGAAGCTTTAAAACTCCGAAAGATAAGGTTACAATAACGTTACCTTTTGCGCTGGCTCAGTAATGAGCTAAGCAACAGTCTAGAAGCTGCTATGCATATTTTGGTGGTCTAGTCAGCTAGTACCACCACCTAAACGACTCCTAATATTTACCTTTTAAGAGGCTCTCGAATAGTGGAAACACCCTTTAATACTTCCATGGTAATGGGTGGTCGTGACCAAGAATCCAGCGGTTACGCTTGGTGGTCTGGAAACGCCCGCTTAATTAACCTCTCTGGCAAACTGCTGGGCGCACACGTTGCCCACGCTGGTTTGATTGTCTTCTGGGCAGGGGCAATGACCCTGTTTGAAGTAGCTCACTTCATTCCCGAAAAGCCCATGTACGAGCAAGGTTTGATCTTGCTACCTCACTTGGCTACCCAAGGTTGGGGTGTTGGTCCTGGCGGCGAAGTGATTGATATTTTTCCTTACTTCGTAGTTGGTGTACTGCACTTAATTTCTTCGGCAGTCCTGGGTGTGGGTGGTTTGTACCACGCACTGCGCGGGCCTGATACCTTAGAAGAATATTCTTCTTTCTTCGGCTACGACTGGCGTGATAAAGATAAGATGACTAGCATCTTGGGCTTTCACCTGTGTATTTTGGGTGTAGGCGCTTTGCTGTTGGTGATCAAAGCCATGTTCGTTGGTGGTCTATACGATACTTGGGCACCGGGTGGTGGTGATGTACGTTTGGTCACTAATCCCACAATTAACCCTGTGGTCATTTTTGGTTATCTGCTGAAGGCTCCTTTTGGTGGCGAAGGCTGGATTATCAGCGTTAACAACCTCGAAGATATTGTTGGTGGCCACATTTGGGTGGGCTTCATCTGTATTGCTGGTGGTGTATGGCACATTTTGACCAAGCCTTTCGGTTGGGCGCGTCGCGCCTTGATCTGGTCTGGTGAAGCTTACCTTTCTTACAGCTTAGGTGCTCTATCTTTGATGGGCTTCGTAGCTTCGATTATGGTTTGGTACAACAACACAGCTTATCCTAGCGAATTCTTCGGCCCTACTGGTCCTGAAGCTTCTCAGGCTCAAGCTTTAACTTTCTTGGTACGTGACCAAAGACTGGGTGCAAACATTGCAACTGCTCAAGGTCCTACTGGTTTGGGTAAATACCTGATGCGTTCTCCTTCGGGCGAAATCATTTTTGGTGGTGAAACCATGCGTTTCTGGGATTTCCAAGGCCCTTGGTTGGAGCCACTCCGTGGTCCTAACGGTTTGGATCTAAACAAGGTTAAGAATGATATTCAACCTTGGCAAGCTCGGCGGGCGGCAGAATACATGACTCACGCTCCTCTGGGTTCTTTGAACTCGGTAGGTGGAGTTATCACTGAGAGCAACGCTTTCAACTATGTATCTCCTCGCGCTTGGTTGGCTACTTCTCACTTCGTGTTTGCGTTCTTCCTGTTTGTGGGTCACTTGTGGCACGCTGGCCGGGCAAGAGCCGCTGTTGCTGGATTCCAGAACGGTATCGATCGCGAATTGGAGCCAGTACTTTCTATGGATGATCTAGATTAATTTCTAGTCCTGAGATAGTCCGCAAAAAGCAGGAGGATTAAGCCTCCTGCTTTTTTGATGGGAATTTGTGGTTTATCTTCGATCGATGTTTTTTCAGAGACGCTCCGCTATCGATGTATAAGTCACGCCATGTTCGCCGGTATAGATCTGGGTAGGCCGAAAAATCCGGTTTTCATCGAGCTGTTCGCGCCAATGTGCTAACCAGCCAGCGACTCGGGCGATTGCAAACACTGGGGTAAACAGGTCATCGGGAATGCCTAACTTGCGGTAGACCAAGCCAGAATAGAAGTCTACGTTAGGATAAATACCCTTTTGGCCATAGTATTCTTCTACGACTTTTTCTAGCTCCACAGCAATATCAAAGTATTTATCATGACCAAATTTGGCGAACAGCTCCTCTGCTAACTCTTGCAAAATAATTGCCCGAGGGTCTTTGACTTTATAGACCCGGTGGCCAAAGCCGACGATTTTTTTCTTTTCGGCCACACATTTTTCCACATAGGGGCGCACCTGATCGATCGTGCCAATTTCGGCCAGCATGGACATCACATCTTCGTTGGCTCCGCCATGTAAGGGGCCAGCTAGAGTGCCCACCGCCGAGGCGATGACTGCATAGGGATCGGTGAGGGTCGAGGCTGTGACCATAGCCGAAAAAGTAGAGGCGTTGATGGTGTGTTCGGCGTGAAGAATCAGGCAAACATCTAATACTCTAGCCGATAAAGGATCTGGTTCTTTTTCGGTGAGCATGTACAAGAAGTTGGCGGCATAGCCCAAGTCGTCGCGCGGTAGCACGGGGTCATTCCCCTTGCGCATGAGCTGGAAAGCGGCAGCCATGGTGGGGATTTTGGCCAGCAGGCGGGTGACGGCTTGCCAAATATAGGTGGGGTCGGTGAGGGCGCGGCGGGAATAGAACAAGCCCAAAGCAGCAGCGGAGGCTTGGAGAGCATCCATAGGGTGGCCGGTTTCGGGGAAGCATTTCATCATGTCTTTGATCCGATACTTGATGCGCCGATGGGAGCAAATTTCGTCTTCAAATTCGGCTAGCTCGGCAGCGCTGGGCAGTTTGCCCCAAATCAGCAGATAGGAGGTTTCCACGAAGTTACTCTGACGAGCAAGTGCGTCGATCGGGATGCCGCGATATTCTAATATTCCTTCCTGGCCATTGACGTAGCTAATGCTCGATTTGGCGACAGGTACGCCCTCTAATCCGGGTTTGTAATCTTCAGCAGCCATTCTTTTTCCTCGGGATCACACCCTTGCTTTCTTGGCCGCTTATGCCTAAGCACTGCTGACCTTGAGGACATTTTACCAGATCTTAAGTCCAGCCTCGATCACCGACAAGTGCATAGCAGGTCGTCAAGTCATACATCATTTTTTGTTGAAACAACCATCCAGAGTATTCATAACAAATGAATGCCCTGACTAGAAATACTGGTTACGAATAGCTCTAAATCCGGATCAGGAATCTGGTTGCGTACTGCTTGTGAAATCAACTCTGCCTCTTGCAAATTTTGGGCTAAAGCAAACACCGTTGGCCCAGAACCAGACATCATTACTCCCAAGCTATCAGTTTTACTAAAAGCCGCTCTTAACTGAGCGACCAAAGAATATTCTGGTAACACTACTTTTTCTAAATCGTTATGGAGCAGTTCACCAATTGTAGTGATATCTTGGTGCTCGATCGCCTGAATTAACTTAAGCTGATCAATACCCTGCGATTTAGCTACCAACTCATCACCCACTGCATAACTATCACCAAACTGCTGGCGATAAGCCCCATAAGCCCAAGGAGTCGAAACACTTAGACTGCGATACTTGCCCAAAACCACCGCCCCCTGCTGTAACGGCGAAATATTGGTGATTTTCTCGCCTCGACCAGTGGCGATCGCCGTGCCACCGCTGATACAAAAAGGCACATCCGAACCTAACTCGGCTCCGATCGACTGCAACTGAGCCACCGTCAATTTCAAATCCCACAATAAATTTAACCCCACCAACACCGCCGCTGCATTGCCGGAACCTCCAGCCAGCCCTGCCGCCATCGGAATCCGCTTATGCAAGGTAATTTCTACCCCTTCCTGTCGCCCGCAGCGCTCGCGGATTAGGGCTGCTGCCCGATAGGCCAAATTAGTCTGATCCTGAGGCACCTCGGGCACATCACAGTGCAAAACAATTTGCTCATCTACAGCATCCTTTACTTCTACCAAGTCGGCTAATTCTACTGATTGCATCACCATTGCCAACTCATGAAAATTGTCTGGTCGTAGACCCAGAATCTCTAGGTGCAGATTGATTTTGGCAGGAGCCAGAAGTTGATAGACAGTCATCAATTCAAGGTTTTTCGACAGGTAGCTGTTTATTCTATCTTTTCTTTTGGTTGCCTGATCCACGGAATTTTGGCAAGTAGCTAGCATATAATCCATCCAAGAACTCTTAAACATAAACCTATGACCAAGATCCTGGTGCCCATCATTCTTGCTGGCGGTAAAGGCGAACGCTTCTGGCCGCTGAGTCGCAAACATCGCCCGAAACAGTTTCTTTCCTTAGATGGCACAGGGGTCAGCCTGCTACAAGGCACTGCTCAAAGACTATTAACCGTAGCGGGCGGCTGGGAAAATGTGTGGGTAATTACCTCGGCACAGTTAGAACAAGGAGTCAAAGACCAGCTTCCAGAACTGCCTGTTGCTAACTTGCTGGTAGAGCCAGAAGGCCGCGATACTGCGGCGGCGGTAGCCTGGGCAACCTTGATGGTGGCAGCCCGCTATGGCAATCAGGCTACCGTGGGCTTTTTTCCGGCAGATCATTACATTGCTGACCCCCTGGAATTCGATCGAACTCTCACTTCTGCGGCTGCCTTGGCTAGCAAGACTCCTTCGATCGTCACCTTGGGCATTGCCCCCGATTTTGCGGCAACTGGCTATGGTTATATTCAAGAAGGCCAAAAGGCTGGGGATTTTTTGGGACACCAAGCGTTTAAAGTCAGTCGCTTTACCGAGAAACCCGATCGGGAGCAAGCCGAAGAGTTTATCAAGTTGGGTAACTATACTTGGAATAGCGGCATGTTTATTTTCACGGCTCAGACCTTGTTAGATCAAATGAAAATCTATGCGCCAGAAATTATGCAGCCCTTAGAAGCCCACGGGATTGAGGCTTATCCTACTTTGCCCAAACAGAGCGTGGACTATGCCTTAATGGAGAAAACTGATTTGGCCTATGTGTTACCAGTAAGTTTTGGCTGGGATGACTTGGGTGATTGGAATGCGATCGAGCGTCTCTTAAAAGGTGATGAAGCCCATAACCCCAACGTGGAGCTAGCACAGCATATTGGATTAGATACTGCCGGAGCAATTTTATATTCCAGTAGCAGTGAGGATGTAATTGTGACTATTGGCCTAGATAATGTGGTGGTAGTCCGAGATGGCAATGTAACTTTGGTAGTCGATAAAAGCCGAACACAAGAAATCAAAGGAGTACTCACCAAAATCAAGGAAAACGTTGATTGGGAGCATTTACTCTAACCTTTGGTAAGTTTCGCCGAATTCTTCTCCCAGCTAAGATCTGCGGCGATTGCCAAACGCGGTCGCTGTTGATTGACCGAAGAATAGCCTTAATCATATGTACGACCGCGCCATTCTTTGGGTGAATTTTGAGATGAGAGCCAAATTCGATACCAAGCAGCAGGATCTGCCAAAGGCGAAAACCAAAAAGTCCAAGACATCTGGGTATCTGGAGCAGCTTCATAGGTGGGCAAAATAGCCAAAAGCAAAGCCCAGCGAATTAGCAATAATCCACCATTTAATCCTAGCAATGCTTGAATTGGTAGAGATCGATCACCCAATCCCCAAGCTATCCCCGCCAAAACCATCACCAGCAATGGCAAACCTTGAGTCGCCCCCAGCAACCACAAATCGCCCCAGATCTGCCCCGGAGTACTAGCATCCTTTAAATCTAGCGATCGACCCCATTCGCGCCAAGTCTCGGCCATTCCAATATACATCCGCACCTTAATTACCTTAGAGCCATCCCAAAACCCCACTTTGTAGCCCGCTGCTGCAATCTTGCGGGCTAAAGTCACGTCATCACAAAAAGAATCAGCAGCGCTGGTATAGCCATCAATTTTTTCTAAGACTGATCGACGGCACAAAAAACACTGTCCATTGGCCATCACCCGACTGGGCGCACTATTGCGTTCCCCCGCTGCCCCAAACCGATAGATCAGAGTCATCAACAAAGCAGGCTGCAACCACCATTCCCCGGCCTGCGCCAAAATAAACTTCGGCGACAAAGACACCAAATCGTATCCTGCTGCTTCGGCTTCTGTTACCAAACCCGCAATTAAACCGGCCTGGGGCTGAGTATCGGCATCAATACCCAAAACCCAGCGCCCCGAACCAGCCAAAAAGCCATTGTGTAAAGCCCAAGGTCTACCCACCCAGCCTTTGGGTAATAGTGGATCAGTGATGTGTCGCAAGCGAGGATCGGTGAGGCTATATCGATCGACCAGCTCCAAAGTGCCATCTTGAGAACGACTATCTACCACGATCGCTTCTTTGAGTTCATAGCTTTGCAGCTTTAATCCTTCTAAACAGGGGGTTAATCGATCGACTTCATTCAAAGTTGGCACCACCACCGACACTGCCCCCAACAAATCGGGAGTACTCACCCGAGGTTGCACTGGTGGCCGCCGAAAAGGCCCTCGCACCAGACGAGTCAACAACAGTAAAGCAGCCGGAGCCTGCAAGATCAAAAGAGCGATCGCAATAAAATAAGGAGCAGCAGAGAGATTCAAAGTAGTTCAATTTTAGTCATGGTGGCCAACAGATATCATACGACACCCCACATAAATAGGCGGCACAATACGCAGAATCGTAGGGGCAGGTTTATCCAAAATCGCTGCCAGCGACAAAATCTCCCAATAAAAACCTGCCCACCCCAACCGCCATCCCCGCACAACCGCCCCCAAGATCATTGCAAATTTTCATAGAGAATCCCGCAATTTGTAAAATGTTTTGCCCATAAATAAAGCATCAGCAGCATAAACCTGTCCAAATCAATCTGGAGAAAATCATAGTCATGCCTCAGATGAACTCCTCCGAACTAGCTCTGTATCAACGTCTACAAGATTTCACCTTCGATCACCCCGATGCCCAGTTTTCTTTTAGCCAACGCCTTGCCCGTGAGCAAAACTGGTCGCCGCTATATACCCAGAGAGTTTTAGCCGAGTATAAAAAATTCGCTTTTTTGGCAGTAGTCACTGATCATCCTGTCACTCCCTCTGGACAAGTAGATCAAGCTTGGCATTTGCATCTCACCTATACTCGCTCTTACTGGCAAGAATTTTGTCCAGAAGTTTTGGGGCAGCCATTGCACCATGAACCAACCAAAGGTGGCCAAAAAGAACAACAAAAGTTTTTCACTTATTACCAGCAAACCCTAAAAAGCTACCAGCAATTTTTTGGTCATCAACCCCCCACTGATATTTGGCCGAGTGTTGCCGATCGATTCCAGCCCTTACATCAACAATGGCTCAGCCGCGCTCAGAATTGGGTAATTCCCAAACCTGCCAGTTGGCCAGAAATATTGGGGAATTTGACTCGATCCCTGAAGAAGCAAGCACCATCAAATATTTGGTTACAGTGGAAATTGATCGGCTTAATCAGTCTCTGTTGTACCTTATTACTAGGCTGTGCCTCTAACTCCATCAACCCACTCGATTGGGAAGCCACAGAATTTCTAAGTATCTACATTCCTTTGGCAATTTTGAGCAGCATCACCGCCTTTATCCTGAAAGATAGACTGCGTTTACCCTATCAAACAGAAGTACCAGTGCATCAAGTAGTCTTAGATCCTTATGAAATAGCCTACCTTTCTAGTCCTGAGCAGGCTATTGATGCAGCAATTATCCACCTTCTAGAGCAAGATTTAATTGAGGTGAATTCTCAGACTAAAAATCTCCGTCTCAAAAAAGCTATTCCATTCTCTGCCCATTTTTTAGAGTTTCAAGTTGCTTGGGCTATTGAAAATAGTGAAGGATCACTTGAAACTGTTTATAACATCGCTCTAAAACAAACTAAATCTATTGGTCAAAAACTAAATCAAATAAAATTACTGGTTTCTGAACAGCAAGCTAAAACTGCCAGACTTTACCCAACGCTGCTGATGGGAATGGTAATATTGCTAGGCTTGGTTCGCCTAGTTGTGGGTTTCTCCAAAGGCCGACCAGTGGGCTTTCTGCTAGTAATAGGTTCTATTCTGTTTTTTTATTTTTACTTGCTTCAGTCTAGCCCCTTACATCGTAGTGTTTATGGCGATCAGGTCTGGCAACATTTAAAGGAAAAGTTTTCTGACGATTGGTTAAAAAATCCTAATGCTAACTACAATTTGGCTTATGTATTTGTGGGTGCCACCGCTCTTAACAGTCCAATATTCGACGATTTCAAAACTATGATTACACCACCAAGCGGTGGAGGAGATGGAGGCGGTGGTTGTGGAGGAGGTGGTTGTGGAGGTGGTGATGGAGGTGGAGGCTGTGGCGGATAGCAAAACATCCCAAATCAGCCGCAGAGGACAACAATCAAGCTAGGATGTTGACACCAACTCGATCATCCAATTGGTCAGACATCCGCGCAAGAATTTCTCTCATCCCGATGGATAACACCAAACCCACAGTCTGCTTCACCTTAGGCACCCGGCCAGAAGCCATCAAACTGGCTCCCGTGATCAAAGCCTGCCAAAAATCTGCCAAATTCCGCACCCAGGTAGTCCTCACCGGCCAACATCGAGAAATGGTCGCCCAGGTAATGGAAATCTTTGATTTGCAAGCCGATGTGGATCTAGACATCATGCAGTCTCAACAGACCCTCACCGACATTACCCAGCGCTGTCTACAAGGATTAGAACAACTCTTCAAAGCATCTAAACCCAGCCTCGTGATAGTCCAAGGCGATACCACTACCGCCTTTGCAGCGGCTCTAGCAGCCTTTTATCAACAGATTCCGATCGGGCATGTAGAAGCTGGTTTGCGCACCGATAACCTCTTTGATCCCTACCCCGAAGAAGCCAACCGGCGGCTAATTTCTCAGATCGCCCAACTGCACTTTGCCCCCACTGACCTAGCTGTAGCCAACCTCCGCAAATCTGATGTCACCGGCCAAGTCCACAACACCGGTAACACGGTCATCGATGCCCTGCTCACCGTCGCCGCCCAAAAACCCGACTGCCCCATCCCTGGCCTAGATTGGTCAAAATACCGCACCATCTTAGCCACCGTCCATCGCCGAGAAAACTGGGGCGAACCATTGGCCAGCATTGGCCAAGGCTTTTTACAGGTGCTAGAAAAATTCCCGGATACCGCATTGCTATTGCCCCTTCATCGCAATCCTACCGTCCGCGACCCGCTACAAAAGATGCTGGGTGAGCATTCCCGAGTATTTTTAACCGAGCCATTAAATTACCTAGAATTAGTGGGCGCGATTCAACGCTGTCATTTGTTGTTAACCGATTCTGGTGGTTTACAAGAAGAAGCGCCAAGTTTAGGCAAACCGGTGTTGGTCATGCGCGAAACTACCGAAAGACCGGAGGCGGTCACTGGTGGTACGGCAAAACTGATTGGTACTAACAGCGATCGAATCACCGCTGCTGTCTCAGAACTCTTGGAAAATCCAGCGGCTTATGCTCAGATGTCCAATGCGATCAATCCTTTTGGGGATGGTCATGCTGCCGAGAAAATATTGGAGGCGATCGAACAGTTCTTAGTTTAGAATCTTATGATTTCCCAGATAAAAAGCTTAGTCTTGCTGTCAACGAAGCCACACTACAATTTCCCAATCAAAATGCTACAGATGTAGTGCTTTTTGCTGGCAATTTTAACTATGCTCTCAATAACGTTACTGAAGCAGAACGAGTAAATCGAGTACAACAGATCATCAACAACTGGCAAACAGACACCAAAATATTTACAGATTTAGTCGGCAATCATCTCTTAGCCAATCGATAGAATTCTATAAAGCAATACCCTAGCCGCTTTTTCAAGCTGCTAGGGTATTTTAAGAAATAATAATGATAATCTTAACCGCCAAAGAAAGCCGGGAAAGAAATCTTGAGTGCCGCAGTTAAAAGCAAATTAGCCAAGGCGATCGGCAGCAAAAATTTCCAACCCAAATTCAATAACTGGTCAATCCGCACCCGAGGCACAGTCCAACGAGTCAGCACCGCCAAAAACACCAGCATATAAGCCTTCAGCACTGTCATGGTAATGCCCAACGAAGCATCCAAAACTTGTAGCCAAGCACTGTTGGGGTCGGCGTTAATTAAGTTAGCAATCAGCTCGATCGGAATCGGACTCGACCAGCCGCCCAAATACAAAATTGCTACAAACAGCGCCGATAGTACTAAGTTTACATAAGAAGCAATGTAGAACAAAGCAAACTTCATCCCGGAATACTCCGTCTGATACCCTGCTACCAACTCTTCCTCAGCCTCTGGTAAATCAAACGGTAAGCGTTCGCATTCGGCCAACGCCGCAATCCAAAACACCACAAACCCAAAAGGCTGTCGCCAGATATTCCAAGACAGAATCCCCATCCCGGCCTGCTGATCCACAATATCGATCGTGCTCAAGCTATTCGACATCATTACCACTGCCAGCACCGCCAACGCCAAGGGAATCTCGTAGCTAATCGATTGAGCTGCTGCTCTCAAACCACCCAATAAAGAGTACTTATTATTGGAGGCGTAGCCTGACATCAATAATCCGATCGGCGCAATGCTAGACAAAGCAATCCATAAAAACACCCCAGTAGTAATGTTGGTTACCACCAAGTTCTGACCAAATGGCACAATCAGATAAGAAAGAAATACCGGCAATACTACTAAAATTGGCCCGATCGTAAACAGGTAAGGATCAGAGTTCGCAGGCGAGATATCTTCCTTAAACAGCAGCTTCAAACCGTCGGCCACCGGTTGTAACACCCCCAACGGGCCAGCAAACTCTGGACCGATCCGCTGCTGTGCCGCTGCCGACACCTTGCGCTCTAGCCAAACGTTCACAAATACCCCCAAAGTCGCGCCAATTAGCATCAGCACCATCGGGAAAGGCATCCATAGCACCTTGGCCAGCTCACTGGTAATCCCAAAGTCAACCAGGGATTCGATAAATGTTCCTTGTAAGTCAATACCAGCGTTCATCGCCACCTCATAGTCGATCGAAAGAATTTTCCAAATGCGGGGATAATCCCCCTGCTCAGTATATCGCTGCACGAAAATTAATACATAGAGTTTTGCAACAATCAAGCCCATCTGGATTTGGCTCACTTCGGCTTCGCCCAGTGAACTCATCCCTGCTTAACCATTTGGGTAAGCGATATTCCAACGACCAGCCTAGTCTACGACCTCCCCCTCAAGCCCAGCCTTTCAAGATGTAAGTCCACATCCCCACATACTCCTTCAAAGCTACTGTAAATTTATCCAGTTTTTCGGTATTAGGAATCATCCCCAAAATAAACGCTTCCGCAGTACGCAACGGCTCATCTAGCTCGTTCTGAGAAACTAAATAGTCACTGGGAGCCGGAATCACATCGATATTCAGCTTGCGAAAAATCCGTACCGATCGAGGCATATGAAAAGCCGACGTTACCAGCAGCACCTTTTTGATATTACGCTGTTGCATAATTTTTTGCACGTTCACCGCATTTTCATAAGTGTTCAACGATGTGGGATCTTCGATAATCGCTGCTGCCGGAATCCCATAATCTTTTTGAAACATCTGAGAAATATCGGCAGACTCCGGGTTGCCTCCATCCATCCAATCGGCTCGGCCACCGCTAATAATTACCACAGGAGCCTTGCCCTGCTTGTAGAGCTGTGCTGTGTATGTCACCCGATCGCCCTGCTCTCGCAGATCTGGATTCACTCTCGGATAAGCCACCGATCGAGTAGCACCTCCTAATAAAACGATCGCTTCAGCCTTAGGCAATTCACCTGCTGGAATATGCCGCCACTCTAAAGATCGCAGCATTCCATTGACTACCCACACGTTACTCGATAGCCAAATTACCGCTAAAGAAAGGCCGATTGGAAACGCCGACCACCGAGACTTCCGCCAGATCATCACCAGCGCTATCACCAGCAAAATACTGGCAACCCCCAAAGGATAGACCAACAGTAGTGGGAAAAGCTTAGAAAGAAAAAGTGCCATAAGCGGGATAAATAACCGTTGCTCACATCATAGCCCGCCTAACTATTTAGATTGCAAAGCCATGCTCGATAACTTGGTACGATCCCAGCCATTTTTGAACAACTTCTTAGAGTCATCATTCACCTCTGCTGCTTTAGAAGCCAAAGCGCTAAGCTGATCTACCGGACGATCTTGGTAGCTATCATGTACTGCCATATATTTCTTGTAAAGCTTTAAACCGGGCAGCTCTACTGTGAACTCTACCGGAATGCGATAGGTTTTAGCTGGGTATTTTTCTCGAATTGCAGTGATCGACTGATAATAGCGGTGAAATTCTTTGACCGTAGCTAACAGGTCTTGAAATTTGGCATAAGATGCTTGATAACGCTTCTTTAGTCCAATAAATTGCAAAACTTTTCGATGAGTTTCTGGAGAATTAGCTTCTTCTTTTAAATCTAGTACCGCACCAATTTTTTCAAAGGCATTGGATTTTTCTAAAACTATCAGCATTAAACCATCTAAATCGACTAAATTTGCGCCATCTAACCGATCGATCGATTCACCAATTTTGCCAATAATCGAATAATCTGACATGTGGTTCTTCTTAAACAATCGCAGCAGCTCTACCCCAAAGTCGTTTTCTGAAACCCTAACTACCTCTGAAGCATAGGTGGCGATCGCCGCCCGCCCTTCCTCTGTTTTCAGTTCACCACAGACCATCTCAGCTTTGCGCAGGACTTTCTTTTTTAATTCAGTTCTGTCTAATTCTTCTTTGCTTAAATAATGAGTAACATAATCATAGAAATCTTGTTGAACTTTGCTATGAAACTGTGATTCAATTTGATAAATGGCCGCAAAGCTCTTTTGGGCAGATATTGCCACATTCAACATATCTACTACCGAATTCAAATCGGCATATTCATAGACATTATGAGCAATATAGCTTTTGATTTTAGAAAACATCGAAAATTCATTATTCTGAAATTTCTCACTGTCCAAATTCTCGGCTTTTTGCACTAAATACTTTAAGTTGGTCAAGTCTCGGCGATGCTGTCTGATATCGTTTTCTGGTACTTGCTCCTTCAAAAAACTCTGCACTATTTTGTTCGATGAAGATGCTGAGAATTTTTTAAAATTTTTGACAGCATAGACAACAGACAACAAAAATAGGCTACCAGCAACTACCGCTAAAACTGGTGCTGCACCGACCAATGGTGAAGAATCAGGGATATTGGAATTAGAGGGTGTGGTAGTGGAAGTCGGCATTGGAGTTCCTAACGCAAAAATAAATTCTGGAAACCTGGCAGGTCTAAGAGTTATTTTTAGTTTACCCAGTTTACTGACTGGTCTCACACCCCTCAATCAAAAATCAAAACAAATCTAGATCAGTCAAAGCCCCTAAGCTACTCGAAGAAACCAACTTGGCATATTTGCCCAAAATGCCCGTGCGATAGCGAGGAGCAGGAGCTTGCCATTGAGCGCGTCGAGTGGCCAACTCTGCCGCCGATACATTTAATTCTAAAGAGAGCTTTTCAGCATCGATCGAAATAGTATCGCCTTCCTGAACTAGGGCAATCGTACCACCGACATAAGCTTCGGGTGCTACATGCCCCACCACCATGCCATAGGTACCGCCTGAAAAACGTCCATCGGTAATTAAACCTACCGAGTCACCCAAGCCCGCCCCAATAATCGCCGCTGTGGGAGCCAACATTTCTCGCATTCCGGGGCCACCTTTCGGGCCTTCGTAACGAATCACAATCACATCACCGGCCTTGATTTTGCCAGCTAAAATTGCATCTAAGCAGGCTTCTTCTGATTCAAAAACTCGCGCTGGGCCAGAGATCTTCGGATTTTTTACCCCGCTAATTTTGGCCACTGAGCCTTCGGTAGCCAAGTTGCCTTTAAGTACCGCCAAGTGACCTTGAGCATACATGGGTCGATCCCAAGGTCTGATCACGTCTTGGTCGGCCCGAGGAGTTGCCGGGATTTCGGCCAACACTTCTGCCACGGTTTGCCCGCTAATAGTTAGAGCATCACCATGAAGCAACCCATGTTCTAAGAGCATTTTCATTACTTGGGGAATGCCACCGGCCTGATGCAAGTCGGTAGCCACATATTTACCAGAAGGCTTCAGATCACAGATTACCGGCACTTTTACGCGGATAGCTTCAAAGTCATCGATCGACAGCGGTACACCAATAGTCTTGGCGATCGCCAGCAAATGCAGCACCGAGTTAGTAGAACCACCCACTGCCATAATTACGGCGATCGCATTTTCAAAGGCTTTACGGGTCAGAATATCACTGGGCAAAATCTGTTTACGAATCGCTTCGACTAAGACATAAGCAGATTTCTCGGCACTCTCTGCCTTTTCTTCATCTTCTGCCGCCATGGTAGAAGAATAGGGCAAGCTCATGCCCATCGCCTCAAAAGCCGAAGACATGGTATTAGCGGTAAACATCCCCCCACAAGAACCGGCTCCAGGACAGGCTTTTTTCTCTACCGCCGTCAACTCCGCTTGATCAATTTTACCGGCGCTAAACTGACCCACGGCCTCAAAAGAACTTACTACTGTTAAGTCTTTACCATTATGATGACCGGGCTTAATGGTGCCCCCATACACAAAGATTGCTGGGATATTCATCCGCGCCATGGCCAGCATAGCTCCTGGCATATTTTTATCACAGCCGCCGATCGCTAGCACCGCATCCATACTTTGACCCGTACAAGCCGTTTCGATCGAGTCTGCAATTACTTCCCGCGAGACCAAAGAATATTTCATGCCCTCGGTACCCATCGAGATCCCATCACTGATGGTAATGGTGCCAAACATTTGAGGCATGGCTTGGGCTTTCTTTAAAGCAGCTTCTGCCCGCAGCGCCAAAACATTAATTCCCATATTGCAGGGAGTAATCGTGCTATATCCATTGGCCAAACCGACGATCGGCTTGGTAAAATCTTCATCTCCAAAGCCCACTGCCCTTAACATGGCACGGTTAGGTGATCTCTGTGTGCCTTGGGTAATGGCCTGACTGCGACGATTATCTGCCATGCTGAAACTCCGCTAGAAAACCTACAAAATTGCTTAGGTTTTATATCTTAGTGCGATCTTGGGTCATTGAGACGAATGAATCACTAGATGCATTGACTCCAGACCTGATTTTGCATCAATTTCTCTGGGGAGCAAGCCATTTATGACTTGCTCCAGCACAAACGAAACTCTGAATTGAGCGGTCTAACGATTAAGTTGAGCAGTGATCATGAACTAGGTCGAAGCAAAAAACCTTTAACATCAGCTCCAACGACTTGTTAGACTACCGCCTATTACTGTTGCTCGACCTAATACCAAGTTTTACACTTTGCACCACAGCCAAAAGACGAAAAGGCGAGGTATTGCGTCCCGCAGAGATGGTTTAAGGCTCCAACCTATCTAGCCAAGCAACCACATCAGCTAAGGTTTGCCACTGGAAAATTTTTGTGGCGATCGCGTCTAACTGCTCACTGGTCAGCATAGCCATTCGTTCCACTTCAGCTTCCACTTCCGGTTGCTCCCCAAACCGTGATCGTACAAGTAAACTCACCGTCTGAAACTTACCCAGCTTCAACCCACGCTGTTCCGCAGCAGGAATTTCCACGTCAAACAGGGTGTCTATTTGTTCTAGGGTTCTCATGATGGCTTTTTCCTCGGTAGTGAGTTCTTGGGGATCGCGACTTTGTAGGTAGGTAGCGTACTGGGCACATACTCTGAGTATATCGTTTCTTTCCCGACGACTACCAGAGAGTTGCTCGATCGCACTGAATGCCTGCTTGCAACTTTGGCCGGAGCTGAGCATTTTCAGCCATAGGGTCTCAGAGCCAGGGGGGAGTTCTTCCAGAACTACGATGCCCATCATGGCGGCTGGGGGCAGACGGTAAACTCCTTTGCCGAGTTCTGGGTCGGGTTGGGCAGCCCATTGACGTAGTGTGGGCTGGCTGCAATTCACTGTGAGAATCCAGGTAAAGGGCTTTTCGCGTTTGAGGGCTTCCCTGTATGCAGGGCCGCTTTTTAGGGTTTGTTTTAGCTCGTTCGATCGCTCTTGCCAGTATAGGTTTCGGCGGGTTTGGCACCGATCGAGATGGTCAAGGCTCAGGTAGCCGCTGTAATGTTCCACAATGACTGTGGGATGGACGGCCATGAGTTTATCGAACCAGCCAAGGTCTTCGGTTTGCCATGCGGGGCTTTGGGAATCGGCGACAAAAAGTAGGTCGATCGCTAGGTCTTCGTCACGGCGGACGGGGATGTTCTCACGGACGTTGCCTTTGGTTTTGTAGAGTGCTTTGACGTAGAGTTTGGCAAAGCGATCGTGTCTGTATTGACTCACGGGAGTTAGTCCGTTGCTGCTCACCTACTTTATCAGAATTTAGAGATGGTCTATTGTGACTTGAGAACTACCTTTCTTCAGTAAAGTTACACGCTCCGTTCCGCCTGCGTGCAGTAACTAGACTGGTACGGTGGAGAGAGCTTAAACGCTGTTGGCGTTTGACTATAGCTATTTTCACATATATGATCGACGTTTGAAAGCATTGAGGTCTTCCCTAGTTAGATTGAACCATTCACCACTTAAACGCTTTTCTTTGAATCTATTATGCCAGTACCGCTCAATTCCAATAGGGTCATCGGTGACAATTTTATGCACAAGTTCTAGCTTTTCTGGTAACTGAATTTTTAATTCATAATGTCTTTTTTCGGCGCAGACACTACGTCCAATCTTATAGTACTTCCCAGATTTCATCAGATATACATAGCCAGTTATGGAATTTTGTTGATCCGACTTTGATCTAACTAATTGCACTGGATCAGCACCATCAAGGACTTGTGTAGGTAAAACTGCTAGAACATCCTGATAGTCATCAACACTATTCATGCAGAAATCATGAACCAACCGTTGTCTCTCTGACAAATTACCAAGACCATTTAGGGTGTTGTGGCTGAGAGAACCATTTGTTTGCCGTGCGTATAGCTTGATCTCCGCCGTAGTTGGCCACTTTCTGTAATGACGAATGACTTCAATTAACCTCTCTATCTTTTCGCCGATATGAATGGAACTTTGCATCACCTGGGGTTCAAATCCTGCCTCCCTCACGGCATCGCTCCATTTGACCCAAATTTTCCCTGACCAGTCAGACTCCTTTATCCCCGTAGCGTTGAAGAAAGTATTTTTTCCTGGTGGTGTACCCCCGTTATCAGAAGCCAATCGCTGAATTTCAGAGATAATAAAGTCTTTGTTCATGTACTAAGAATTTGAAGTCTAACAAGTGATTGGACTGAATTAATTCCGTCTAACACACCGAAACGGGATAATAGATAGAAAAAATTTTGCCCAACACATCCTTAGAGGGCTATTAGACGGAAATCCGTCGGCCTAACACCCCTAATCAGTATATTAGGGTGATAGGATTCAACCTAACACACCATTCATTCTTTTGAAGTAGGATTAAAAAATCTTGACAGAATTGATAGCTTTGCTTGCGCCACAGGCATTCGCGAAGCGCCTCTGTTAAGAGAATCGAAGAATTCATAATCCCTTGAACCCGATCGATCACTCGCAGAAAAAAGACAGAACTCAGGTGTTATTGACTCAATAGTCCCCGTAATTCGATCGATTATTCTCTAAAGCTTTTTGAGGTATCTGGCGATTCTCTTCCAGAGACACTTCGTGAACGGCAATAATTCACAACCCGGCAGGAGAATATCGCGATCCTCCAATTGCTTTTAAAACCCTTTTCGCTGGGTTACTTCTGGCTCAGTTTTTGCAATTCCACAAAAATGAGGTCTCTGATGAGAAGCCCATACCTACCCAATAGGGAGATGTGGGAGGATGTCAAGATTCATTCTAGAATAGGGATAGTGAAATTTTGCGCGCTTCAACCATTTAAGGCTCCTATGACCAACACTCCAGTCGATCGCATCCGCAACTTCTCAATTATTGCCCACATCGACCATGGTAAATCTACTTTGGCCGATCGGCTGCTGCAAGATACCGGCACCGTCGGCAACCGAGAAATGAAAGAACAATTCCTCGACAACATGGACTTGGAGCGGGAGCGGGGCATTACTATCAAGCTGCAAGCCGCTCGCATGAACTATACGGCCAAAGACGGCAAGCTCTATGTTCTCAACCTGATCGACACCCCCGGCCACGTCGATTTCTCTTATGAGGTATCACGCAGCTTAGTAGCCTGTGAAGGGGCGCTGCTGATTGTTGATGCTTCCCAAGGAGTAGAAGCCCAGACTCTGGCCAATGTATATTTGGCTCTAGAGAGCAACCTAGAAATTATTCCTGTCCTGAACAAAATAGACTTACCCGGTGCTGAACCGGAAAGAGTACGCGCCGAAGTAGAAGAAACCATTGGATTAGACTGCTCCAACGCCATTTTGGCCTCAGCCAAAGCGGGCATTGGCATTGTGGATATTTTGGAGGCGATCGTCGAATTAGTACCTCCACCTGCCGATACTGTTGATCAACCCCTACGCGCCCTGATTTTTGACAGCTACTATGACACCTACCGAGGGGTAGTAGTCTATTTTCGCGTGGTAGATGGCAGCGTCCGCCGAGGGGACAAAGTACGGCTGATGGCCAGCGGGAAAGAATACCAAATAGACGAGCTAGGCATCTTGTCTCCCCAGCAGATTCAGGTAGACGAACTGCACGCCGGAGAAGTGGGCTATTTTGCTGCTTCCATTAAAGCAGTTGGTGATGCTCGGGTGGGTGACACGATTACCTTGGTAAGTAGACCGGCTCCAGAAGCTTTGGGTGGTTATAGCGAAGCTAAGCCGATGGTATTTTGTGGGCTGTTTCCGATCGATGCCGACCAATACCCTGACTTAAAAGAGGCTCTAGACAAGCTGCGGCTCAATGATGCCTCGCTCAACTATGAGCCAGAAAGCTCTAGCGCAATGGGCTTTGGCTTTCGCTGCGGCTTTTTGGGGCTGCTGCACATGGAAATTATCCAGGAGCGCCTAGAGCGGGAGTATAACCTGGATCTGATTACTACTGCGCCTTCGGTGGTTTACAAAGTAAATGTGCCGAACGGGGAGCCGATTTATATCGATAACCCCAGCACCTTGCCGGATAACAATCATCGCACTTCGATCGAAGAACCCTATGTCAAGCTAGAAATGATCACCCCCGAGGACTATGTGGGGACTTTGATGGATCTCTGCCAAACTCGGCGGGGGGTGTTTGTAGATATGAAGTATCTGAGCAAAGGCCGCACCACGCTGATTTATGAATTACCCTTGGCGGAGGTAGTCACAGATTTCTTTGACCAAATGAAGTCGCGAACCAAAGGCTATGCCAGTATGGAGTATCATCTGATTGGCTATCGGGAAAACAATCTGGTGAAACTAGATATTGCCATCAACGGTGATCCGGTAGATGCTCTAGCGATGATTGTCCACCGAGACAAGGCTTACAATATTGGGCGGGCAATGACGGAGAAGCTCAAAGAATTAATTCCTCGCCATCAGTTTAAGGTGCCAATCCAAGCAACGATCGGCGCGAAAATTATTGCCAGTGAACAGATTCCGGCCATCCGTAAGGATGTATTGGCAAAATGCTACGGTGGGGATATTTCTCGCAAGAAAAAGCTGTTGCAAAAACAAGCTAAAGGTAAGAAACGGATGAAGTCTTTAGGGACTGTGGATGTACCACAGGCGGCTTTCATGGCTGTTTTGAAGTTGGATAAAGAGTAGGTGTATTGTTGTGAGTGTTTTCGAATCCAGCTAGCAGGTTGAAAATACCTTTTGTGAGTATCTCTGAAAAAATAGGATGCTTTTTCTATTCCATTTCGTTAGCCCCTTGCTTTCGTAACTGCTCTATCACCGCTAGTAATAATCGAGAGTGTTTTTTCTGTCGTAGTAATTTTGCTGCTTTTTGCAAATCTTTAATACTGCTTTCTTGTCCATTGATTAAATAAAAACGACTGCGATATATGTAGGCTAAGGCAAAATTAGGGTCAAGATTAATAGAATGGTTTACATCATTTAGTGCATTTTCTAATTCTCGTAGATTTTGTTGACTTGGTGATGTGGTTTCTAATTTATGCAGTGTTACTATAGAACGAGCTAAATAAGCTAGTGGCAATTTAGAGTCTAAGTAAATTCCTTGATTTATATCAGCAAATGCTCCTGTGAAGTCATTTAATTGCTGACTTTTTAGGGCACCAGAAAAGATATATGTTAAGGCAGATTTGGGATCAAGAATAACAGCTATGTTCAAATCTGCTGTTGCTTTCGCAACATCATTTAATTCTGTTCGGACAGCACCGCGAAATGCATAAGCTAGAGCATATTTAGGATCAAGAGATATTGCCTGACTAAAATCATTTAGTGCTCCTTGGAAATCAAAATCATAGTATTTTTCGATGCCTGCTAAATAGTAATCGGTGGCATTAGCAACTGTGCTAGTTGCCAGGGTTGCTACTGGCTGATCAAGTTGAATACCCAAAGCCAAGGCCACTGAACCAAAGCGCTCCACCACAATCCCTAGATTACGACCGGTTTTCTGCTGTCTCTCTTTTTCCCCTCGCCCATGTATTGCGACCAGTTCACCATTTTCATTCAACACCGGGCCACCACTCATTCCCGGTAACGTTTGATTTCCATAAATCAATGAATAACCAAAATCATTTTCCTGAGGCTCTACCCCAGTCACTTTACCATCTGTGAAATGTAACAGACCAGCACTAACTATATTTTCATTTACATTTGGGAAGCCAGTTACATACACTGTTGATCCTCTTTGTAATCTTTTAGAATTGCCGATATTCACTAAGCTATAATTCTTGGAACTGCGGAACTTTAAGATCGCTAAATCTAAATTATTTCCTGACTTGCGAATCGAACCGGGCAAAAATTTATGGACAGTGCCATCAGATGTCTTGATAGTCAAGCTAGTATAGTTTTTCACTACATGCTTTGCGGTTAGTATAGTATATACATCTTGCTGACGCTGCAACAAAATACCTGAACCCGTATCAAGAGGATTCTCTGTTTTAATCTCTACGGTAACTGCGGTGGCGATCGATCCCACCTCCTCTGCTGACTTAGCAGTAGCCACCTGTTGCACCAGAGCTATATTTATTCCCACCAAAGCAGCCGTAACCAACCAAGAAGAGCGATGCATGATATTTTGATCTCCATAAAAGCTCACTACCATCATTACTTTATAATAAGTCAATAGTAACCTAATGGCTAAGTGATTATTGCCAAAGCAAAAAAATGTGAGTTCCAGTCTTGTCCAGAGTGTTAAGAAATTGAATAGTGCAACTAAATCCTAACTGGCATTATTTACAACGATTTTCAAAAATCATCAAGCCATACAGACAAAAAACCAGCGGTTAGTAATCTAACCACTGGTTTTTAAGATAGTTGAAAACTAGGCAGCAGCCAAAATTTTCGCTTTAGCTTTTTTGACAGCCTGAGCAGCTTCTAACTCATCCTGCTTAGTACTAGCTTTACCAGCCAGCTTCTCGGCCTCGGCCAGCTCAGCTTTCGCGGCACCAGCATCAATATTGGAGCCTAACTCAGCTCCATTGACTAACACCGTTACCTCATTCTCTTCGACTTCAGCAAAACCGCCCATCAAAGCAATTTTAATCCATTTATCTTTGCCAGACTTCACCTGCATTACCGCAATATCTAAAGCAGTAACCAAAGGAGCGTGACCAGTCAGAATTCCCACTTGACCGGTGGTACTAGGCAAAATCACTTCATCCGCAGTGGCATCCCAGACAGTTTTGTCGGGAGCAATAACTCTTACAGTTAAAGACATAATTAGTTAAATTTAAAAATTTCATAGTGAGGGGCAGAGATCTAAGCCCCTGCCCTGTAACTCATCGGGTCAAACTAACCTTGGAGCTTCTTCGCTTTTTCGATCGCTTCGTTGATATCGCCAACTAAGTAGAAAGCTTGCTCAGGTAAATCATCAAGTTCACCATTCAAGATCATCTTGAAGCCCTTAATAGTATCTTCGAGCTTCACATACTTACCAGGAGAACCAGTAAATACTTCTGCTACGAAGAACGGCTGAGACAAGAAGCGCTCAATCTTGCGGGCGCGAGATACAGCCTGTCTGTCATCTTCTGACAACTCATCCAAGCCCAAAATTGCAATGATATCTTGCAACTCTTTGTAACGTTGCAGAATTGCTTGCACGGCCCGAGCAGTCTTGTAGTGGTCGTCCCCAACTACCGCTGGCTGAAGCATAGTAGAAGTAGAATCCAAAGGATCTACTGCTGGGTAAATACCCTTAGCTGCCAAGTTCCGAGAAAGTACTGTAGTACCGTCTAAGTGAGCAAAGGTAGTAGCAGGAGCTGGGTCAGTTAAGTCATCTGCTGGTACGTATACAGCTTGGATAGAAGTGATCGAACCTTGGTTGGTAGAAGTAATCCGCTCTTGCAAATCACCCATATCGGTACCCAAAGTAGGCTGATAACCTACCGCAGAAGGCATCCGACCCAATAGTGCCGATACTTCAGAACCGGCCTGTACAAACCGGAAAATATTGTCGATAAACAGCAATACGTCTTGCTTAGAGACATCGCGGAAATACTCAGCCATAGTCAAGGCCGAAAGACCAACCCGCATTCTGGCTCCAGGTGGCTCATTCATTTGGCCGTAAACCAAAGCAATCTTCGACTCATTCAGATTGTCTTTTTTGATTACGCCCGATTCCATCATTTCATTGTAAAGGTCATTACCTTCACGGGTGCGTTCGCCCACACCACCAAATACAGATACACCACCATGGTTGATCGCAATGTTGTTGATCAATTCCATCATGATTACGGTTTTGCCTACACCGGCTCCACCAAACAGGCCAATCTTACCACCGCGACGGTAAGGAGCCAAAAGATCCAATACTTTAATACCAGTCTCAAATACTGAGGGCTTAGTTTCTAGCTCAGTGAGCTTTGGAGCATCCCGGTGAATTGGCATAGTTTCGTCTGTGCCAACGGGACCGCGATTATCTACGGTTTCACCCAATACATTGAAAATACGTCCTAAAGTAGCAGGACCAACCGGCACTCTAATTGGTGCGCCAGTATCGTTAACAGCCATGCCGCGTACCAAACCATCGGTGGTGCTCATCGCTACGGCGCGTACTTGGTTGCCGCCTAAAAGCTGCTGTACTTCGCAGGTAACGGAAACATCCGCACCGGCTTCATTTTTACCTTCAACCTTGAGGGCATTGTAAATTTGGGGCATGGAGCCGCCGGTAAATTCTACGTCGATTACGGGACCGATGATCTGGGTAATCCGTCCCACTGTGGTTGTTGCTGCGGTGGTAGCCATGTGCGATTTATTTAAGGTGTATTACGAATATAGGAAAAAGTCTTAACATTTTGAAATGCCTTTAACAGATTATCATCGAACGGGCTTTTCTGGCAGAGTCGAATGGCTTCTCTTCCATTCACAGCGATTTACCCACTTGGTCAAATTTGAACGATATTACTCGGCAGCGAAAACATCCGTAACAGTCAAGCTTAGTAAGCTACCTTGAAACGGTAATCGATCGCCGCCTCGATAAACCTGTTCTTGATAACCAGTCGAAGCCAAAGTTAAGACCATGATTTCTTGAGTTTGTGGATCAATAATCCAATATACCGGTATATCTCGATTTTGGTATTGTGATCGCTTGGCGACATAATCTCTATCTCGTTGCAAATTGCCTGGACTGACTACTTCCATTACCAAATCTGGAGCTGCCATACTTAAACGAATAGTATTACGCGCTAGCAATTGACTAACATGTTCTTCCTTAATAATTGTCAAATCCGGGTAGCGGTTTCGGGGTTCACCATCTACTTCTAGTTCCAAACCATGACCGCGCACTCTCAAGTGACCAATCATCTGGGCAAAATAGATCAGCAGCTTGGTAGCAATGCCCACATTAAACCCCGATTCTGGCGGCACTTCAACTAATCCCCCATTAAATAATTCATATAATCGATCATCGCTGTCCTGATAGGCTAAATAGTCTTCAAAGGATGTAAAGCGGGGCTGTTTGACGATCTCTAAACTGGATAAAATCATCTGGCACCAACTGCTCAAGCAAGAACTGAAAATTAATTATACTCGCCTGAAATACACGCAAGCCATCGGTATAAACTACCTGATGGAGCGGAGATACAGTCAAGATTCATCCCTACCACCTTCAGCCATTACAATGAGCCGGTACAATGAAACGGTGATTTTACTTTCTTTGCTCGTGCGTTTTGACATCATTACTCTATTCCCTGATTTTTTCACCTCACCCTTGTCTTCGGGGCTGTTGGGGAAAGCGATCGCCAAAGAACTAGCCGCCGTCAACCTCTGTAATCCCCGTGACTTCACATTCGATCGACACCACAAAGTAGATGATGAATCTTACGGTGGCGGGGTCGGCATGGTCATCAAACCCGAGCCAGTGTTTGCCGCGTTAGAATCTTTACCGGTTCTTCCTAGGCGCTTGGTGTTAATGATGAGCCCCCAAGGAAAAACCATGAGTCAGCCCCTATTTTGGGATCTGGTAGAAAACTATGAGCAATTAGTCATTATCTGCGGTCACTATGAGGGGATAGATGAACGAGTGATGAGCGTGGTCGATCGAGAGATCTCGCTGGGTGACTTCGTGCTGACCTGTGGCGAAATTCCAGCACTGACCATTATTAATGGAGTGACTCGTCTGATTCCAGGCACCGTTGGTAAAGTTGATTCCTTAAAGCAAGATAGTTTTGAGAGTGGCTTGTTGGACTATCCTCATTACACTCGTCCTCCATCGTTTAGAGATTTAGAAGTGCCAGCAGTATTACTTTCGGGAAACCACCAAAAAATCGCCCAGTGGCGCTATGAACAACAGCTCCACCGGACGAAAACCAAAAGGCCAGACCTATATGCCGCCTGGTTAGAATTGCAAGCCGACACCAGCAACTGCGACGAAGTCTGAATTGAAAGTATTGCCAATTTGCAGCAGCACTGAAGCACCGTCACCTAAGTAAACATCGGCACCAAATACTACCAATGGGTTTAAAGTGCTGGTGTTAGAGCCACTTCTGGAGGAATAGTCTAAACCACCACCGGCATGAAAAACGACCAAAGGATTTTTCTCGAACTGTTCATTCTCATTAAAACCAAAATCGTAGGTAAGAGGAACGGCAATACGAGCAGTATTGCCTAAAAATAAGCTCGGGCGTACCGACAGATTTTTACCAATACCAAACCGGGAAGTGGCACCAAGCAAGGTATCTCTGCCAAAAGACACCGCTGGCGCGATGTAATTTTGGTTGTAATAAGCTGCACCAGGACCAGTATTATCTGGGTAATTACCAGGCTCGGTTGGTGGCGGACCACTGGGCAAAGGACTTTGGGGCTGCTGGGAAGGAGCAGGGAAGATCTCACTAGGCAGTGGTGGTGGAGTTGGCTTAGAATTTTGCTTGGCCTCAGGATCTTCTGCTGGCTGAGATTCTGGCCTTACTAGATTGGGGTTAAGCCGTTCTTGAGCATCTGGGATTAGAGGAGCTGAAGGCTTTTGCTGCTCTTTCGATTCCGATGTAGCCTCAGGTAGTTTAGAACCTGGTATTAACTGATCGGAGCTTTTGGGCTGAGTATTTGGGACGAACAGCTTTTCATCTAGTTTTTGTTGCTTTTTAAATTCTGGGGTAGTCTCAGATGGTTTAGAATCTGGCACTAGCTGATCAGAGCTTTTAGGCTGAGTATTTGGGATTAAGGGTTGCAGATTGGGATCTAATTGACCAGAATTCGGCTCCGCTGCTTTGGGTAATTCTTTGTTATTAGGGCTAACTAACGGAGATGGAAATATTCGTGCTTTAGGAAATTGGTTTTGCTCAGCCTCTGTTTCAGAAGCCTGTGGTTCGGCTGCTAACAAGGCTTGATTGAGGCTAATAGTAGCTTGAGCTTGCAGTACAGGCTGAGTTTTTTTCTTTAGGCTAGGAGCAGCGTTGAGACTAGGAGCTTGGCCTGCGGACTTGTCCAGTGAAGGACCCTGAATTATTTGCAGTTGTGAAGGCGGTACATTGACGGGAGCAATCATAAGTCTGGTTAGGAAATTTTACAGGAGATGATGAGAGCCAATGGTGCAATCATCCCTTTGCATAGGATACTGCTGATTGCGAAAATATGACCATGGCAAAAAAGCTTAAAAACAAACAAAAGCTGCTCCAGAAAACCGGAGCAGCTTTTAGCTAATAATTTTGCTTAGATAGCCGGTACAAAGCGATCTTTTTCGGGAACCACAGTGTATTCTGCAACGATTTGACGCAGCTCATCACCATCGATCGTTTCTTTTTCGATCAGGAGGTCTACTAATTGGTCAACTACTACCCGGTTTTCTCTCATAATCCGCAAGGCTTCAACGTGGCACTCTTCCACAATTACCCGCACTTGTTGATCGATTTGAGCGGCAATCTCATCAGAATACTCCGATCGACTGCTCCAACCACCGCCTAAGAATACTTCGCCGGATTGGCTTTCTAAGGACAATGGCCCCAAGGTAGACATCCCAAAACGAGTAACCATTTGACGCGCCATGGAAGTGACCTGCTGTAAGTCACCACCGGCTCCGGTAGTAACTTCGGAGTCACCAAAAACCACTTCTTCGGCGGCTCTACCACCTAGAGCACCAGAAATCCGGGCACGAAGCTGAGAGCGAGAAACTAGCATTTGATCTTCATCGGGAGTAAACCAGGTTAAACCCAGAGCCTGACCGCGAGGAATCAAAGTCACTTTTTGCACAGGATCATGCTCTTTGAGCAAGGTGCCCACAATGGCGTGGCCAATTTCGTGGTAGGCAATCAGGCGCTTGCTCTTACCATCAATTAACGGCGTGCCTTCCATGCCAGCTACTACCCGATCGACTGCATCATCGATTTCTAACATGGTCATGGCATCTTTGCGGCGACGAGCGGTTAAGATGGCTGCTTCGTTCAGCAAATTAGCTAAGTCAGCACCACTGAAACCAGGGGTACGACGCGCAATTACTTCTAAAGAAATGTCTTCACCCAGCTTTTTGTTGCGGGCGTGGACTTTGAGCACTTCCAAACGACCGGAGATATCAGGGGTATCTACTTGTACTTGGCGATCGAAGCGACCGGGGCGTAACAAAGCAGAATCTAGGACATCAGGACGGTTGGTAGCGGCAATGACAATAATGCCGGTGTTGCCTTCAAAACCATCCATCTCGGTAAGCATTTGGTTCAGGGTCTGTTCCCGCTCGTCGTTACCACCACCGATGCCGGAGCCGCGCTGGCGACCAACTGCATCGATTTCATCGATAAATATCAAGCAAGGAGCATTTTCTTTGGCTTTTTTGAACAGGTCACGAACGCGGGAAGCACCCACACCCACAAACATTTCCACAAATTCCGAACCAGAGATACTGAAGAAAGGTACCCCAGCTTCACCGGCAATCGCCTTCGCCAGCATGGTTTTACCGGTTCCAGGTGGGCCAATTAGCAACACGCCTTTAGGAATTTTTGCACCAACAGCCGTGAATTTCTCAGGCTGCTTCAAGAAAGTAACCACTTCTTGTAGTTCTTCTTTGGCTTCATCAATTCCAGCTACGTCATCGAACATTACGCCGGTTTTGGCATCCATTTGAAACTTGGCTTTGGATTTACCAAAGCTCATGGCTTGACCAGGACCGCCGGGCATATTGTTGGAGCGGCGGAACAGTAAAAACAGGCCGCTGACAAGTAATACGGGAAACAACAAGTTACCCAAGAAGCCCCAGATTGCCCCATCATTGCGAGCAGGGTGACTATCAAACTGAATTTTGGTGGTGTTGCGTAAGCGAGTAACTAGCTCAGGAGCATTGGTTGGTAAGTCTACCCGCAGGCGCTGTACACGGTTTTCTAAGTCGGGGTCAGTAGCTTGAACAATTGCCGTTTTACCACCGTCGTAAAGATCTACGCTAACCACTCGGTTGGTGTCCAAGTATTCCAGGAAACGGCCATAGGTCATCCGGGCACTGGCTGTATTTTTACCCACTTCGCCAGTAAAGCTGGGCGCGACACCCTGCCAAAGAAAGAAACCGATGACTAGAAGTGGAATCGACCACAGCAGGGCTATGCGCCAAGAAAATTTCATGTTTTGTCTGCCTTGTTTGAATAAAGGATTATATAAATTTCCACGGAGTAGTTCACTAAAAGTAATTAGCTAGATACTTTACTGGGTGGGGTGATGAGAAGTAATTTTGACTGTAAAGAGAGTCTGCTTACAACCAGAAATAGGCCAAAGAGCAAGAACGTTACATTTCTTCTTAATCAAATGTAACGTAATTCTCAGATTTGATGCAAGTTATCTCTCATTTAAAGAATATCAAGGGCACGAAAAAGAACCCCGATCGGTCGATCGGGGTTCTCAGAAAGTTGGTAAAACCCAAGTTTTTAGTGGGCTGAGCGGAGTCGAAGCCCACTAAAAACTTAGTAAGTCTCTACGTGCCAACGACCAGCGCGTTTGAGCTGACTACGGTACTCTGACCAAGTTACACCAGATTTCTCAGCGGCTACAGTCAGAGCGGCATCAATGCCACCTTCCATGCCTTTGAGTCCACAGATGTACACATGGGTTTTTTCGTTTTGGATCATGGCCCACAGACCGTCAGCATGTTCGGCTACCCGATCTTGGATGTACATTTTGCCGCCTTCGGCGTTTTTCTGCTCACGACTAATGGCGTAGTCTACTTGGAAGTTATCAGGATACTTGGAGCGGATTTCTTCTAATTCCTGCTTGTACAGAATGTTAGGAGTAGTTGCCACCCCAAAGATCAGCCAAGCCTTACCACTAAAGCGGTAGTCGGGGTTAGCAGCTCTTTCGTTATCCTTAAACATTCGCCAGAGGTAAGCCCGGAAAGGTGCAATACCGGTACCAGTTGCAAACATGATCACATTGGTATCATTTTCTTCTGGTAAGAGCATTTCCTTCCCAGTTGGGCCGGTGATCTGCACTTCGTCACCAGGTTTGAGGTCGCAAAGGAAGGTAGAGCAAGTTCCATAGACCATTTCGCCCTGCTCGTTTTTGTACTCTAGCTGGCGCACGCAGAGAGAAACGCTCTTGTCATCCACATCATCACCATGACGAGTTGAGGCGATCGAGTACAGACGAAGCTTGTTGGGCTTGCCCTTGGCATCTTGACCAGGAGGAATAATGCCAATACTTTGGCCTTCTACGTAGGTCAGATCGCTGCCACCAATATCAAATTTGATATGTTGGACTTTCCCGATCGCCCCTTCACTCAACAAGGTGTCGTTGGCAACACATTTGCCAGTGAGAGGAGCATTGGGGCGATAGATGTTCACCGGCACATCAGCGTGCTTTTTAGCAGCAGGAGCCACTGCTGCTGGTGCGGAGTTCTGGCTGGTCAGCACAGTGGGAGCTGCTGGAGCATCACCTGCTGGACGAATGCTCAAAATTCGGCCACCTAGGCGGGCAATCCGCTGCATTTCTTGGCTCATGCGAGCATAGGGAACAGTGAAAAAAGTGCTGCCACTGCGGCGAGAGTTGCTTAGGCCGGTTACTTCGTAGGTATATAAACGGCTAGCCGATAAGGAGTTGGCGGCTCCGATGCTTGAGTTGTACATAAACTTTTTTAATATCTCCTATTCTGAATATATATAATTGCGATTTGACTGAGAAGTTTGACCAGAAAAGTTTGATGGTGGGAATCTCCCGGTCAGCTTAGCGGATACTGGCTCGATCGCACAAGTGGAAAGCCTAAAATCGCTGCCGGTAAACTCCAACAAATTACCGGTTTATGCCCGATTGATATTGTTACCGATACTACCTTCTGGTAAAATCCAATCTCAACGGAACTTCGATCGCTAGTAGTAATTACTTATTGCTTTTCAAGTTTATACAAGCTAACCATTATAGATTTTATTATAGAGGGATACTATGACCAACAAGGTAGATAGAGTAGTAATTATCGGCGTTGCCGGAGATTCTGGGTGTGGTAAATCCACCTTTCTCCGTCGGATCACAGATTTGTTCGGCGAGTCTTTTGTTACGGTTATCTGCTTGGATGATTATCACAGCCTAGATAGATACCAGCGCAAAGAAACTGGTATCACTGCTTTAGACCCTCGCGCCAACAACTTCGACTTGATGGCCGAGCAAATCAAAGCGCTCAAAGAAGGCAAGTCGATCAACAAGCCTATCTACAACCATGAAACTGGTCTGATTGATCCGCCCGAAATCATTGAACCTAACCATGTAATTGTGGTTGAAGGTCTACATCCCCTCTATGACGAAAGAGTTCGCGCTTGTTTAGACTTCAGCGTTTATCTTGATATCAGCGACGAAGTAAAAGCCGAATGGAAAATTCAACGAGACATGGCCGAGCGTGGTCACAGTTACGATGAAGTAATTGCCGCCATGCAGGCTCGTCGCCCAGACTTTAGTGCCTATATTGAACCCCAACGTGGCCACGCTGACGTAGTAATTCAAGTACTGCCTACTCAGCTCGTACCTGCTGGTCAAAAGAGCGACCTCTTGCGAGTGCGTTTAGTACAGCGTGAAGGCGTAGCTGGTCTACCTGAGCCGTCTTACCTGTTTGATGAAGGTTCTACCATCGACTGGCGGCCTTGTGGACGTAAACTGACTTGCAGCTACCCCGGCATCAAGATGTTCTACGGCCCTGATGATTACTATGGACATGAAGTTTCGGTATTAGAAATTGACGGTCAACTAGAAAACCTCGAAGAAGTTAAGTATATCGAAACTCACTTGAGTAAGATCTCTACTCGCTTTGAAGGTGAAATGACCAAGCTCTTGTTGCAACACAAAGAATATCCCGGCTCCAACAACGGTACTGGTTTGTTCCAAGTGTTAGTTGGCCTCAAGATGCGTGAAGCTTACGAAAGATTGACTGGTGTAACTGCTGAAACTGTGGGTGCTGGCAGTATCTAGTTGCAATTTTTACCTAAAGTAAGCCGTGTGGATATAATATCTGCACGGCTTTATTGATTCTATTTTTGCGAGATAAAAAAATGGTGCAGCTAGCGATCGTTCTGTTCTTCGGCCTGTTTGCAGTGGTGGAAATCTATCAGTCTGTCAAAAATGTGCAGTTGCCAATGCCGGTGTATTTGGTATTGGGTATTATGCTGGCGATCGCCTCCAATATAGCCCGACAGTTACCCGATGGTTCTGCCAACATCACCGCAGCAGAACTAGTTAGCCCTGACCCTACCGAATTACCGACCCTGCAAACGCATAATCCAAAACAGATAATACCCGGCGTTGACTAAAACCGTAATCCCCATACCCAGCCAGACACCAGGAATGGTGCTGCCTCGATTGCTGTACCAAAGATAAATTAACAGCGGTATGCCATAAATAAACTGGGCAAAACCGATCGCCGATAACAACAGGTAAAAAATTGCAGAAACAGAATGACTGAGTAAGCAAATTACCGCAAAGGACAAGTTGATTAACAGAATTCCCACTAACCCAGCGATTATTCTCAGTGTCTTATTCGTTTTACCCATAAAGCTAGCCGAAACGGTCGTGAAAATCAATACATGTAAAATATCCCCTTGTCAGTAGTAATGACAAGGGGATCAGCTATTTTTCAGACTTTCGTATGAAATATTTTAGATGTGGCCAATTACTTCCGATCGGTCGTAGCGCACCTTAGGCATTACCGCATACTTATCATCAGCAGCTCGGTAGCCAGCCGGACAAACTAACACAGAAGCATAGCCCTGAGCCGTCAGACCCAAAATTTCATCATATTTAGCTGGGTTGAAACCTTCCATGGGGCAGGTATCAATGCCCAGCATGGCGGCGCTGGTCATAAATTGACCGATCGCGATATAGACCTGGCGAATTGCCCATTCATCGGTAGTAAAGCCTTTGTCTGGATTGGCCATAAAACCCTTGATCATTTTGTTTAAGCCCGCCAAACCATCGATCGGCACATTGCGTTTATCAGACATATCTTGAATATATCGATCGACTTCAGCATCGCCCATGTCTTTTTTGATCGCCAATACCACTAAATGCGAAGCTTCTACTACCTGGGCTTGATTCCAAGAATTTGCCAACAGCTCTTGGCGCAGTTCAGGATTATTTACCACAAAGAATTTCCAGGGCTGAAGACCAAAAGAAGAAGGAGTCAGAATCAAGCTCTGCTCTAAGACATCCCAGGCATCGGCAGGAATTTTTTTGCTGGGGTCAAATTTTTTGACGGCATAGCGCCACTGCAACTGAGACAAAACTTGAGCGGGGGATACTGCAACACTGTTCATAATACTCTCCTGTAATAGAGTTGATTCGCAACCGCTCTCATTCTAGCCGATTCTGGCTGAAATAGGCTGAGGGAGCGGCCTGAAGCCCAAAGATTGCGAATACTCCAACAAACTGTGGGTAGAATAGACACAATCGCTACCTCCAAACTTCATGTCGATCTCTGCAATTTTGCGCCAATTACTATGGCTAGCTGCCATGCCTGCTGTGATGATGGGGGCAGCTCCGGCCTTTAGTCAAGAAAATCCTGGACAGATCGACATCGATCCAGAAATCATTAAAGAAAGCCCCGTGCTCCAGCGCTGGCTCAAACAAATTCCCGATGTGGCCGCCGAAATTCAAAATGACCCTAGCTTTCGTCCTCGCATCAGATTAGGTTATTCCCAATATCCAGCTAATGGTCAAGCCGGTGGTTGGGATGCCAGCGTAAAGGAAGTTTTGTTAGATCGATCGGGCATTGCTCTCAACGCCGATTATCATGGACGCGGCAATCGCAGTTCTTATGGAGTCGAAGCCAATTACTATGTGTTGCCCTTGGGTGGCTATTTAAACGTGGCTCCGGTAGTGGGCTATCGCAAAATTGATACCGATGCCTATCAACGAGATGGATTGAATGTGGGAGCCAAAATACTGCTAGTCCCGTCTAGGGGTGGCGGTGGTGATCTGGCTCTCCAGCAAACTTGGTTGCAGGTAGGCACCCCCGAAGAAGTAGGAATTTCCAGTATTAGCACGGGTTATGCAATTACTAGTCAACTGCGGCTTTCTGGCGAGATTCAGTGGCAAAATTCCCGTGAAATCCAAGAAAGTAGGGTAGGAATTGGTTTAGAGTGGATACCCTAGGGTGACTTAATGACGGCTTTAGTGATTGCTCTCGATTTAATCATTTCTTTGATCTGTTGGCTGATTGCTTGGCAATTGATCCGGTTGCAGCCTCAAATAGTGGCGTTGGTAGCAGTGATTGATGATGCTACTCTCTCGGTAGAACAGTTAGGTTTGGTGCCAACGCTATTGGCCGATCGACAGCAGCAACTGCAACAAATTCAACAGCTTTATCGCCAGCCGTTGGGCGTGATCGATAGCTTTACTCGC
>JAAFHZ010000030.1 GCA_013297675.1 Synechococcales cyanobacterium bin59.metabat.ball.084 | reverse complement strand
GCAACGGCTGCTATTTTTTTGCTGACGTTGGCAGCTCTGGTGGTTCTTGGCTGGATGAAAAAGCTGTTTTTGCTGGGCAAGAAAACGAATTAGACATGGGCAGCGTGATCACGATCGGTCACTTCACACTGGCGGTGATCCAAGTTGGTGACACTGATGCTTCTACCATGATTTATCCACCGGTACCATTGACTCCAGATCAATATATGCCGGTATCAGTGATCGATCCCAACAGCTTTACTCGCTGGCAAAAAGGCGATTTAAAGGTGCGGTGTGCCGAAATTATCAATGAAACTCACGATGTGAAAACTTTTCGGTTTGTGGCTGATCCGGGCTTATTATTTAGCTACAAACCCGGCCAGTTTATTACCCTTGATCTAAAAATCAATGGAGAGGAGGTATTACGCTCCTATTCAATTTCTTCCACGCCATCGCGTCCCCACAGTTTAGAGATTACGGTGAAACGGGTGCCAGCTTCTGGGGAAGGTCTTCCGGCTGGTTTGGTCTCTAACTGGCTGCACGACAACCTTCAGGTAGGCAGCGAGATCAAGCTTAGCGGCCCGATGGGTAAGTTTACTTGCTTCCAGTATCCTAGCCAAAAGCTATTGTTTATTTCGGCAGGCAGCGGCATCACCCCCATGATGGGGATGTCACGGTGGCTCTGTGACACTATGGCCGATTGTGATGTGGTGTTTTTACACAGCGCTCGCACTCCTGCCGATATTATTTATCAGCAAGAGCTGATGATGATGTCAGCGCGACATAAAAAATTTCACCCCCTAGTGACGATAACTCAAAATAACTCTGGCCAAAATTGGATGGGTTTGACCGGCAGAGTAACAGCCAGTATGCTGCAATCGACCGTTCCCGATTTTCTGGAGCGGATGGCATTTGTCTGTGGGCCTGAAGCTTTTATGACGGGCACAAAACAACTTCTGTCCTCGCTCCACTTCCCTATGGATAACTATCACGAAGAAAGTTTTGGTAGTCCTAAAGCTGTTCCTAAAATCGCCAAACCAGCAATGCCAGAGCCAGTGGTGATCCCAAAGGCTGCTAATGGGGGATTGCGTGGATTGTTAAATAGAGACGCAGTGATTCCGGCACCTTCGGCAGCGGTGCCAGAATCTGCTGTGCCGCCAGCTCCCCCAACTACTCCAGGTGTAGCAGTAGATCCGCTGGAAACGATTGGCCAGATTACAGTCGTATTTGCTAAATCTGGTCAAAATGTGGAGTGTGATGGGGAAGAATCGGTGCTAGAAGTGGCTGAGTCTCAAGGGATCAAAATTCGTAGTAGCTGTCGATCGGGCAACTGTGGCACCTGTAAAAAGCGCAAGATCGAAGGTAAAGTGCGGGTGTCAGATTTTGATCCAGAAGCCCTAGAAGAAAGCGAACAGGCAGAAGGCTTTATTCTAACTTGTGTATCATTTCCCCAAGGACGAGTAGTAATTGATGCTTAAAACTCCTGAGCGCCATGAACAATAGCATCATTGTTAGCTCGAATTTTTAGACATATATGGCTTATCAATTGCCAATCAAAAAGTGCAGAAGATGATATCCTCTGCACTTTTTATAATTATTAAGTCAAACTTAGCTCAATGCGTTGATGGCATAGTCAATGTAAGAGTTAGCTTCTACAGAAGCGTCACCGCTGAGTCCGTGGTTAGCTTTGATGTACTTCAGAGCTTCAACGTACCAGCTTGGAGACAATTCAAAAGTACGGTTGATTTCAGCCAAACCGCCGATGAGGTAATCATCCATAGGACCAGTACCGCCAACTACACAGCAGTAAGTTACCATGCGCAGGTAGTAGCCGATGTCGCGCACACACTTGTCTTTACCAGTTTGGTTCGCAGCGTAAGCTGGACCTTGCATGGAAGTAGTGTAAGGGAATTTGGCATAAACTGCGTTAGCAGCGCCGGAGCAAAGAGCCGCAGCCTTGTCAGTTAAGCCACGAGCGGCTTCCATGCTAGCAGAAGCTTGACGGAAACGACCGAAGGCTGTTTGCATTTCGGTGGAGCTGAGAAAGCGACCTTGTGAATCGGCTGCTGCTACTGCTTCGGTTAAGGGGGTTTTCATTGGTATTTATCTCCAGATATTTTTACGTGATCTACAAATACGTTGCTTAAGCAACAGCGGCAGCAGCCTTATCAAAATAGCTGCCTACTTCAGAAGCGATCGCAGAACAATCACCGCGAGTAATGCCATTGGTATCGTTAACGATCGCCATAGCAGCTTCTTTCATTTTCTTAACGCCGATCGCTACAGAAGTACCAGGAGTACCCAGTGCCAAGTAAGTTTCACGTAAACCATTCAAACAACGGTCATCCAATACAGAAGCGTCGCCAGCGAAAGTAGCGTAAGTGATGTAGCGCAAGATAATTTCCATGTCGCGGAGGCAAGCTGCCATCCGACGGCTGGTGTAAGCATTTCCACCGGGAGCAATTAATTGAGGCTGCTCAGCGAACAAAGCGCGAGCGGCGTTAGCAACGATCGTAGAAGAGTTGCTAGTAATCCGGTTAACAGTATCCATCCGCTTGTTGCCTTCGGCCACCATGGCGCTCAGGGCATCAAGCTGGCCAGCACTCAGGTATTCACCACGAGCGTCTGCTTGGGATACTACTTTTGCAAATGCGTCAAACATGAACTCAATCTCCTTGATATATTTGTGACTTGAGTATTAGATTTTATCGGGTTTTACCCCTTGTTAACAACGTCTCGATCGCTTGTATCGATGGCTGCTTGTTTTACTATTGTCTTTTTATACTATATCGTTCGATCCTTTCTGTTCACAAGTTCTTATATCTTTACAAACAGCACTGCTGCTCATGAAGACAGACCCAAAACTTAACATTGTATTTTTGGATACTTGTCAAACCATCTTTACTTTCGTTAACATGGCAAATATAGATTTTATTCAGAGGAAAACCATGGACTTACCAATGACGTTAAGTGTAGAGCAGCAGTTTAACCTGAAAGTCTACGAAGAACAGGTGCGAAAAATGAGTCCTGAACAGTCTCAAGCCTTTCTCCTAGAAGTCATGCGTCAACTGATGGTGAAAGAAAACATCGTCAAGCACCTCATGAAAAACAAAATGTAAACGCCTAGGTGGCTTTAGCCAGCAAAGGGAAGCCTAAGCCCTCTCGTTGAACCACGTAAGCTTGGGCAACCTGCCGAGCTAAGTTGCGCACGGTGCCAATATAGCGCGTTCGCTCTGTAACTGAGATTACGCCTCGCGCATCCAGCAAATTAAAAGTGTGTGAACACTTCAACACGTAATCTAAGCTAGGGATTACTAGCTGTTTCTCTAGCAACTGTTCAGCTTCTTGTCTATACAGTCCAAACAGCGTAAACAGCAGCTCGGGGTTAGAAGCCTTAAAATTATAAGTAGACTGTTCGATCTCCCCTTGCAGGAAAATATCGGCGTAGTTGATGTTGTCGCTCCATTGAATTTCGGCGATCGAATCTACTCCTTGCAAATACATACAGAGTCTTTCTAGGCCGTAGGTTATCTCGATCGACACTGGCCGACAGTCAATGCCGCCACACTGCTGAAAGTAGGTAAACTGGGTAATTTCCATCCCATCTAGCCATACTTCCCAGCCTACCCCCCAGGCACCCATGGCGGCATCTTCCCAGTTGTCTTCTACAAACCTAATATCGTGATCCCCCGGCTCAATGCCCAGCGCCCGCAAGGAGTCTAAATAAATTTCTTGAATCCAATCGGGCGAAGGCTTAATTAAGACCTGGTACTGGTAATAATGCTGGTAGCGGTTGGGATTCTGACCATAGCGACCATCTCCCGGACGACGGCAGGGTTCAATATAAGCCACTGACCAAGGCTCTGGCCCCAAGGAGCGCAAAAAAGTATGGTGGCTTTTAGTTGCAGCGCCTTTTTCGGTATCGTAGGGTTGAACGATCGTACAGCCCCGCTCGCTCCAAAACTGGTTCAGGGTAGCAACAACAGATTGAAAATTCATAGAAAATCCGAAAAAACTTGGGGTTGACTGAAATTGTAAGACCGATCGGGCTGATTGCGGCGGCCAGTACTAAAAAACTAGTGCTGAGGATCGATGCCCAAACCCTGGGCAATGGCATCTAAAGAGCGGTAATCTACCACCATTAAAGGATGCGCCAGCACCGGAAGCTGTATATCTTTACCCACCGGCAAACAAGAGCTTTGGGCAGGCAAAATAATCGTATCCCAAGCTGTCCAAATAGAGGTGAACTTGACCTTTGCCAGCATGGTGACATCACTTTGTAAATCGCGTAAAAATTCACTGTTGGGTCGCATCTGCACACAGCCCGCTCGCCCGGTAAAGTAAGCCGCGATCGTTCCTCGGTGCGGGGCGGCCAAAGTTACGTAGTGCTCTACTCGATCGATGCCGCCCAAGCGCTGCATATAGTAACGGGTCACTAAACCACCCATGCTAAAACCCACTAAATCTAGGGTGGCGGTTTCCCCCAAATGTCTATTGATAAATCCTGCTAGCTGTTTAGCTAACAACTCTAGTGGAGCCTCGCCAGTGCCCGGTTGCAGATCGATGCTGTAGGTTTTGCGTCCGGCGGCGCGTAGTCGATCGGAGACGTAGCGCATTTTATTGCCAGTATCAGTCAAGCCATGAACTAATACTACCGGATTTCCAGAGTCGGACATGAGAAAAAGTACCATTGCAGAGGAGCTTATAAATTTTAATACCCACAGCCTGCTGAGGGAAAGGATGTCTTACGGGGATTTGATCGTGTATCATCGATCGATACGAAAACCCCCAGCCCTGTTGCTTGTATGCCTAACTTTCTTCTCGAAGTCGGAACCGAAGATTTACCCGCAGGCTTTGTGGGCGATGCCACTCAGCAGTGGCAGCAAAAAATTCCGGCCAGTTTGGCAGAACATAATTTGACTAACAGCGGGGTGCAAATTTACAGCACTCCGCGCCGACTGGCAATTTTGGTGACAGATCTAATTGATAAACAGACCGATCGCACCGAAGAAATTAAAGGTCCACCAGCTAGCGCCGCATATCAAGATGGTCAGCTCACCGGGGCAGGCACTGGCTTTGCCAAAAAAATGGGAGTCGCAGCCAGTGCCTTAACCATCAAACCCACCGATAAAGGTGATTTTGTCTTTGTGACCAAAGAAATTTCTGGTCGCCTCACTCCTGAAATATTGACAGAACTGATTCCCCAGTGGATTTTTAGCCTAGAAGGGAAGCGCATGATGCGTTGGGCTGACGGGGACTTTAAATTTCCGCGACCAATTCGCTGGCTGGTTGCTCTCTGGGGTAATGAGGTCTTACCAGTAAAACTAGTAGATGGAATTACCGAAGTAGTCAGCGATCGCCAGTCTTTTGCCCATCGAGTATTGCACCCCGCACCAGTCCAAATCGCCAGCCCGGAAACCTATGTGGCTACCATGGCAGCGGCTGCGGTAAAAGTCGATCGAGCAGCCCGCCAAAAAGAAATTGAGCAGCAAATTCTGGCCGCTGCCAGCAGTATGAATGGCCACACCGAAATCTATCCAGATCTACTCTCCGAAGTTACTGATCTCGTAGAGTTTCCTACCGCAATTATTGGCGACTTTGAGCCGGAATTCCTCAAAGTACCCGCCGAAGCGATTACTACTGTAATGGTCACACATCAGCGCTACTTTCCGCTGTTTACCGACGAAAGCAAAGAAAGCCTACTGCCTCACTTTATTACTGTCAGCAATGGTGATCCGGCCAAATCAGCAATGATTGCTGCCGGCAATGGCCGAGTAGTACGCGCCAGACTCGCCGACGGTCAGTATTTTTATGAGGCTGATCTGAAAATTCCTCTCGCTGACTATGTTAACAAGCTAGAAACAGTCACTTTTCAGGCCGATTTGGGTTCGGTAGCCCAAAAAGTCGATCGACTACGCACTATCACCACATTAATCGCCGATCGACTCTCCCTCTCTCCCGAGCAACAGCAGCAAATCGATCGCACTACCCAGCTCTGCAAAGCTGATCTAGTTACCCAAATGGTCGGTGAGTTTCCAGAACTTCAGGGCATTATGGGCGAAAAATACGCCCTTGCTCAAGGCGAACCGGCAGAAGTGGCGATCGGCATTCGCGAACATTATTTACCACGCAATGCCGAAGACGATTTACCCAGCAGCCTGACCGGATGGGTGGTAGGCATTGCCGATCGTCTAGATACCTTGGTCTGTATTTTTGGCTTGGGCATGATTCCCAGCGGTTCATCAGATCCTTTTGCCCTGCGTCGCGCGGCCAATGCGGTAATCGATATGATTTGGCAAGAAGATTTACGGCTAGATCTGGGTGAATTGATCAGTACCTTAGTCACTAATTTTCAGGCCATCAATGGCACCGTGGCGAAGCTTTCGGCCTCGGAGTTAATCGACCAACTCCAAGATTTCTTTTTTAAACGACTCCGTACAGCACTCCAAGAAGACCGCAAAATTGATTACGATCTAGTCAATGCAGTTCTGCCTGAAAATGATGCTGAGTACGGCAAACGAGGATTAGCTAATCTTTTGGATCTGCAAGAAAGAGCCTTGTTTCTGCAACAGCTCCGAGTTAGCGGTCAACTAGAGACTATTTACCCGACGGTGAATCGATCAGCCAAGCTCTCTGCCAAAGGCAACCTAGATACTCAGACTCTTGATCCTCAAGGCTTAGTGCAGCCAGCACTATTTCAGAAAAAATCAGAACAGGCTTTTTATGATGGCTTACTGCAATTATTACCCCAAACTCAAGCTGCCTTAGCAGATGTGAATTATCAATTGTTAGTTAACGGCTTAATTCAAATTACACCAGCCTTAACTAACTTCTTTGATGGTGATGAGAGCGTGCTGGTGATGGATGATGATCTAGCGATTCAAAATAATCGTTTAAACATGTTAGGAATTCTGCGTAATCATGCCAGGGTTTTGGCCGATTTTGGATCGATCGTTAAGCAGTAGTTATAGTTAGCAAAATAGGCAATGGATTTTAAAAATCCATTGCCTATTTCTTCGATAAATCTATGGTTAATTTGGTTATCTAACACAATTTATGATGTCGCGATAACCATCTCTAACACTTAAGGCATAGGTAATGGTAAAGGACCGGGATATGATCCACCACAACCACCATTAGAATTTTTACCAGTAGACTTGTGAGAAGATTTACCAACCTTACAACCGCTACTCTTGCCGCCGCTACTCTTGCCACCAGTACATTTTTTACCACCATAGATGGCATTTGCTTCCACCGGCTGTAACTCAGTCAAAAAGCTCTCATTTCCTTGAAATAGTTCAGTGCCTGTTTGCAAGCTATCAATTTGAATTCTAGACATATTACTCAAAATCTCCAGTTTTATTACTCAGTCTTGGTTTTGAAGCGAGGACTTCTCATTTCGCTTATAAGCCCATGTTACGCAATCATTTTAAAAATGCCAAGTGGCGTTGCCAAATTACTTGTGATTGTATCGATCAAGCTCAGTTCTGTTAGAAAAACTTATCGATTCTTATGAAATAATGTTCATGCATTGAACTGTTTTTGAAAATCCGGATGTTTTTAGAGGATTTTATTTCTTGGTTAATATCAGTGTTGATATGCCTGCCATACAGTCAAAAAAAGGGGGATCTGGACTCCGGATAAAAACTAAAAGCGCAAAGCCCCGATCTAATAAAAGACCGAGGCTCTGATTTACGCTGATTTCAAAATCATGAAACCACTAGCGAATTAACAGTGGTAAGGACGTACAGGGAAAGGGAAAGGAACAGGCACAAATACAAAAGAATTTCTACCGGAGTTGCCGCTAGATCCTCTTCTAGAACTTCTGCCGGATCTTTTAGAACTCTTACCAGATCTCTTATTGGACTTGTTCTTGGATTTACCACCATAGACAGCATGTGCTTCAGTTGCCTGTAGCTCAGTTAAAAAGCTTTCGCTGCTTTGAAAAAGTTCGCTACCAGCAGCTTGCAAATTGTTAATTTGAATCTTAGACATGTTAAATTTCTCCGTTTTTCGTGTTTGATGCTCAGATTAAGTTGGTAGTCTTTGCACACTCCGAAAAGGATAAAGCAGCTATCTCTCAAGTTGCAACCCAAATCATGAATCATTGGAAAAATGTATTTTGTTTTAAAATTTCTTTAAAAAAGTTTATACGCAACCTCCCCCTAATTCTTGACTGAATGAGGAGGTAAAACCTAAGAGTATCAAAGCTTCTATCGAATTCAACTCCAGTGGAGATAGCCAGAAACGATCAATAAATCAAGGTGTAATTATATTTAGTTTTGTAGCGGAGGCAATCTTCAACTAAGCCATTCTGCATAAGTGTTATGGCTGAGAATCAAATCAAATTCGTTAGTTACTACACCATTTTTGATCAGCTCTTGTTGAATTGCTGCGATCTGAGTCACCACTGTTGCTTTTTCTGGGCAGCTCACAATACCTAAGGAGATCGATCGACAGCACCAAGCCGCGAAATCAACCTGTGGATTTTCGGTTTCTGCCACCGCAACGCCACTCGCTAGCCGGTGAGCGAAAGGTGGCACACCTGCACGGGAAGGATGTGCGGCATGAATCTGACGGAGCAAAGGTTCAGCTTGGGGGTAGTCGGAGCTGAGGATTCCTAAAATCAATGGCTCTAATCGATGATAGGCAGAGGTATCTGGATCAACTTGTAATTCAAAGGGGATCGCAAGCTGATTCAGGCCGGTAGTGAGCGCACTAACCACTTCGAGCGCCACCGCAGGCGAGGAATTCCAGTAAATATTAGTCACCGGCAAGTTTGGTAAACGGCCAGAATTTCCGATCGCCACATAGCGATCGATCGTCATAATATTTTTGGGCATCACAATTGCCACTAGCTCACCAGCAATCAGCTCGCCGGGGGCGTGGATACAGTTGCTAGGCATATACAGACGCAAACCATCTTTGACCACCGCCACCTGATCTGCTGCAACTGACTCCACGGTCCAATTTAAGTCATAGTAGCCATGCCCACTATTGGCAGCCTGAATCTGCCCCAGAAACAATGCTTCATCGTTGGCAAAACCTTGGGGCTGCTCGGGTGGCTCACGATAAATTTGGCTAAAGTAAGTACCCATTAGATAAGATTGCAGATGCTGAATCCGAAACTTGGTCTGAATTTCTTCTGGGCTAGCTTGCAGTCGATCGGCAATCATTTCGGCCACCGTAAAGTCTGGGTGCTGAGGGTGAGAGATCGTAAAATCTGGTGCAATCACCAATCCTGTCAATATTTCAGTTAAGGTTTCGTTTAAGTTAAAAGCTCTCATGGCAGATAGGGCATATAGGGGCTGGTCGAATATCGTACCAAGTCGGGCTGGTATAATTGCCGTATTTAGTAAGATGGCTGATAAATCTGCACTTTTTGAGCAGGCAAAATCTCTGATACTATATCGCCAGATTTTTGCCGATCGACCGGGAATGCTCAGTATCTCGTTGTTAAACTCCGATGATGCTGCCACCTATAGCCAATGGTTTTGCGAATTAGCCGATCGACAGCAGGGCTGGCAAGATTACTTGTTCGATCGATTAACCACTGCTGATAACCCTTTCACCCGTCAAATCCAAACCACTGATTGGCCGGACTTACCACGGGCGATACAGCAGGCCGTGGAGCAAGACATTCGATCGATCCAAGATCTCTATTTTTATGGCTGCAACAGCATTAGTCAAAACCATGCAGTCCCCTGGCAGAATACGATTAACTTACCAAATAAGCCTGCGGCTGCCCAGCTCCGAGCATTATTCAATGAAACCAGCGACTGGGTGAAGCTGATCCCCCTGCTGATTACCTACTATCGCCAATGGGGAACCGGCATATTTGCCGAATTTAGAGCATTTCGCTGGCAAAACTGCCAACTGCAAGGTGTTCTAGATCCGAGCGCCGGAGCTATCAAACTCACCGATTTGGTGGGGTACCCATGGCAACAGCAGGCATTAGTAAAAAACACCGCAGCTTTGGTGGCTGGGTATCCGGCGTTGAATGTGTTGCTCTATGGCAGTCGCGGCACGGGTAAATCTTCTTTGGTCAAAGCCTTGCTGCCCGAATTTGGCGATCAGGGTCTGCGGCTGATTGAAGTTCCTAAACAAGAGCTGATCGAACTGCCCCAGATCTTAGAGCAACTGCGTGGACTGCCCCAAAAGTTTATTGTGTTTGTAGATGACCTGTCTTTTGAGGCTGATGAAGCGGCATTTAAGTCTCTCAAAGTGGTGCTAGAAGGCGGTGTGGTCAGCAGACCTCAGAATATTGTGGTTTACGCTACCTCCAATCGCCGCCATTTGATCAGAGAATTTTTTGCCGATCGACCACGCCCCCAAGACAATGATGAAATCCATCAATGGGATACGGTGCAAGAAAAGCTCTCTTTTGGCGATCGTTTTGGTCTGACTTTAACCTTCCAGCCAGCCGATCAAGATACTTATTTATATATAGTGCATCACTTAGCAGCAGATATTGCGATCGATCCTGCTGACCTAGATTTTCGGGCATTACAGTGGGCTACCCAGCAGAATGGTCGTTCTGGCCGCACCGCACGCCAATTTGTAGACTTTTTACGCGGGGAGTTACGGTGAAATATACTACTTAACTGGAGGGGTGAGCACTCCGATTACCGCGTATAAATAATAAACTCTTTACACCATTGCCTATATGAATGAAAAGGGGGTAATATAAAGAAAATGTTAAATTTCCAGTGAGAGCTGTGCTAAACAATATTCTCATTGACCCCCCCATCCTGCGTCTGCTGTGGTCGATCGCTTCGAGTATCCACTATCAAGACCTGTTGAATTTGCCTGATGCTGAGCTTTCCCAGCGCATCATTCAGGAAATTAGTTGCCGTTTACCACTCGACGCAGAACAGTGCGGCAACCTCAACGTCTACTTAAACACCAAAATAATGCTGATCCGAGATTTGGCCGAACCCGCCTAATTTCTGATTCACCAACCTGATTCCCGCTGCACCAGCAATGCAATTTTAATTAAAATTTTATATTTCTAAGATCCCTGCTTAAACCAAGTGGGGATTTTGACATAGATATTTTTTGATATCTGGAGATCCGTTTCAGAATTGGCAGCGTATCACTATGCAAATCAACGCAATAGTTGGCAACTGGAACTCTTAAGCAGGATTAAAGCAGTAAATAATATGAACGATCTAATTTTGTTAGACAATGGCGAAGATACTTTGATTGGTGCTATGGGTGAGACACCCGAGACTACAAATGTGCTTCCTCTAACTACACCGCCGGTACTAGAAACAACGGCGATAGCTTCGCTTGCACCTCCGGTGATAGCTTCGCTTACACCTCCGGTGATCGGAAATAAGATTGGTACAGATGGTGATGATACTCTTACTGGAGTGCAAAACGATACCTTGATTGGTGGTGCGGGCAACGATTTATTAATTGCCCGTCTGGGAAATAACACTCTTACCGGTGGTTTAGGCCAAGATATATTTCAATTTGCTGGCTTGGGATCGCCAAGTACTTTTAACGTTATTACTGATTTTGATCCGCTGGATGACACCATTCAAATCGATCTGGCAGGGGGGCAATTTAGTGATTTAACTACCGCCCAGGCTGGCAATGATGCCATCATTAGCTTTAATGGAACTCAGCTTGCCACCGTGCAAAACACTGTTGTTGGAGCACTGAGCGATATCTTGGTGGTAGCTGGCACCGATTCGCCAGTGAACCCGGTAGCTACCCTAGTGCCGATCGCCACTAATGCCGGTTTACTTCAGCTTACGCCCAGCATTGGAACTAGTCGCCTGACAGTCAATAAAATTAGTCACCAAGCTACTAATCGTAACGAACTCGGTATATTTGCAGTAGATAATATTGATGGCACTGTCAACGGTATCAATCCAGGCCAAAATGGTTACTTGGCAGAAGTATTCAAGAGATCCCAAGTAGTCTTTTCGGCTTTGAGTGGCAGCGCAGTGGATACGGCCTTAGATGGCTTAAATAGCCGCACAATTAACCTGCCTGCCAACTCGGCTTTTGGTTTTTATTTGGCTGTCAATGGCTCGATCGACGAAAATCCAAATCCGGCTAACGTGCTGTTTTCTTTCCCTTCCAGCACTAATAGCTTTCAAAATGCTCAATTTACTCAGTCTAGTGGTGTCACTCAGGTAGTTTTTGAAGAAACTAATGGTGGTGGCGATCGCGATTTTAATGATTTGGTCTTCCAAATTCAATCGGCAACCGATGCAGCCCCGATCGGCATTACTCAACAGGGCAGCCGCGAAATTTTTGATCTTACTGCTGTCGCCACTACTGCCAGAGCAACTTTTACAGTTCAACGCGATGCTGGGTTCGACAACCATATTGGCTTTTATAAAATAGAAGATGCCCTAGGCAGCATCAGAGTCGGTAATACCACCCTCAGACCAGGTGATGCTGGCTATCTTCAGGCTGCCGTCCAAGGACGTTTGGCGGGGATTGATCTGGTGGGTACCAACAGTCAAACTGTCACTAGCAGCGCTGATTTCTTAGGTGGAGCGCTGTATGCACCGCTATTGATTTCTAATTCTGCCACCGCTAATGCCGATTTTAGTAATGTCTACACGGCCTACAGCTTAGGTAACGTCGATAAAGCGGATCACATTCGACTACTGGGCGACAATACCTTTGGTTTTGAAGACCTTGCTGGTGGCGGCGATCGCGATTTCAACGATCTCATTATTAAAGCAACTTTTGTCTAACTAATCCGCTGAGAGATCCATCTCAGAACCAACAACGTATAACCCCTTGAATCAACACATTTATCTGCAATCTTGCCACAAGATCGCAGACCTACCTGCTTGTAATTAGCAAAAGGAACCACTATGTTAGTCTCGATGTTTAAATTTGCCCAGCTCAACTGGCAAAAATCTGTAGTTTTAGGTGGAGTGACGATCGCCGCCCTATTAGTAGCAACCAGCTTACCAAAGTCGCTAATGGCTTCGGATCATGACGATGGCGAAGTAGATACCAAAGGCCGTAATTTGAATCTGACCGACTTATACGCCTTCCGCGAAAAAGACCAAAACCCCAATGCTTCTGCCGATGACTTGGTGCTGGTGATGAATACAAATCCTCGATCGGTTGCGCGTCAGCAGTATTTTTTCAGCACTAATGCTCGCTATGAGTTTAAACTGACTCGGGTAGCCGATAAAGATGCAACCCCTACCGGTCAAGAAGATGTTACGCTGCGCTTTGAGTTTGCACCTCCAGATAGTCGCAACCAGCAGCAAATTAAATTTACAGTTATTCAAGATGGCAAAGAAATCTCGGCTAGTAACCTGCGCACTACGCCGCTCAATAGCAGGCCAGCGGTTAATCAATTAGCTGCCAATGGCTCTAAAATTGCTGTTTTTGCGGGCTTACGCGAAGATCCTTTTTTCTTTGATGTAGAACAATTTTTCCGGGTAAGAGCGGGCGCTTTGGGCACTGGTCCGGCGGTAGGTTTTCGTCCACCCTCCCAGGCGATCGATTTTGCCAAGGGTTATAACGTTAATACAATTGCCCTGCGCATTCCTCAAACCTTTATTAAAGGTGCCACCAATGCTACTACCTTTGATATTTGGGAAACAATCTCTGTCCGCGATCCAGGTACTGGCAGATTCCAACAAGTGGAACGTTTGGGTCGTCCCGGCATCAATGAAGGTTTAATCACTAGTAACAACTTGTTGAATATCTTTAATAGTGTGCCGCCTACTGTTGATACTAGTCCAGCAGCAGCACCGGTCGGCGCTGAAGCAACACGCACCCTGAAAGCTTTGGGTAATAGCGATGAACGGACGAAAGTTTTGTTAAATGCCTTTTTACCTGATGTGATGCGGATTGATACTACTGGTCCGAGTGGTTATGGCAATGCTTTAAATGCCAAAGGCAGCCCCATTCGGGGGCGGATGTTGTTAGACGACACGATCGATACCACCTTGAGCGTGTTAACTAACGGTGCCGTTACTAGCGATAACGTTTCTTATGCTGGCACTCCGGGCAACCCAACTCAAGGCCATCAGCCATTAGACCCAAATTTCCCTTATTTAGCTTTACCAAATTAGGTGATTAATAGCTAGAACCAATCACCAATAATCCCTAAATACCTAAAGAAAGTTGGGAGCAAATATTAACTCTCAACTTCCTTCTTTGCTCAAAATACCAGATTAAATATTGCAGCAGATCGTCATGAAATACTCTCTTCTCTTTGGTTTGACCCTGGGAGCAATAATCACCGCATCGCTTGGTGCAGTACCTAGTCATGCTCAGTTCACAACTTTTCCTAGTAGCTCATCAGATAGTTGTGCCAATCTTTGTATCAGGTTAGATGTGCAGTCGGCCTCTACTAATAGCAGCTTAGATTCTTTTGGTTTTAATAATAGTGGCTTTAGTAATAATAATAGCAACGGCGGCGGTATCCGCTGGCAGATCGGTGTTGCTTGGCGACCAAATGCCCCAGAAGTAATTCAACAAGAAGCAGAGAGAGTTAAACAAAAGCTCGATGATAACCGATCGCTCATTATTGCCTTAGCTGAATCGATCGCCCAAAACAAGCCCGAATTATCCCGAGGGATTGCAATCATTTTAGCTCCTCGACTAAACTATGCCGATCCGAAGCAGCTTATTGCTGAGCTAAAAGAAGGAACTATTAATATTGGGTCTAATATTGGACTAATCAGGGCAACTAGCAATACACCCATTGTAAATAAGGCTCCGGCAGAAATCCCTGGCAATGCACCACCGATCGCTCCGCTGGTACCGGAGGTGATCGAACTCAGATAATCAAACTCACTGTTATTAAAAGCTCCTATAAATTTTATGAATATCCCAAGCTATGCTCTTGCCTTATCACCTCAAAAAAAATTGATTGCGGCTGTGTTGTCCTTAGGTGTTGGTTTATCGATCGCCTACTATGCCTCTATGGCACTCTCTCGCCCCAATCCTTGGCAATATCGCTTTCAGCGCCCCGAAGTAGGCAGTGTCACTAAAAACATTCAACAAGAAATTGCTTTTCATCAACGGCGCATTCAACAACAGCCCAGCGCTGGACTAGAACGAGCTTCTTTAGCTGCTTCTTATTTAAAAATGGCGCGGGCAACTGGTGATAGCAGTTGGTATCTATTGGCTAAACAGACCGCTCAGCAGTCACTCAGCCAACTATCTGTCAATAACTACGGCGCAATCTTAGTACTGGCTAAAATTGCCGCAGCCCAGCATGATTTTGCTGCGTCTCAAGCGCTGCTGAAACAAATTCCACCCCAGTCAGAATCTCTAGCACTATTGACCACGATTCAGCTAGCAACCGGTGATACCTCAACCGCACAGCAAACTGCTAATACCTTAGTCCAGCGCGTTCCTACTATGGGTAACTATGCCCTCAAGGCTTTAGCCGCAGTTGCCCGAGGCCAAGATCAAGCAGCAATTCAAGATTTTAAGGCAGCGATCGCCGTCGAAGAAGCTGGTGAGGCGGGCAGCTCGGCTTGGATCAGGACACTCTTAGGACGACTATATTACAAGCGGGGACAGCTACAGCAGGCTGATGAGCTATATCGATCGGCGCTGCAAATTTTGCCCCAATATCCACCCGCGCTATTAAATTCCGCAGAGTTAGCGGTGCGTAAATGGCAAAGCAACCCACAAGAGACTCAATACTTGCAACAGGCTACCGAGATCTATCGCCAATTTTTTCTAACTCATCAGCAGGCTTCCACGGTTTATGACCACGTTGCTCTGCGCGGATTAGCTCGTATTCAGCGTTTACAGCAAGATCCTCAAGCGAATAAAACTTGGGAGCGGGCGGTTGCTAAGTTAAGGTCAGATCTAGATGGTTTTGGGCATCGGCGAGAACTAGCTCAATTGCTGCTGGAGCGGGGGCAAAAAAAAGATATTGTCGAGGCTCTGGCGTTAATGCAAGCCGAAGTTAAAACTCGCCAAGATCCAGAAACTTGGGATACTTTGGCGATGGCATATTTACGGATGAATCAGTTACCTGCCGCTGAGCAGGCGATGCAGAAAGCCTTGAGATCAGGTATCCGAGATCCGGGTATTGCCGATCGAGCGGCAGCGATCGCATCAGCTCGTGGCGATAATGCTCAGGCCAAAAAATATCAGGAGCTGGTTAAATCGATCGATCCTCTTTTTGATACTGGAGCTAAACAAGCATTAGGCTTGGGCGTAGGTTTGTCGGGGTTAAATTAGAGATGATACTTACTACGAATCTTAAGTCAATACGCCGTGTTTAAAGATCTTAGACATATTAAAACCTTATCTGCAATGGTTTCTGCATTACTTGGTCGCCAAAAGATAACCTGATCGTCTTTAGCCCGATCGATATTGAAATTCTTTGCTGGAACAGAAGTTGGAACAGAAACAGTCCAGGAGACTTGAAAAATATTTTTAGCCTCTCAGGAAAAACTCCCTGTATAATGTATCAGTATTTGTACTCAACGATCTTCTGTATCCGTTCATGAATAAGCAATTCGCACTGCTGGCTTTGGCAGCCGCATCTTTAACGTTAGGATCTGCTCCTTGCTCTTTTGCCAACACCGTGCCTGTCCAATCGCCCAGTTTTGTTATTAGTAAAGCCGAGAAGCCATTGATCGATGTGGCAAAAGTCTCGATCGGTTCCCTGAAGCTGGGAATGACGGAGAAACAAGTTACCCGCTTGCTAGGCAAGCCGAACAGCAGCGAAAAAGAACAAGGTGTTAGTAATTGCTATTGGACTACCGGTACTTCTATTAAATATCAGAACCTTGATATTTTCATCGCTGATGGCTCGTTAGATAAGATTTCTACTACCAGTAAATCCTATGCCACCAAAGAGGGTGTCAGAGTCGGAGATCCGATTAGTAAAGCAAAAAAAATCTACGGCAGCAAATTTGGTTCTGAGCAGACTATTCGTAACCAAGATGAATATTCTATTGCTTATATCAATGCTAATAATGGTGGATTGTCGTTTGAAGCTAATCAACAAGGGATTATTACTAAAATTAGTTTGATGTCGCAATCTTGCTAATTGCTTCACATAATATGGAAAGCTGCTAAATTTCTTTAGCAGCTTTTTAGCATATCTTTGAAGATTATCTACTTTATGATTTTGCTCGATCGATAGTCTCCTTATAAGCCATCAAATCATTGAACTTAATTTTGTAAGATTTGCCTGCTTTACGATGGGGGATTTCACCAGCTTCGATCGCCTTGACTATTTCAGCATAAGGAATATTCAGCAAATCTGCGGCCTCGCGGGCAGAAAGCTCAGCATGTTCAGCGAAAGCTTTAACCCATTCTGGTGATAAATTCATGGTGTTTTTAATAAGTAGGTGAGATTTTGGCGTGACGGAAACCCATCACAATACGCTCGGACGTGGAGAAATCAACCAAAGCCCGGTGGTTTCTCCTTTTTTGTACCTTTAAATAGAGGCTGCGTTGCAATTAGCTTTGATCGATTAGGCTCATCCTCAAATTCATCAAATTCCTCAAATTCCTCCAACTCATCAATAATGTTCCTGAAACTTAGCACTAAATAAATCCCCAGAGCAATTCTTTCTACCCAGGGTAACGTTAATGAAAAAACACTTAGCGTAACCGAAACAACAAATAGCCAAATAAGATGCAGTGGTGATACGTGGAGCAAGACAACTGTGATTGCCATTATAGTGAACATGGGCAGCCAAACAATTAAGGCTAACCTAGCTTCAGTGACTTTGCTGTCTATGCCTAATAAAGATATAACTTGCCCAACTATCAATAAGATGGCCATAGCTAAAGTTATGGTTTCAGCGATTTCCATATAATACCTCCAATAATTTAACTTTACTAGCTAAGCTCTGCTAATCTTTCATTAACCTCTGCCAGGTCAAATTCTTCTGGATCAATAAAACCACCAATCCACTCTAACTGTTCCAGTGCGTCAGCATGTTCTGGGTGTTTTTTATCATTGAGTGCTGCCAAGAAACTTTGATAGCCCCAAATACCCCCAATATCCTCAGGCGGACAACAACCCTTGCCCTTCACGCAGCAAGGATATTTCTGATCTGGCTCCACTGGCAAGATCTTTTCCAAAACAATCTGATGATCCCAACCATCACCAAAGTCATACTCATAAGAGAATTTATCCTTCAGGCCAGTTAAGATCTGGCTGATCTTAATGCGGCTTTCATCACCGGTCTCTTCTAGATCAAAGTCTGGGTTGCTATAGAAACTTCCCCCTACATAGAAATGATGGAGATGGGAATTTGTCCAGCCCATGGCAGTCTGGATAATATCATGGAGAACATCTAGAGTAATGTTGCTCTGGAGTTGCACCCGTCGCCAAATTGGCGGCTTACTGCCCTGAAGCGTGATCTTGAGCTGGTAAATGGTTGTTGATTTAGCAGGCATGATTTTCCTCCACTACAGTTCTTCGCTTGCTGTTTTCACTACCCATATATACAATGAGAAGGAGATTGCCGACTACCCATCCCAACATAAGTACATGAATCATGGCTAGCAAAATTCAACTCGGGATCAAAGATTTACTTTCTGCTCACTAATCACAGATACTTTCGATCGCCGAAAAGTATGGTGTATCGAATGTGCGCATATTCGGCTCACAAATCCCCAGATATTGCTAAAGCAATGTCTTTACGATCAGCACCCAGAGCCAGCAAAGATCTAATCAGTAAATCGATCGACACCGAAGGATCACCGGCTTCCATTTTAGCCACTCGTGATTGGCTAGAACTAATATCTTTTGCTAACTCCTGTTGGGATAACTCTTTGTCTTTCCTCAATTGCTTGAGTGATTTGCTTAAAGACAATCTAATCTCAATTATCTCGACTTCTTCAGGTGATAGTTGCAGGAAATCAGCAGTAGTACCAACTTTCCAGCCAGCAACCTCTAATCTTTGACGTTTTGTAAGTTTCATGGTTTATGTAGTTATAGGAACTCATCAGCTCCTGTGATTTCATAGGTTTAATCTTTTCTGACAGTCATTGATGATTTACTTGGTTTGCCCTAATCAGATGGCTCTAATCATGTCACATTTGACATAAATATGTCGATAGATGTTTTTTGAAATTTGCGGTTTTCCACCATACATAGATACAATGCTAGATGGCTTGACGGCCACCCGACATCAGCAAAGGAACCTATGGCATCTATACGCGAGTTACATCAACAGCTCACCAGCAAACAGCGATCGGCAGTAGAAATCACTCAGGCTGCGCTCGATCGACTGCAAACCCTTGAACCACAGCTCAGAAGCTTCCTTTGCATTACCCCCGAAGCCGCTCTCAACCAAGCTAAGGCCGTTGATGCTCAAATCGCCGCCGGAGAAACCATCGGCATGATGGCCGGAATCCCGATCGCCCTCAAAGATAACCTCTGCACCAAAGGTATCCCCACCACCTGCGCCTCGCGTATTTTGGCAGGCTTCGTGCCCCCTTATGAATCCACCGTCACCGGCAAGCTGCAAGCTGCTGGTGCTGTGGTTCTGGGCAAAACCAACATGGACGAATTCGCCATGGGTAGCTCCACCGAAAACTCTGGCTACCAAGTCACGGCTAACCCCTGGGATACCAGCCGGGTGCCGGGAGGCTCTTCTGGCGGCTCGGCTGCGGCAGTATCTGCCGATCAGGTGGTGGTCTCTTTGGGTTCCGATACTGGTGGCTCCATTCGGCAGCCAGCGGCTTTTTGTGGGGTGGTTGGTCTGAAGCCTACCTATGGATTAGTCTCACGATTTGGTTTGGTGGCTTACGCTTCTTCGTTGGATCAGATTGGCCCCTTTGGTCGCACGGTGGAAGATGCGGCGATTTTGTTGGAGGCGATCGCTGGTTACGACCCTCAAGATTCCACTAGTCTGAAAGTAGCAATCCCCAGATACTCTGAACTCCTCAAGCCTGAACTACCCAAAGGTTTGAGAATTGGCATTATCAACGAAACCTTCGGCGAGGGTCTAGATCCCGTGGTTGCCGCTGCGGTGCAAACTGCCGTTGCTCACTTCCAATCTTTGGGTGCAACGGTGCAAGAAATTTCTTGTCCGCGTTTCCGCTATGGTTTGCCGACCTACTACGTCCTGGCTCCTTCGGAAGCCTCGGCTAACTTGGCGCGTTATGACGGCGTGAAATACGGCATCCGGGCGCAGACTGATAACTTAATGTCGATGTATACCGAAACTCGTGCCGGGGGTTTTGGGGCTGAAGTTAAACGCCGGATTATGTTGGGAACCTATGCTCTGTCGGCGGGTTACTATGATGCTTATTATTTAAAAGCGCAGAAAGTGCGGACGCTGATCAAAAATGACTTTGAGGCGGCTTTTGGCAAAGTTGATATTTTAATTACGCCCACCACTCCTACTACTGCTTTTAAAGCTGGTGAAAAAACCTCTGATCCTTTGAGCATGTATCTCTCGGACTTAATGACTATTCCGGTGAATCTGGCTGGTCTACCGGGCATTAGTATTCCCTGTGGTTTTGATGAGCAAGGAATGCCGATCGGCATTCAAATCATTGCTAACGTCCTGCGGGAAGATATCTTACTTCAGGCTGCTCATGCCTATGAGCAATCTACCACTTGGCACCAACAAATCCCCAATATTCACTAGATCTTATTATTCTAATTAGGAAGGTAAGGTATTATTTAGCGTTAGTTCACTACCTCGCCAGAAGGTAGAGGATGATGGTACCTTATCAGTAACAGATAAATTTCAAGTTTGGAAAAGCAGGTGGTATTGGGATGGTAAATATTGCTCGTCAACCTGAATATGTACCAATTCATGTTCCTGATGAGTCGGAGCAGATTGAAACATCCTCTGCCCTTGAGGGAGTGCTTGATGTGATTTCAAAAGACAATGCAGACATCATCGTCGATCAGTCAACGGCAAAATCAATAATTTCTCAGATATCCTCAGAGGAATTTTCTTTTGACCCTGATGCTCCCCCAATTTGGGAGCTAGCTGGTAAAATTTCTGCCCAAATCCCAGATGAAGAATGGCAAAAACTTCCACCTGATCTCGCCCAGAAATTTGATGCTTATCAACAGCAGAGGCAAGAGCAGGGTTAATGCGGATACTGTTTGCTGATACAGGCTATTGGGTTGCGTTGCTAAATCCTCATGACAATTTGCATGATAAAGCATTAAATCTCTCCAAGGCAGTCCAACCTGCTCACATTGTCACTAGTGAAATGGTACTTACTGAAGTTTTAAATGACTTTAGCTCTCGCGGTGATTATCTGCGAGAAGTTGCCATCAAGCTGATTCATTGCCTTTCGGAAGATCCGAACACCACCATTATTCCCCAAGACACTATCCAATTCAAAACAGCTTTACAGCTCTATGCAGATCGTCTTGACAAAGCATGGAGCCAGACTGATTGTGTATCATTCAAGCTCATGGAAGAAAGAAATATCGCCGAAGCACTTGCCTATGACAAACATTTTGCGCAAGCCGGTTTTGTGGCGCTGATGCGAAATTGTAAAATTCAAAAGAGTTGATGATTGTGAGCGACAATTTTCTAGCGATCGCTACGCCGGTAGGCAGTTTTAAAGGTGCTTTTGCCCACGGTGTCCTCACCGGTTTAGAGCAATGCGGTATTCAGGCCGATGCCTATGCGGCTGCTTCTTCTTCGGTCATTCCGGCGACCTGGGCGGCGCTGGGTCAGGCGGCAGAACTGGGTGCAGACTATTGGATTGCGGGTTGGGAGGCGTTGCAGTTACCCAACCAAAATATGAGTAAGGTCATGCAGCGAGGGATCAGGGCTTTTAGTCGATCTTTAAAATCATCGTTGTTTGATGTAACTACGCCCACTTTGTATATTGCGACTAATCAGGTGGTAACTACCGAGGCGATCGAACTCACTCAAACCGATCGAGCCAAAGAACTGGGCAAGCAGCTAATGCTGTCTTCGGTGCGTCAAGATCGAAGCTGGGTTGACAAGCATCTAAAATTCGCTCTGTTTAGTACCCGCAGCCAAAATGCCCAGCGCCGGATTACAGCTAATAACTATCCAGCGGTGGCCTATGCTTCTTCGCGGATTATGCACGCCTGGGACTTACCGGCAGCGATCGAGGGTTTACCTTATGTAGATGCAGCCTATACCTGTCTCTGTCCGGCTTTGGCCGTAGCCCAAGAAGGATATCGAGAGGTTATTGCTATTTCTAATGAGCCAGGGGCGCTATATCAGGATATGTTTCATTTGGATGCTGTGCCTGATCAGTGGCAGCACACTAAGATTCACTTTATTAGGCCAGCAATGCACTTGAAGCAGCTAGGCGTAGATTTTACCAAAGCCAGCCCAGCGGGCTTGGTTAATGCTTATCAATATGGTCAAGAATGCGGTCACAATTTTGTCAGGACTTGGCGCAGAAATTAAAATCCCCCGGTTTTTGGATGGTTACTATAGTTTTCCATGAGCTTTAATTGAGCTGAAGTAAGCTCGAAGCGATGCCTTTTGACTCTTGATAGACTTTGCAGGACAAAGAATTGATCACTTTTATTAGCTCTGAGTACCACTCCTGTCCCTGTTCTACAGAAGTCAACTGAGCTATCCGCAATAAAGCAGCATCGGCTTCAGCCTTGGCCACACTGCTAATTTCAATCTGAAAACTCATAACTCTATCGACAGACCATGCTTAGAGCGCTGCTCCTCTACAAACGACTGAAAAGACTGGCTTCTCCCTGCCTCAAAATCATCAAAACCTTCCTGAATAGCCTTAATCGATTCCTGTAATTCTAAATCATCCAACTCCATTGCCCGAGACAAATAATCATTAACCACCAAACTAATATCTCGGCCTTGGCTAATCGCCTTTTCTTGGAGCTGCGCCTCCACTTCAGGGCTAAGAGAAATTAAAATAGACATGCTACTTCTCATAAACAGTCAGTTCCATTCTAGCAACTCAAAAGACCAATAAGTATCCTTTGTGCTCCGGCTCCCCTCTAGTGCTGCGAGGGTTTCGTCTGAGGCAACCTCAGACGCTCGCCCTGCACGCCCTTGATGGGAGAGGGGTTGGGGGTGAGGGTGTTCAATGCTATCCTCGATAATTTTGTCCCGCTTAAAACTGATATCCCCTGGCTCTTAGATGACCAAAAACCAGGGGGTTTTTTGTTTAGCCCTTAACGCAAATAAGCTGCTTGAGGGTAGCGACAACCTCTACCAGATCAGCCTGGTTAGCCATCACTTGCTCGATCGGCTTATAAGCTGCCGGGATTTCGTCGATTAGCTCCGGGTCTTTGCGGCATTCAATTCCGGCGGTTTGCGCCAAAAAATCATCCAAAGAAAAGGTGTCCTTGGCGGCAGTGCGAGACATCGATCGACCGGCACCATGAGAGCAACTACAGAAACTCTGAATATTGCCCTTGCCCTTCACAATGAAAGACTTGGCTCCCATCGAACCAGGAATAATGCCATAGTCGCCTTGTTGGGCGCGTACTGCACCTTTGCGGGTCACATAGACATCTTCATCAAAATGGCGTTCCACTTCAGCATAGTTATGATGACAGTTCACCACCAGCAGCGGCTTCATTTTTCTGCCGCCGCCCAAGTGTTTTTCGATCACCTTCACCACCCGCGCCATCATAATTTCTCGGTTTACCCCGGCGTAGTCTTGCGCCCATTGCAGATCGTGCCAATAGGCATCAAATTCTGGGGTTTGAGCGACAAAATAAGCCAGGTCTCGATCAGGTAAAGAAGTCCTAGCCATTTTGGCCAGATCCCGCGCGGTGTCGATGTGACACTGAGCAACTTTGTTGCCGATTAACCGGGAACCAGAATGCAGCATTAACCACACCCGATTTTCGGTATCGGTGCAGACTTCAATAAAGTGGTTGCCACCACCCAAAGAGCCAAGTTGCTGAATCGCTTTTCTTTCTAGATCTCGCACCCCTCGATGCAGATCTGCAAAGCTGCGCCAGCCTTGCCAATTTTGCACTTCCCGAGTGGTTTCTTTGTTGCCAGCAAAGCCAGTGGGAATCACGGCTTCGATATCTAGACGGATTTTTTTTAGCTTGTTGCTGAGCTTATCGACGCTGTAAGGAGTTTGGATGGCCATCATGCCACAGCCAATATCCACACCGACGGCGGCAGGAATGAGGGCGGCTTTGGTGGCGATCACCGAACCGACTAAGGCTCCCCGCCCCAGATGTACGTCGGGCATGAGGGCGAGGTGTTTGTAGACAAATGGTAAAGAGGCCACATTCTTGGCCATCGCGATTTCTTGATGAGCCAAGGGGTGTCCCGCCCAGGATAGTACTGGAGCAGGACTAGATATTTCTAGCTGTTCGTAGGGCATTGCTTTTAGGTATTGTTGAACTGATTTGTCCCTACGACAACGCTAGATGCTTAGGAAGATCTAGCGGGTAGGGTGGGAGGCGATTGTTTGCAATGTCATGGTTTGGCTCCTCGCGGCTTTGGAAAGTGTTGATATTTTGATGGTAGTCGATGCAGGCTGTGAACGACAAGTAATTTATTTTTGTGTTACCGATGACTCTTTTTAGACATAAAAAAACGACTTTGGCATTTAGTGCTGGCTAAGGTCATTTTTTTGAGCCGATAGATCTTTGATTTGTGCGGCAAACCATAAAGCCACGTTGCTGTTGTCATCATCCATTTGGGCTAAGGCTTGTTCCACTAGATCGATCGGTAGTCCAGCCAAAGCCCCAGATTCATTACATTCTTGATATTTGCCCTCAATTAACCGAAAAAACCAAATCTGCCGACCGCGCACATCGATCACCCAATATTCTGGGATGTTTAGAGCAAGATAAAGCTGTTTTTTTTCATCTAGATCGATCGGTAAAGTGGTATCTGCGATTTCGGCAACCAAATCTGGTACTCGCCAACGATCCAAATTTACCCGGCGCGGTTCTCCTGTTTGCCAGCGAGGGGCTTCTCCACCGATGTACAGTACCTTATCCGGTGCGGCTCCCTGGGTTTTGGGCTTTTCCAGAACACAACCACCCAATAAGTCAAACTTCACGTCGGCTTGTTGTGAAAACCAAAATCCGAAAATTAAAGTGAATAATTCGTTAAATCTAGAGTGGTTGATGCCTTCATTGCCCATATCGACCCAAATGGTGTCTAGGTTGAAAAAAACCTGCTCTGATTCACTTTGAGGATTTTCAATCCTTTGTATATATTCTGCCCAAGTGGCATTACGCCATGAGCTAATTTTAGGCGATTGGGGAAGAGTAATGACTTGACTCATGAGACTTCACTTTAATTTAGGGCTATTATATCTTTAAGTTGCTAGATAACTTTGCTCTTCTTCGCTGCCTCAGAAATTTTTATGAACACCTTTAGCTCTGCGCCTAATTCTGCCACGTCCACTGCAACGCCCTTAGTGAATCGCCTTGCTACCCAGGTGGTCAACGGTCTACTCTCCGTAAAACCCTTAGCTAACTTTGCCAAAAATCGAGCGCGGAATTTAATCATCAAAAGAGCAGAATCGATCGGGGTGGCTTGGCGCAACGATGTTAAAACCCTCAAGGCCCGAGATACCGATACATCCTTTGCTCCGGCCTGGGAACAGGAATTAGCCCAGCTCACCAACCCTAAAACTAGCTATCCTGACTATTATCTCACTTCCTTCCATGCCTATGCTGAAGGCAATATGGGCTGGGAACCGGCGATGGAGGTTGAAGTTGCCGCCTACTCTGTCCATGCCAAAATTTTTGCTGAGACGGGCAAGAATGGCGATCGACAGCTACGCCAAACTTATCATCAAGTTTTGCAAGAATATCTGCCCCATGCTCCCCAAAGTATTGTAGATCTTGGTTGCAGTGTGGGCATGAGCACCATGGCAATGCAGTCGGCCTATCCCCAAGCTCAAATTACCGGCGTAGATCTTTCGCCCTATTTCTTAACTGTGGCTAGCTATCGCCATAGTAAAGCAAATATTAACTGGGTACATGCCGCTGCGGAAAAGACTGATCTACCCGCAGCTAGCTATGATTTAGTGTCGCTATTTTTAATGTGTCATGAGTTACCCCAAACCGCAACGCTAGAGATATTTCAAGAGGCACGGCGTTTACTCAAGCCCGGTGGTCACATCGCTATTATGGATATGAATCCAGCTTCCGAAATTTATAGTCAAATGCCGCCCTATATCTTGACGTTACTTAAAAGTACTGAGCCTTATTTAGATCAATATTTTAGCTTGGATATTGATCTTGCTCTGCAAACCACTGGTTTTGAGTCAATTAAGCAAATTGCTAATAGTCCTCGTCATCGTACAGTGCTAGCAACAGCTAAGGGATAACCCACGATTTTAACAGAGTGATCTGGGGTTTTTGCGGGTTGCTGAGATTCAGTCGATATTTTTTGGTGGGGGTTGGGCTTCCGTTGCCCTCATGGACTTGGAAAGTAAAAACCTTAGCACTCACTCGATCGACTGCATCAATAAATTCTGATTCCCAATATTTGAGACCGATCGGTTTGCTATATTCCCCTTGGACTAGACAGATCGAGCCGCTGTCAAACGACCTCAAATAAACCAGCTTGTAGTTTTTACCTTGCTCATTAAAGGAAAAGCTCTTTTCTATTTTCCATCCGTCCGGTGTATTGGGGTCTGGTTTACAGATTGCATTTAAGCCGTTATCTTTATTTTGGGCTGAAGTCGAGATCGGAGATACAGCGGTCATCTGTGATGTGAGTGCAACTATCGAAGCGATAAGCATGAAAGTGTTTTTCATAGAAATAACAAGATTGTGTAGTAGATTCTATTGATACCTTAAAGCCCACTAAGTTTACGATCGATCTTCATAAAATGTTAGAATCCATCCCCAGATATGCTACGAGAGCATCTATCGACTACTTAACGGCAGCATTAGATCTGATGAATAACTATTAAATTCAAGGTTAACTCTATGAGATTGCTGCACCCGAAGATATTGCAAAATATTTAGATCACTATCGATCCGCAATCAAGATCATAAGTTCGTGTTGATGAAAATAATTATGACTTCGCATCCGGGACAACTCTGTTTTGCCAACAGGGCAAACTTGCTCTTTTTCTTCGGCTTGACGATCTAGCAAAATCCCAGCGTCAGAGCTGAGTCGCAAGTCAGAAAATTGCACTACTAAGGGGCGATATTAATTTTCAGGTAATTGTTGTCGAATGATTTCCAGGTTTTCACGGATTGATTGGGTGTTTGGATGATTGATACCCAGGGTGTTTTCAGCAATTTGGAGCGATCGAGCCAATAAAATTTCGGCTTCCGAATACCTGTATGTGTAATAGTACAAAGCAGCGAGATTATTCAGGCTGTTGGCGGTATCTGGATGGTTTGCACCTAGTTGTTCTTCAGCTATTGCCAGCGATCGAACGTATAATGGCTCTGCTTCCAAATAACGACCCGTAGATTGATATAAATAAGCGAGGTTATTCAGGCTGGTGGCGGTAGATGGATGGTTCGCACCTAGTTGCTCTTCTCTGATTGTCAGCGATCTAACATATAAAGGCTCAGCTTCCACATAACGACCTGTAAATTCATACAAACCAGCGAGATTATTCAGGCTGGTAGAGGTATCTGGATGGTCTGCACCTAGTTGTTCTTCAAAGACTACCAGTGATCGAACGTATAAAGGCTCCGCTTCCAAATAACGACCCATACTTCGATACAAACCAGCGAGATTATTCAGGCTGGTGGCGGTATCTGGATGGCTCACACCTAGTTGTTCTTCAGATATTGCCAGCGATCGAACGTATAATGGCTCTGCTTCCAAATAACGACCAGTAGATTGGTATAAATAAGCGAGATTATTCAGGCTGGTGGCGGTATCTGGATGGTTTGCACCTAGTTGTTCTTCTCTGATTGCCAGCGATCGAAGATATAAAGGCTCTGCTTCCGAATACCTACCTTGACTTTCATAAAGCCTTGCAATTCTGGCTAAAGCAAGAGCAACCTGTACAGAATTAGTAAGCTTAAGTCTTCCGAGTAGTCCTTCAAACTGCAAAGATAAATCATGGAGACTTTTATGTGCGCCCGCTTCAGCTAATGCTTCCAGTGCTGGCAGCAAAAAATCTTCTAGCAATTCACCATCATCTACTCCAGATGCTTGGGCAGCCTGCATTCGCTGTAACAACTTCTCAGCACGACGACGAGCATCATCGATATTGGCATAGACTCCATCGCCACTATTAATAGATTTTGGCTCGACTTCATCGGTCAACACAAACTCAGTTAAGTTCAATTGAGCAATGAACCAACTAGTAATATCGGGCATCGCAAACAGCGACGTATTAGCAAAAATCGGAGTCATCCACCAAATTTGGCAGAGAGAATTAGCCACCAACTTATCACGGTTGTAATTCAAAACCCTCATGGCATCTGGCAGCAGCACCTTGTGGGTAAAAGCACTAGCAAAACCTGTTACCGATAAAACCCCTGCTGGTAAAACCTCAATTTGTGCCAGAATCTGCTGCACTACATCTACCGGTTCTTGTTGAGTAGCTAAAACTAACTCATAAAAAGGAATTCCTCGATCGGCTAAAGTAGTTCGCAGCTCATCAATTACCCGCTGCCGCGCAAACTCCGAGGCAAACTCCGCTTTAATCAAAGAACCAACCGGACGATTTGCCCACAGCAGCAATCGATCGCGAATATCGGCAATAGTGCCAGCCGCCTTACTTAGTGCCACCGGGTACATCTCCAGCGTTCGATCGAGCAATTACCTTTTGATCTGCCAAAATATCTACCACCAATGGATGCACCCCAAACCAACGCTTACCATTAAATTCTTGCACAGCCTTAGCTGCCAGCAGCGAATACATCACCGCGTCAGCTATTTGCGCCGTTTCATCGCCACTATAAATAGTCAACAGCTTTTGGGCTTTATCGTCATATTTAACATCGTCCATATCATAAGGACTTTGACCCAAACGGCGCTGATAAGAGCTGCGCAAGTTTACCACCGCCGATTCGGCATCAGATGCATCGATCTTACTTGCCCCGCGCAATTCAGCCGTATCTGCCGCATAGTTTACCAACGAAAACAAATCTCGCAAATTACCACCAGAAGCAATAATCAAGCATTCCATCTGGCCTTGCTCAAACAAATCTGGCGACATCCGCGCCGTCAAAACATCTTCTACCGCCTTTCTGCCAACAGAATTAGCTGTATGGTCTTGATTAAAAACTGGCGTATCGGGTAGCACAAAACTGCGATCGAGAGTAAATGGTAAGTTTGTTGCCTTGCCAGAATAAAATAAATTTAGTGGCAGCGTAAAAATCATATGACAGCGCAACTCCCGAAAAACGTTAGCCCGGTTAATAAATAAATCTTCAATCAAATCTTTAGGAATACCCGGTTTGTCAAAGTCTTCTCCCACAAACAGCCATTCGTGGCCAGTGGTTTCTTTGAGTATTTCATTGCAGTCATCCAACAAGTGGTTAGCAATTCTCAGCAGCGATGGCAAGCGGCTAATTTGATATTCTATGGTTTCTTTTTTGCGACTTCCGGCAAACTTAATGCTGCCTTTGACCTGTAAGAATAAATTGGAAACCTTGTGCCATAAAGAATCCTCTTTAGCTCCGCCCCCGCCTTCAACTGTTAATGCTCTAGAAACTTCATAGGCATACACTTCTTTTTCGGCAGCAAACCAATCCCAGATCTCTTGTAACCTTGCTGCTGAAGGAGTCCTGCCCGCCCCGCCTGCTGCCACCGGCTGCTTGATTCTCTCTGTGATATCGATCATCATAGTCAGCACCAAATCCAAAGATCGGAAATTATTTGGATCTAGATTATCGATCGCGCTAAATCTAACGACTCGAAACTTGTTAGCCATTTGGACAGTCAATCTACTCAGCTCTGTAGACTTGCCGACCCCTTGGTGCCCCATAAAAAAAGCTTTGAAGTACGTAATGCCATGAGCCTGATTCAATCCCCTGGCCAGCCTCTGCACCTTATCGCCACCTCTCACCGCGTTCATCTCAGCCCGATAAAATGCCGCTAGCTCAGCCTCGGTGGTCAAAGGCTCCGATCGAAGCGTCAGATAAACTTCTTGCAGTGACAGTGCTGGAGTATTCCGTAGATTTTGCATATTCTTACCCAGCAGAGATTAGGAATTTGATGTTACGGACTTAGGAGTAACCGCTAGTGGCGACTTTGCTGCTTGGAGGCTGATAAATTGCCAAAATAGACTACTTTCTAAACCAGGAAATTGCATTAAGCCCCAGCGGAGAGAATTAGGCGCGATCGCAAATAAGCGCACCATTGCTGCGAGTAATTCTGGAGTAGATAGTCTGTCGGCCAAAAACCCCGACCATTGACTTTGAGGCAGCTTGAAGAAAGAATCTAAATGCTGCTTTAACAGCACCTCATCGAAGCGCATTAATTTTTCTAAGCCAAACCGATAGAGATAGTACTTGCGCAGGCGATCGGGGTTCCAAAGCTCTTGCCAAGCCGCCCGCGCGATCGCAGCGGGTGCAGCTTGGGCATCTTGCAGAGCGGTGGCAATAGCTGCGGCTAGGCCAGGAGCGCGGCGCAGCATTGCCCCCACCATATACCCCGAAGCCGGATGTACCATACTGGCCGCACCACCAAAAGCTACCACCGGTTGATGGAGATCGGGCAGCGGCAGGGTCATCGGAAAAATGCAGCGTTCCACTTCGTGGACTTCTGTAACTTTAATTCCTCGTGCGTTTAACCTTTGGTGTAAGCGTCGCTCTAGTAGCTCAAAACTTACTGGGGGAGACATTGCCAGCGATGTCTCTTCTACAAAATAGACATCATCGCCAAAATCCATCGCATACAAAAAAGTCGGTGGCTCGGTAGTGCGCTCAGTCGCCGATAGATGCTCACTGCGAAAATCTTGATGCACAAACTGCTGTCGATCGACAGGACGCGCCGAAAAACGACCGACAATACCATAGGCCGTTTGAAAAGCTACTGCATCCTGATTCTGTCGCTTGATCAGCTTTGACTTATGGCCGCTGGCATCGATCACCACCCGCGCACGGAAGGTTTCGCCCGCTGTAGTAGTGACAGTTGAGCATTCCCGATCGTGCTCAATATTTGTGGCTTTGCCTTCGTGCCATTCCACCCTCCCGGTTTCGCACTTGGCCAAAAAATGGTTTTGCAGCTTGACTTTATCAAATAGTCCGTAGGCGCGATTGTGATTAACTTCTCCTTGGCCGAAATAAGAGACACAATTTTCCCAACAATGACCTAATAAATCGGTTAATCCCAGATCTTCGAGTTCGTCGCGCCAGATGCCATAAGTATTTGGCCAGACCTGCCGTAGTGGGCTGGCGGTCAGTCCGCCGACTTTTACTCCCTGTTCGGCTAAAGCCGCCGCAATTATTGTCCCAGCGGGACCTGACCCAATTACTAGTGCATCAAAATCCAACATAGCAGCGTTTTTTAAATATATCGTTCTTTTAGATATCGCCCCAGTGAGCACCGATTTCCGATACTCGTTGGCATAGCCTACGGTCGATACTGGCATTTTAACACTCGTTGACGTAGCCGATGGTCGATAGTCCAGCACAGATGATCAGCTTAAAGTGGCTTTGATCTGCTGATTATTATTAACAATTCAGCTATTTTTTGCCCGAAGAGCCGATCAGTTCCATTGCCAACTTCTGAAGATCTGGGTGGGATTGAACGTAACTAGCTGTTATTGGATTGAGTAATATTCGATCGATCTGATCGCGCCATTTATAGAGAAGTTGACCATCGATCTCTCTAGAAATCGAGATGTATTCACTGTTACAGTATGCCATCGAAATTAGAAAACTGACAACTTCAGGTTCGCGCCGATCTAGCGAGATGCACAACAACAGCAGTGCTACTGCATAGCAAGGGCAACTGCCAAAATCTTCATTTACTAATGCTCTTTGGATCTGGCATTGCATTCGCCAACTAAGAAACTTTACAGCAGCGATCGATGCATCATTACCAAGATGCAGCGCACTATCAATTAATTGAATAATTGTAGAGTTTTCTCCCTCGATATGGTTCCAATACTCGCTCTGATATTCATAGTTTTCGGGTTCGAGGGAAGCACAAATTAAAACCGTACAAGCAAACAGTCGCATCCAATGATTGCGCGTAGAGATCGCGCTATCTTGTGCGATGCTATCCCATTCTGACCAACGAGTTAGACAAAGAACCTCTCCGGGGTGCCATGGCAGGGGCACAGGTATGTTGTAGGCTTTAATCTGATGCAGTGCTGCTAGGTGAACTTTTACATCATGGCCATAATCACGAACGGCAATTTCCGTTAACATCCCATCATCCACCCGATCGAAAACGAGGTTCAGAAGTGGTCGATCGGATGGTTCAAGACAATCAAGCGGATGAGTTGGCATATCAATAGCTCCAAGGTAGCCTTTATCCCTCTGCTAAAAGTTTGGCTTGCGTAACCCAACGTTGCACCCGATCGACCGTCGGGGTCAAATCATTTCGCTGCAATACAGCCACATGCAGCCGCAGCACCGATCGATGCAATTGACTTACTGGAGTCAGCGCCAACTGTGCCACCGAAGAAATCCCGGCGTGCAGCAGCAGGCCGCAGTAATCGCAGCCTACGCTAGATAACTGCGCCAAGCTAGCCATCGCTACTACCTTTTGAATATGGCGGGGATGATGACCAAGGCTGGTGGCCAAAGCAATTTGCTGCTCGATCGACAGCACCACCAACTGGCGAGTTTCGGTTAAACCCGCCCCATCTAACTCTTTGCCCAGATTGGGATCTAGGCCAGGAAGTTCAGCAATCGGCCAATTACAGCGCATTAGCCCACAATGAGGTTAACCAGTTTACCTGGCACCACAATTACTCTTTTGACTTCTTTGCCCGCGATCGACTTTTGCACAACGTCAGATGCCCTTGCATAGGCTTCGAGAGCCGCCGCATCGCTGGTGGCAGGGACTTGGATGGTGCCGCGCATTTTACCCATGACTTGGATGGCGATCGTGATTTCGTCGGCAACTAAAGCCGCTTCATCGGTAATTGGCCAAGCCTGTTCGTGAATCGAGCCGCTTTGTCCGGCTTGCTGCCAGAGTTCTTCGGCCATGTGGGGGGCAAAGGGGGCAGTCAGCAGCATTAAGGTTTTAATGCCTTCGGCGTAGACGGGGGATGCTGGTAGTTTGGCATCGGTCAAGGCGTTGCTGAGTTTCATCAGCTCCGAAATAGCGGTGTTGAACTGGTAGGCTCCGCTGAGATCTTCGGTGATTGCTTGGATGGCAACGTGGATCGATCGGCGCAGATTTTTCTCTTCTTTCGACAATTCACCAGTTACCGCAGCCTTGCTCAAATCATATCCAGCTACTAAGCGCCATACTCGACCTAAGAAGCGCGATTGACCTTCTACATCCGCCTCGTTCCACTCCAGATCTTTCTCGGGTGGAGCTTTAAACAGCACAAACATTCGGGCGGTGTCTGCACCATATTTGGCCAATACGTCTTCGGGGTCTACGCCGTTGTATTTGGATTTAGACATTTTCTCGAAAGACAGCTCCAAAGCATCCCCAGTGTCTGGGTCTTGCGGATTGCTCGGATCAGCCACGTTAGCCGGTGGAATATACTTGCCCGTCACCGGATTTTTGTAGGTGGTAGACTGTACCATTCCCTGAGTTAGCAAGCGCTGAAATGGCTCATCGAAGTTCAAGAATTTTTTGGTGCCATCGCCGCCAGCATCTCGAATTACCTTGGTAAAGAAGCGGGCATAGAGTAGGTGCAACACCGCATGTTCCACCCCTCCCACATATTGATCCACCGCCATCCAATCATTGGCAACTGCTGGATCAAAGATGGCCTGGTCATTGCGGGCATCGGGGTAACGCAAAAAATACCAAGAAGAATCCACAAACGTATCCATGGTGTCTGTCTCGCGCTTGGCCGGTGCGTTACAACTCGGGCAGGGCACGTTCACCCAAGAAGCCAACTGACCCAACGGGTTGCCACCTTTGCCGGTGAATTCCACATCTTCGGGTAAGCGCACGGGTAGATCAGCGGCGGGGACTGGCACCGCGCCACATTTTTCACAGTGAATAATCGGAATCGGTGCGCCCCAGTAGCGCTGGCGCGAAATCAACCAATCCCGCAGTTTAAACTGTACTTTGGCGCGGCCATAGCCTTGCTGGTCAGCATATTTAATGATTTCTTGCTTGGCTTTTAATGATTCCAAACCATCAAACTGGCCAGAGTTAATCATTTTGCCTTGGTCGGTATAGGCAGCCTTTAAATCAGTGTTGCCATCTTCGCCCACAATTACCTGATTAATTGGCAACTGATACTGAGTCGCAAACTGAAAATCGCGGGTGTCATGTGCAGGTACACCCATGACAGCACCAGTACCGTAGCTGTATAAAACATAGTCGGCAATCCAAATCGGCACAGTTTTACCAGTAAAAGGATTCAGCGCCATTGCCCCGGTAAACACGCCCCGCTTCGGTTTGTCTTCGGCGGTTCGATCGATATCTGTCTGGCTCTGCACCTCTGCAATAAAAGCATCCACCGCAGCCTTTTGAGCAGCCGTAGTCACTTGGTTAGTCAAAGGATGCTCGGGTGCCAACACCACATAGCTCACCCCAAATACCGTATCCGGGCGAGTGGTGAACACCGCGATTTTCTCGCTGCTGTTTTCAATCGGAAACTCCAAATCAGCCCCGACCGATTTACCAATCCAGTTGGTCTGCATCAGCCGCACTTTCTCGGGCCAGCCTTCAAGTTGAGATAAATCCCCCAAAAGCTGCTCGGCATAGTCGGTGATCTTGAAGTACCACTGTTTTAGCAGCTTCTTCTCGACGATCGCCCCCGAACGCCAAGATTTCCCTTCACCGTCTACTTGTTCATTGGCCAAAACCGTTTGATCGATCGGGTCCCAGTTCACCGAGCCTTCTTTTTGGTAAGCCAAGCCCGCTTGAAAGAACTTTAAAAAGATCCACTGCGTCCAGCGGTAATAATCAGGCGAACAGGTCGCTACTTCTCGATCCCAGTCGATCGATAGACCCAGCTTTTTAAGCTGAGTGCGCATGTGGGCAATGTTTTGGTATGTCCAGGTGGCAGGATGGATGTTGCGTTCGATCGCGGCGTTCTCTGCCGGTAGACCAAAGGCATCCCAGCCCATGGGGTGCAGCACTCGATGCCCCTGCATTCTTTTTTGGCGAGCCAAGACATCGGTGATTACATAGTTGCGCACATGCCCCATATGCAGGTTCCCAGAGGGATAGGGAAACATAGAAAGAGCATAGTACTTGGGTTTGGCGCTGCTGGTATCGGTTTTGTAGAGTTGCCGACTTTCCCAGTCTTTCTGCCATTTAGATTCGATAGCCTGCGGGCTATATCCGTCAGGAATCGAGCTGGGTTGGTAAATGTTTTCCATAAATACAAAAATGGCAGGGACGGGTCAGTTATCAACTGTACCTGTCTCTGCGGGTGGTGTAAAGGTTATAGATAAAATCGGGATGGCCAGATTCGAACTGACGGCATCCTGCTCCCAAAGCAGGCGCGCTACCAAGCTGCGCTACATCCCGGTGAGGTTTTTAAGCTCTTGAATCTAATATACCCCATATTGGGGAAGTCTGTACAAATTTTTATCAATTTTGCACAAATTTAAAGTCTGCACCCAATGGGCTAGATAGACAGGAGTTGAGAAGCTCCCTCAAGCCACTGATTTGATTCGGGCTAACCGCCAGCGCCTAGCTTTATTTGGATCTCAGAGCATGAATACCACTGCCACCTTGGATCTAGGTGGCAAAGAGTCGTTCGGAATAGTACTGCCTACTCTGTGGCATCCTGATTTGCCAGAGGCTCAAAAGTTTGCTGGCCAAATGAAAAAGCTGTGGGGCGGCAAAGTAAATTGGCGATCGGCGACGGCTTATGATGCCATGATAGCGATTAATGCCGGTGGAAAAACCTGTGTGCGAGTTTAGAGTATACTAGCAGCTAGTTAGTATTATTTTATAGATATCCCCATAGATTATATTTGTCAATTTAAGTTTCTCAGGTTGAAAAATTTATGGCATCGCGTGAAGCTAGTAAAGAAGGTAAAGAGTTAATTAACAAACAGCGCAAGCAAAAAGGCTGGAGATACAAGGATGAACGTTGGGCGATCGCCGCAGGCAGAATCTTGTCGCCAAACCTAGATTGGGAGCAGCAGAGTAAAGAAAATGCTTTTATTGCAATTAGTGAAAGTACCATGGGGCGATTTCAAAGAGGCAAGCCGATTAGACCAGATAGTTTTAATGCCCTATGTCAAGCTTTGTCGCTGGATGCAAATATGGTAGCTACGGTGAGCACTATTCATCAAACTATAGATGCCATTGATAGTCAGTCTTTGCAAGCTGAGCTACTTCTTGATATGCCTAAGAATGATGTATTCTATGGGCGAGAAGCCGAGTTAAAAAAAATAGAGCACTGGCTGGTAAATTCCTCAATCCCACTATTGAATATTTGGGGAGCTGCCGGTATTGGCAAGTCGGCCTTAATGGCGCGATGGGTGAAGCAGCAAACTGCCTTTTTAATGACTATTTGGCTACAAGTAGACTGCGAAAATGAAAGCCCCGAGCTTTCTTACCGAGATTTCATGGAGAAGATTTTAGTCTTAGCCAAAAAATTCATTCCAAATTTACAGCGCACCGAAAATCTGAATAAAGATTTTGATCTGCTGCTTTTTCACCATCAAATTTTAATTGTGATGGTCGGAAATTTTGATGAGAGCTATCGGCCATGGTTTCAAAGAATTGTCCAGCAAGAGTACGCGGGCCGAGTTGTGATCATTAGCGAAGCAGATTTTGGCATTGTTTTTACCGAAACTAATAAAATTAAATTAGCTGGTTTACAAACAGCCGAGGTAAAACAGCTTTGGCATCATTACACTCAAGACCAAGATCTGAGTGTTTTTAATATTAAAGATAGTTCTTTTCAAGAATTGGGTAGGCGCTGTGATGGAAACCCAGCATTGTTACAGTTTGTCATAGAATCAATTAAAAATAATCACAACGGCAATCTAGGCAAAGCGATGGATGAAACCCTCACGATCTCTGAACCCTTTAAAAAATATTTTTTAGATAAGGCTTTTAATGCCCGCTCTGCTCAAGAGCAGCAAGTTTTAAGGGTAATGGCCGAGGTCGAAGACTGGGTGAATATTGAAGATATTAAAGCTCTTACTGAGCAGATTGTGTATACTGATGACTTAGATACACTCTACAAGCATAACTTAGTACAAGTCAGAGCAATAGACGATGAACCGAGGTATGCGATCTCGGTTCTATGGCGCAAGTACTTGCAGCGTAGTAGGCCAACCAGTTAATCCAAATCTAAGCTCACTCCATGACTATCTACTGCCCAAACTATCGCTGCCACCTGCAACAAGATGCCGCCAAACTCTGTGTTAATTGTGGTACTGCATTAGATATTTATGGCACCAGCAATGGTCAAGCTGTTACCTATCAGTTGACTAAGATCTTACAAGATAGCAGTGGCAAGATCAGGGAGGATGGCGAATACTGTTGGTATGAGCTGTTTCAGGCACAGGCAAATGGTGCAAATTTTGTGATAAAAATGCTGATCATTGTGCCCGATCGGCTTAGCCCTAGCAATGCTAACCACATTAGCAAAGTCAAAAAGCGCTTTGAGCGAGAATATCAGCTACTCTGCAAAGGCTTAGATGGAGTTTGTAAAGGATATGAGATTTTAGATATCCCTATCGGCACCGAAATGGTGCGATCAATTGTGATGGAGGAAGTATCTGGGATAAATTTAGAAGAATATGTGGAATTAAATCGCCCGATCGATTCTCAGCGGGCAATTCGTTGGATGAAGCAATTAGCACCCATTGTTCATGGGTTACATAAAAATAAAGTCCAGCATCGAGATATCAAACCAACTAATATTATGGTTTCTGGCACAGGAGCAGCAGAAAAACTAACCTTAATTGATTTTGGCATAGCGCTAGATACATCAATTACTCAAACCACCCAACAGACAATTTTAGGTACTCCTAGTTACAAAGATCCAGTAATCACTGATAAATATCGGGATGATTCCGACTTGTATTCGCTTGGTAAAACATTTGTTTACCTACTAACTGGTCAAAAACCCCCGTATCCAGATGATTGGTGCTGGTCTGATGACAATAATATTACTCATCCAAGTGTAGACAATAACTTGAAATCAGTGATCCAGCAGATGATTTCGGTCGATCGATCTAAACGATTTAAAAATGCTGAGCAATTACTAGAAAATCTTGAAAACCGACATTTGCCAAAATGGTTAAAATTAGTAATATTTACAATACTTGGATTAGTAGGTAGTTTGCTTATCTACTTTATCACTCGCCCCTCAGACACATCATATAGTACTGTTCAAAAACCGGTTTATGTTCATCCCATTTGTGAAATCGAACAAATAAACTGCGGGAAATATTCATCTATTACTACTGGCATTAATGAGGCATTCAAAAAAATCTCTAGTTCAGATCCCAACAAACGCCAAGAAGGTCTGGAGAAATATCAAGCTGTTTGGGACTCTACAATGATTGAAAAGAGAAAAGGAGGTAAAAATGGAGAACAAGATGGGGAACATTTAATTTATTGGAACAATTCCAAAGTGCAAGTAAATAGTCCCAAAGCAGAAATATTTACATTGCTAGTAGCTATTCCTCCATATAATAAGCCTCAGCACGTAAGTGAACATATTCTTAGAGGGATTTCTCTAGCTCAAAAAGATTTTAATGACAAAAATACAACCACAAAGTTATATATTGCTATTTTAAAGGAACCAGACACAAACAAAGAAAAAAATGAAGACCTTGGGAAAATAATTTCTGACGTGTTGCAGAAACCTGAAGAGAAAATATTTAATAACAAATTTATTGGAACTATTGGCCACTATAGTAGCCAAGTTACTTTTAGTGTTTTGAAATTTTATGCAGAGAGTAAAATGTTGTTACTCTCACCCAGCGCTGCCAGTTCCGATATACCAAATGAAAAAACTACTTTTGGTTCTGATGTCTCAGAATATTTTGCACGAGTAGTTCCTAGTAGAAGAGCATATGAGGTCTCGAACTTGCTGAAGCAATTAGCTAATAATAGCACCAACTGTAATTTACTTGATACATATCTAATATATCAAAAGGATGATGTCTATTCTAATTCACTTGGTATCGAGCTTAAAGACCTGTTTTATTTAACAAATGCTTCTACCGTCCGAAATACACTGATTCATGATATGGGTTACGATCTAGGTTCCAAGGATGTGACAAGGCTAAAAAATGAAATCTTGTTAGACCTTGAAAAACGACTGCAAACAAGTAAAAGCCTTGCCATCAAAAGCTGTAAACCCAAACAGGTTGTGGTTTTCTTCCCCGGTCCATACACCACTAGTGATCAGACTGATATCATACAAGCTATGGCTAAAGAAATACCAAAAGATGCTAACTTCGTAGGTAATATGACACTCGATATTTTGTCCGACGTTAATATTCAGAAAACCATAAATGATCCTGATTTGTATTCTAGAACATTTATCATTGCCCCATTTGATATACTAGACTTTTTGCCTTCTTACTTCTCTCCGCAGAGGCCAACAAAATATGTAAAAGATATTAACCTAATTAATAGTATGGTTGAAAATACGAATAACGGTAATATCTCTGATGTTAATTGGCGACAAATTTCTAGCGCAGACTCTGTACGTACTCCCTTCCCGCCACAAAAATATAGACGTAATGTGTGGGTAAAAGCCTTGCTCAGAGCCAAAAAAGATCCATGTTCTTCTAGCGGGAAGGGAGTACTTTTATTGAAGCAATTAAAATATATCAAAAAGAAACAAATAAATCTATTGACAAAAAGCCAAGTCAAATAATTCGTGACATCATCAAACGCCCAGGTTTTTCTGCTGATGGAACTTTTGATAAAATTCAATTTAATGGATACGAACGCAAGGGAATAAAAGGAATCACTTTATTGAAATATATTCAGAGTGAAAAAGCCAAAGAGATGGTGACTGTTCCAATCGGATATAGAGACCCTAAAAATCTTGACCAAGAAAGCAAGGTCTATCGACCAGTATACTTAGATGAATTAAAGCTTCAAGAGAAACAAGATATTAGGTAGTTTAACATGACTTAGTGCTCAGTGTTGGCACGATCACTGTTCAAATTGGCTTATGGCTACAACAGAAAGAACTACATGGGAAAGTCTAACGGCCTTGAGTTGAGCGGACAGCCTTGCAAAACAAGTATGATAGTAGTGATCGCCTCCGCTCTAATGAATAGTTAGACAAAGGTGATCGATCGCCCACAACCCAATTCCCAACATACTGACAGTGCCAGTATGTTGGGTGATTTGATAAATCTTGATTTAGTCCCATCTTTCGTAGTGGAAAGTATCATATATAGCTCTTCCATAAGAATCATATACAGGCTCTCCATTTACATAGCGTTGACTACTACTTGAAGCGTTACTTCCAGAAGTAGAATGATGTATTGTAATTGTGCTACCTGTATATTCTATATTTTTGTGGGGAACAGTGTTACACACAGCTTTCCCATCAGAATCACATATAGGTTCTCCGTTTTCATTATGAAATGATATAACCACATCAGCCATTGGCTTTCATCCTATTAAATTTCAAAGAGCATCATTGATGCAGGGCTATTTCATTCTATGATAATTGGCACAAGTGGTGCTAGTATTATGGTACAGCAACTTATGGAGTAGTGACAATTTTGAATAACTTAGCAATCATAGAAGCTTTTTTAGATTTACCAGACGC
>JAAFHZ010000003.1 GCA_013297675.1 Synechococcales cyanobacterium bin59.metabat.ball.084 | reverse complement strand
CGGAAACTTCACGCTGTTGGGGTTTTGTTTCAATCCCTGATAGGGATTCGGTGGTGTTGTTGCCCGGTTTCTGTATGTATTGCCTGCGGAAATCTGTTAGACGTTTCAATCCCTGATAGGGATTCGGTGGTGTTGTTGCAATTAATTGCCGCCATCGGTAAAATCTCCGACTCAAAAAGTTTCAATCCCTGATAGGGATTCGGTGGTGTTGTTGCTAAGCAACGGAATGGGCGTAGAGGCACTGTAATTAAGTTTCAATCCCTGATAGGGATTCGGTGGTGTTGTTGCCCCGGCATCTTGAAGACACTGGTATATAAGGTTTTCAAGGTGCGTTTGCGCGGCTGAGCCAACAAAGTCAAATATAGCATGAAAATATCCATTTTATTCAAAAAGTTAAAACCTCGAAAACTTTATCCCCAAACAGTTTGAGAGTTTGCGCGGCTCATTTTTTCAAAAAAAAGCCTCAAACCATTACCAGCCATCTAACTCAGCCGTTTTTTTCACCCCTGCTCTTTCAACACCCACCCTCCCGCGCAAAACCTCAAGCAAAAAAAATAGAATCATCCCTCACCAATTCACCCCCAACCCGCTCTACCTTACCCACACAACATCCACACAAAAAATAGAACCGCACACTATCTTCATCTGGCTTAATCAACCTATCCAACCTTACCCGCATTTTCGCATACTGCGCATCAGTCAGATCATGACACTCAAACAAACTATATTGCATCCACTGCCCGTAAGATTTCAACATCTTATGCACCTTCGTCCGCCGCTTATCATCTGGAATATCATACGAAACCACCAAATTATTCATTTCAACACCAATGGCGGATACAGCTCCGTCTCAGCCATCAAATACTTACCCAATAGCCGCGCCTGAATCAAAAAAGCTTTCTGATAGCTGCACTTCTTCTCCATTACCGGATGCTTAAACTCCGACTGCTTTTTCTGTTCATACAGCCGCAAAAAAGTCTTTCGACCCTCATCTGATAACGATACCGCCCCACTCACTGGCTCCGTCGTGAAATCATCCAACGTCAACAATTTCCTGTTGATAGCCGTCAATACGATCGCATCCACCACCAATGGCCGAAACTCTTCCATCAAATCTAATGCCAAAGATGGACGACCATAGCGTTCCACATGCAAATAACCCAAATAAGGGTCAAACCCCGCAATATTCACCGCGCTCTGCACATCATGCAACAGCAAAGCATAACCAAAACTCAACAGCGCATTCACCGGGTCTAGCGGCGGACGGCGGTTACGACTTTTGAACTCAAAATCTGGATTTCTCAGCAGCCGATCGAAACAACCAAAATACGCCGCACTTCCTAATCCCTCCAAACCTCGCAAAGAATCCACATTCATCGTGGTGGGCAGGGCATCGATCGAATCTCTAATTAGCTCCACCGCCTTCCCTAAATCCAAACCCTCATTTTCGCGCTGCGCCCGCAGTAAACTGTTGCGATAATTCTTCAGCTTTCCCCGAATAAAACCCCGCACCACATGCAGTACCTTCTCTTCATCGCCCTTGGCTGCTGACCACTGTGCCGATCGAATGAAAATATTTTTGCCCAGTGGAGCCTCCAAGCTACCCAAATACCGCCCGGTCTTGTGTAGAAAAGTCAGCGGAATCTTGCGCTCTAGTAGCTCCATCAAAGCCGCTGGCGAAACTGTCGCTCTGCCCATCACCACTACCCCATCAAGTTTAATCAGCGGCACATCTTGCAACACCTGATGCTCGTGAGTCACCTTCAGCCGCTCATCGATTTTGCCAATGAAGGCATCATCTTGCATGATATACAAAGTTCCCACGATCGATTCCTCGTTTTGTGATAGGTCTAGTCTTCCCGATATTTGCCTACTTTTTCCACTGCCTTCGGCAAACAGTGTTCTACCAAACTACAGCCCTTACAGCGGGGCGAATAGCGTGGAGTTGGCATCTTGCCCGTCGTCAACAAATTCGTCACCGCAGCAATAGTCTCGATCGCCATCTGTCGTAACGGCTCATCAATTTCTACCAGCACCCGCTGGTGCGAATGAGCATAGTAAATGTATCCTTGCCTAATTTCCTGCCCGGTCATTTCCTCCAAGCACAGCGCCTGAGCGCAGACCTGCAACTCGTCATTATCATATTCACCCCGGTTGCCTCTCTTGTATTCGATCGGATACCAACAACCATCCATCTCTTCAATTAAGTCCGATTTCCCCACCAAACCATAGCGGTCAGACTTTAGCCAAATAGCCCGCACCTGATAGGTTTCACCCTGATTACCATCGCCTACGGTATGCACCCGCTCGTGTAAACCAGTGCCCTCGATCGTGTATTGGTTATCAACAAACTCCCCAGCACAGAACATCCGCCAACAGCGGTGGGGGCAGTAGCTATATTGATTCAGTGCAGCGATCGGGATGTAATCATTTTCCATAGTGTCTTCTAGTCATTCCCATGCCCATTGGTGTTTTGCGCCCGGTGCCAGCATAGAGAGCAAAATCCGCCAGGGTATTAATTTGTTTAATTACTTCTGGTTCTATCTTGCCCATAATTCTAAAGGTCATCTCACCTAGATAACCAATAAATTTGCTGCGAGAGTCTTCCACGATCTCGGTGTAAATATTGAAGTAGCTAGGAAAAATACATTCTAAAATGGCTGGGTCAAATTCTATGCCGCTATATTGGTTCCATTTTTTCAGCCAGCTTTTGAATACCAAGTCTCGACTGGGTAGAGAAGTATCGAAGTTTTGTTGACGAAAAGCGGTAGGAGTGGCAAAAATCAAATCGATGTGGGTTCGATCGCTGGCTTCTTCATAGAGCTGCCCATAGCTGGCAAAGTTTGCCCAGGGCTGACGTGGTTGGGGGGTGCCCAGCACGCTGGTGATCCGCAAGTCAGCGGCTCCTAAGTGCCAAGAATGTTTGGGGTTTAGGTTCAGCCAGAGGGGGGTTAAGTGGCCAAAAAGAGCATCATCTAATAATGAAATTCGCCACCAACAAGGGGTTTCAGCGGGAATTGCTCGATCGTGTTGCCAGCGCACTTTGTCGGGTCTGCCGGTTTGAATCGGGCTGAGGGTAAAGGCTTTATCGGTAGTTTGTTCGTGAAGACGGGTAGCGAGTGCCGGGTCTACGGAGTTGATGATGGTTAGAAATAGAGCGTGGACGTGTTTGCCGCTCAGGTATCCGGGTTGGATAGGGGCGATCGGCGTTAAATTTAGAACTAAACTATGTGGCATAAGAAAATTCAGGGTAAAGTTGCTGTTTGTAAAGGCATTGCTATTGAATAGACCTGAACATATGTTAAATTTGGGACGTTGTATCACTTTGAGAGTAAGTCCGTTTTGCCTACAGTCGAGCAATGCATGAGCTGTGTCCGGGTTTGTCTGGATTTGACGAGCTTTTATATTCCTGTCTATCTGGTCAGACTAGATGAGCGTGATAAGAAATTGGTTATTTTGGCAGGAGTTGAAACCGAAGTTATAATTGAACAGAATGGAAATTGGAGGTTTTTGTGATGCAGCCCGATTTTAAAACAATGGATGTCGCCCAACTTCGTAGCTATGTACTGGAACATAGAGATGACCAAGAAGCGTTTAACGCTCTAATGGATCAGTTGAATTCTCGGCCAGCAACAAAGAGCTATCCTTGCCCAAATACACCAGAAAACGTAGAAATCACGAAAAAGGCAATTCGGGAAAAGCTAGGGAAATGAATGCTTTTTAGACTTTCTACCAATTTCTGCCACCAATAGTGGCAGAAATTAAATACTGACTATTATCCGCTAAAACGGTATTGCATATTAGCTGGCAGGTTAAAGGTTGCCGTCCCTAACTTGCAGCGATAGTGTGACCCATTTAGAAATCGCACGTTCCGAATCAAGCTAACTGGAGGCATGTTTAAGGTGTCATAGCTAACTACTTGCTGTGTAAACATCACATCTAGGGGGTTAAGAGGATGTTCACAGATAAAGTCGCTAGTATATCGATCGAACTTTAATGGCTCACTAACAGTTAGAACGGCTTTACTCATCCATTTACCAAGTCGAATCCACTTTGGTAATTCAATTGGCTGATTGACAATAACGAAGCACTCGAATTGGCTTTCTGCCGCAATCTCTTTGGCACGGCCAAAGCTGGGAATGTTTTTCTGAGTTTTTCCCATTTCCACATGGTAATGGTTGTTAGCATATTTCCAGGTATGCAACACTGCGCTATGACGGATGGCTTTAGCTGGTGTGACGTAAATACCCTGCTGGTTGAGCGGGGTGAGGTGTTCCTCATATTTAGGTACTTGCTCTGGGCAAAAGTAACGATACTCATGCTCTTCTGAGACACGGGTGGCATAGCGATCGCTATCTACTAAGCCCAGGGCATAGCAGAGGGCGTAGTTATGCAAGATAGGTTCAGTCTCATACAGCCGACCGATTTCGCGGGTGGCGTAATAAAGGCTGTCATGTAGTTCGATCGAGCAATGGTAAATGTGGGTCATACAAATTACCTATTTAGCAGCTTTTTCTTTATCTTTGTCGGCTTTCTTCGGCTTTTCAATATGAGCCTTGAAATATACTTTAGCTTCTTGGTCAGCTTGCTGTAAAACTTGCTTCAAGCTGTCTTCATTCCCCAATAAAGTTTTAACTTCATCTAATAGCGGAGTGAATTTTGCGCCTAACAAATCTGTATGCACAATAAATTCTTTGGTCATGAGAGCCTCTATGGTGCTGGTGGCCGCAGTCAAAACTGATTCTTCGTTGAGCGGATCGGTAGAGTCAAAGTTATGGCTCTCTTTCATCACGTCGTAAATTGCCTGAGTCCAGCGTAAATTACTCACAATTTCGCCATCAGCAAAAATGACCCCTATCAATTCATTACGTACTCGGCCTGTACGGGTAGTCTGTGCCCCATAGTGTCTGGTTCTCAAAATATTGTTGAACACGTACAAGAAATTAGCTTCGGTGGGATCTTTGAGGGTAACAATACTTGGGAAAAACACCTGGGGTTTGATGTGGTCTTGCTGATTAATGCGGCTAGTGACCGATCCTTTTTCGCTCATAGTGCCATGTTCAAAAGGGGCATTTAGAGTAAATGTTTCATGAGTTGCATCAAAGGAGTTAATCGAAAAAGCAGTATCTACTACTACTTTAGATTTCTCTGAGCCAGAATCACCGATCGCAAAGCCGTAAATAATACAATCTGGGTTATTCATTGCGAAGCTGACATTATACTCACATTCTTTCGCAGTCATCAATCCATAGTTGCGTAGTAACTCACGTCCAACTAAGCGTTCAGGTGTAGATTGCTTCCGTTTGAACATTGCTAGCCGACTAATCGGAGTCTTATCAACAATTCCAGCGCTGACTCGTGCTTTGTTCAGCTCACTATCGGTTTGAAACAGAGGGTAAGACTCGGTAATACGCATAGTCAGAAAATGAACATACTTGCCCATTGGCTTGTAAGGGATTTCGCTGTGAAATAGTTTGGTGCTGTCGATCGATTTAAGAATGGTCATTTTAGTTCTCCTGAAAAAATGTAGATATTGTGTCAATGGTTGGGAAGTTTGGATATTTGCTCTAGTTATATTTCATCTTCCTCATCCTCCTCTGGCTTGACAGCTTCTCCGGGCTTCTTATTAGCTTCATACTCTTTATTCTCTCGATCATTTTCTAATCGGTAGAGTAGTTCACAAGTGTCTCGCAACAGATTAAGTTGACGGCCAGCTAACCGCGCTCGATCGCCAGCAAAAGTATTCTCGAATACCTCCACCACAAAGTATTTAGCAAACTCAACTACGGCTAATCTTTCCTCATCACGACCAGTGATAATCCAGCGACCGTCAGCGTTGGCACTTCTCACCCGATCCATCAATTTACAGATTTCAGCGGCCACAGTCATGACTAAGGTTTCACCATGAAAAGCCGCAAAGTCAGCCTTCAGTAAAGTATCAGCAGCAATATCAATGGGCTTCAATACGGCATTAGCCTTAGGGTTATAGCGCTGTTTAGCACGATAAAACTTACGATACAACTCGGTTAATCTTTGAGGATGATGCATGGGGGATTTCTCAGGGTCTTTCACAATTAAGGTTTCCAGTTGAGGGTCGAATTCAACATAAGGGTCAAAGCAAGGATAGAAACAATGAATATATAGCTTCATTTTTTTCGTTCCGGGCACCTCAGTCTTTTGTCCGCGTGCCCACTTAATGAGGTAAAAACAGACGTACAAAGGACTCGTATCCAGGTCTTTAGCTAGCTCTGTAAGCTTGCCCCAGTTGGGGTCATAGCCACTTTTACTCTGCTTGGCATTGACATCCAGATGAATGGCATAGGCCGCAGTCAGAGTATTCAAAGGAGCCGCTCGGCTAATGCCATTGGGAGTTTTCCAGCTTGATAAAATATGATCAAGCCGAAAGCGATCTTTACCCAGCAAGGTACGCAGAGCTTGGGGAGCACTATCAATAAAGACGCTTTCCTCAAACTCGGCACCGTCGTTAAATGGTGGAATTGGTGATTCTGAAACCACTGTTTTCACATCTAAGATCATCGGAAAAGCTAGGGCTAACCAAGCTGGCATAATCCAAGACTCTGTATCAGTGGGGTCTTTGCCCGGTGGCAGTGCCATGAAGTAGAAGGTTAGTGGTTTATCGTCAGGGTAAGACAGCTTGAAGGTTCGATCCCGCCGGACGGGTACTCCCGTATCGCGTTTATAGTCGTCATCATCTTCATCTAGTGCTTTACATCTGGCCAAATCATCATCAATTAAAAAAGCATCGACGCTTTGATATTGACCACGGCCAAAATCTGCATCTAACTCCTTGGTAATGAAATGATTGCGAATGCTAGTGTCGAAGCGGGTTTGAGCAATACCACTGTAGGCTTGCTGTAAGAATTTATTGGTTTCGGGGGTGAAGTAATAGGTGGGGTAAAAATATAAGTAGCGATACTTACTATCTTCAAAACGTTTGCCTACGGCTTGGGTCTGGTTCATTAAAATTTGCCGCAGCATCATCTCAATGCCAGCAATACTAGAAATATTGCGTTTGGCATTAGAACCATTCAGCATTTGCTTATTGGTATAAACCTGGGGAGTGAACAGGACAGCGGATTCCATCTGTTCGGTGACGGTATAAGCGGAGTGGGAAATCGAGCAAATTAGCTGTCTCCCCCGCCCAGCTTTTTTAGCATTGTTGTAATTGGATAATTCTTTCAGGAAAATATCCGCATTATCGCCAGAAAATTGACCTCCAGGCAACATCACCACCCGATCGCACCACTGCCGAATATCATCCCAGCCATCAGCCATTGGATATCGATCAACGATGGGCTGAATTAATCCGGCCACATATTCGATGGCTTGTAAACCTGTCTCCCGAACGCTTTCGATGCCGGGATGTTGTTTTAAATATTGAGCAGCCAGATAGTACCACTCATAAGGCACACCACCAGTATTCCCTTTGATTTTCAGGGATTTTAGCGATTCATTAATTTGCTGAATTTCGCGGATGGCTGGAGAGCAGTCTTTCAGTCCCCAAAACTCAGCTACTTTGTGAATCAACTCCAGTTCTGCTGGTGCTGCTAGCTTTTTATCTTGTTTGCGTAGAGATTCAATCTTCAGCAATCGCTCACCCCAGATTTTGCGACTGATCACATCCCCAAATTCTGCGATTCGATCGATCCGCAAGTCGTCAGCAAATTTAAAATCATAGTTACTAGGCAATACATTCTGCTGCTGGAACTTCACTAGGTTTTCGCTACGACTACCGGCAACCGAATCCTTGCCGTCACGCAGAATCCGTAAAGTAGCATCTAAAGCCACTTTCATTAGTTCAACATCAGTGAAAAACAAATTATAGTAATCAGCATATTTCATACCCTTACCATCCCGGCCAAAACCGGTCTGCCGCTGGCTAAGTTGTCCAGCACAAAGTTCTTTGATACTGTTTACGACTCGTTCTGGTAGGCTGGCTGGATCGATGGTTGGAGCATCTTTGAGGGCTATGTAAATCACTCCTGTAGGTAAGTACAACAGTGGCTCATAATATTTGCACTCTGGTATATTGAGGCTGGTGTGGGCATCTACCAGCGCATTATTTACTACGTTGGTCAACACTCCCCTGTTTTCAGAGATGCTGTGATACGTAAACTTAAGCTGTCGATCGCTGAGTCTACCCAGATAATCATTCAATCGATAGTTTTCGGCATCGTAGGGATGTTTGACGATCGAAGCCAGAGAATCTGCTAAACAAGTTAGGTCTGCCAAGCAGCCCAGCACTCGATCTTTGAGTTTAGGATTCAGACCATCAAAGCTCGAAAAATTCCAGTTGGTGCCCCAGCGCCGTTGGGCGTTGTAAGCCAAGCAGAGCAGGTCGTCAATGTATTCAATCCACGCTTCTGGATCATCAGGGGATATGAATCGATCGAGCTGTAGTTCCGTGACAATAGGGATCAAAATTTCTCGATGCTCGGCGATCGATAGATCTCGGATCTGCTCGTCTTTGTCGTTTTGGAGATCTTTGTATTTTTGGGAGATTCTATGGAAATAGTCATACTTGAATTTTTCAAAATCATGCAGAATAAATCCAGCTATCAATAACCGTCGTCGCAAAGGATAATTCGTTACTTCTCGCTGAATGGTGGTATCCAGTAATTCCAGTCGCTGCTCGATCAAGTTAGCTGGAAACAAACCATTAAGTAGATGGGTACTTAGTGATTGGTCAGCGGCATTGTCTCTGCGGACTGGGGCTTTGCCAGCAGCCGCATTTTTTTGGTCTAGTTCATCAAAGAAGTTACCGCCTTTGGCTGTTACCCCGATCGCCAAGCGCAGCAGATTTGGTAATACATATTCGGCGAAGTCTTGCATCACTGCATCATTGGGATGCTGGGACTGAATGGCGTTACGCAGTAACTTGAGGGTCAGTAGCTCACGTTTTACAGTGGGTAGAGAGCGATCGGCTGCTGTCTCCAATCCCAAATCATCGTCTTCTAAATAATCTAGATCATCACTCATGATATTTAATCAATATTTTAATTGGTTTACTGATGCGCCATAGATCGGCTGAAATTGCACTTAAATTATTAAGCTAACAATAGCTTCTCCACATTGTTCCAGAAAGTCTGTAATAGCTTTGCAATCATTTTTGTCGATCGGATATTTGGAATTCGATGATATATCAATATCAGATTCATGAACAATTGTATTTCTTCTATTGGCAATTAACTTCAGTTGTGTTTTGACATCTTTATCATTTAGACCAATTTCAGCAGAAATCTTTTGCCATTTTTGTTTCTCTTCCCATATGTAGCTTAATCCCTCTGCTATTTTACCTGGCTCTTGATAGGAGACAGTTTTAAGCTTGCGAAAAATTGCTTGTTCAAATATATATGCTGGAGGAGGAATCGTAGCTGTAATTAATTCATTATGAATTGAAATTGATATTGATTCGGCTAGGTATGCAGGAGTTGGTAATCTTCTCCCGACAAAGATCTCTACCATGCCAATACGGATAATGTCATGAATCAGCTTGTCAAAGGCACTGACAGAATAGACAATCTGCGATCGTAATAAATCGTCAAAGGATAACGGAGATTTCATCGAGACCTCTAGGTAATCATAAAGCGCAGTCAAATTACGTGCTTCTGTAATATTTGACCTAAAAAGATTTAGTGAATTACGCATAGCTTAATAAGTTGATAATCTGCCCATTTAAAACTTCAAACTGTTTATTGAACTCATTCCTTTTGTTGATTAGTCCAGTTAAAACGAACCCACTTTCATTGATTTCACTATCTGACAAATCAAAGACAGGTACTCCTACATCATAAGATTTTGGTAATAGTCCTTGAAAATCCGGTATTTCACTGAGGCAGTAACCATTTTCAACAAATGTTTCTTTGTATTGTTCATGATTCAATGTCATACCAGACTGAGAAATAGAATCAAAGAAATCTTCTCTGATCTTACTTTTGATTTCAGCAATATTGTCTCTATATGGTTTTGCAGCCTTTCCATTCCGAATATTGAATCGCTGAATTAATGTGCCAATAAATTTAGGCTCTCCTGGTAATAATGGATATGCTGTATCATCAAAGATTTGAATAGAATTCTTTTTCCATGCAACCCATTTTGGTAAAATATTCTTGAGAGCATCAATTGCCATAATAGAAAATGGATCTGGATTGGTGGGCAGAATAAAAGCATGAGCCGATAAAAACAAATTTTGATTAATTGCACTTAGCCCAGGGTTCAAATCTATCAAAGTATACTCAATATCATACTTTTCTTCGGTAAGCTTAATTAGTTCAGAAAAAGCGCCTGGTAAATTTTGTAATGTTGTAATAGCGTTATTAGAATTCTGTGCAAATGTTAATGCTGCATCATATTCCGATAAGTTGGGGTGCCCAGCAAGTAAATGCAGGGAAGTAGCCCTTGTGGGTGAAAAACAGTCCACGGCTTTAATTGGGAATGGCTTACCAGTAAATGCTACCTGGACACCATCTTTAATATTTTGATGTTTGGTAGATTCATTTGTATAGTACTGATCAAAACCTTCCCCTAAAATTAAGCTGGATAAATTGCATTGTGGATCAGCATCTACGACTAAAACGTTGTGCTCTTTTGACAGCATCCAGCCAATATTATAAACAGAGGTGGTTTTACTAACACCTCCTTTGTGATTGAAAAAAACTATTCTCTTGGTCATAAAACCTCTGGTAAATAAAGGAAAATTTGCAGTTATTCAATGTAGTCTAGTAGTTTAGCAATTTGCTCGGGGCTGGGGAGCTTTCCAGATAAATCCTTTGGCAGATTGGAAACACTTTGATATGTCGCAACCCCGATCGGCCTATTGGAGTCACGCAAGGTATATTCAACGATAGTCCGATCTTTTGATTTACAAAGAATAATGCCGATCGAAGGATTTTCACCCTCTACTCTTTCCAGATCATCTAAAGCTGCTAGATAAAATTGCATTTTCCCTACATATTCTGGTTTGAATTTGCCATTTTTTATTTCGATAGCTATCAAGCAACGTAGTCCCCGATGATACAAAAGTGCATTAATATGAAATCTACGATTGCCTATTTTCAAGGGGTAATGACGACCAATAAGGCAAACTTGACCACCTGTCTTATTTGGAAGAGTTTCTACTTTCATATTTCTCCAATAAAATCAATTCACCGATCATCATTTTAGTTTTAGATTCTGGTAACAACTTAAGCTGGGAAAAATTGAGACCCCCTCACTCCAGCCCTTTCCCACAAGGGGAAAGGGGAAGCGCAAAATCCGGTCTTGGAGTTTTCCCAAGTAGAGGACTTAAGACAAGAGACTTTGCTTTGTGCTCCGGCTCCCCTTCTCCCGCCTTGGGAGAAGGGGTTGGGGGATGAGGGTCTTTCAATGCTATCTTTGGAGTTTTTGTCCTGATTTAAGTTGCTATCCTTAGATTCATCTCAAAGAATTGATAGATAGCGTAATCGCGATTCCATGCTGAGTAAGCTGTATCAATAGAATAAACAACCCAATGGATATCATTGTTCCTATAGACAATCTTGAATGTCCAGCAAAGAATTTACCCGATTTGAAGAATAAGTCCTCTGAAGATTTTTTATCAGCCTCAGAGTAAATAACTTGGTGAGTAGAAGATGAATGCTTACGGATTACTCCTTTCATGGCTTTGACCTTAAATACTAGTGGACTATGCATCAATTTTTGGGGTATTTTATCTTGAAGTGAAGTCAGGTTAAGAATTTACCAGACAACATGGCTGAATTTTATACCTTTGGTGGTTGATACCTCTTTGAACACTATAGCAGAAATTTACATAAGAGTATGAAGACCATTTTAAAATGCTCTTTCTTTTGAAAACCGAGAAGTTCCACGAGATTTCATTATGATTGTTGTACAATTTTGACTTGAGGGCTAAGGCATCAGTTATTAGCCTTTTAATCCTTACTTTAGGGATTGAAACTTCATTCTCTTATGTTTGAATTATAATGCCCTCAACTAGTAAACCTAGTAAAATCCCTATCAGGGATAGAAACTAAGCGATCCATATTTCGCCTCCTTTGCCTTTGAGCCAATAAGCCAAAGTATCCAACAGCAGCGCACTCTGGCCAAAAGCCACCGAGTAAGTCGCAGCTTCATGAAAACTGGAACTGTCACCGATCGGGTAAATCTGAAAGTGCATCGGCAGTCGCAATCGCTGGCGCACCTCCGCCACCGGACGATTCAGCACGTAGCTCACCAGCGCCTGACTGCGAAGCTTTTTATTAATCTCGGTTGCCCAAGGATTATTTGGCTGCCAAACCTCCAAACCCTTTAATACCTGCACCTGCCAAGCATCAGCAATCGGCTCCAGCTTGCCCGGAAACTGCAACTGCCAATTCAACCGCTCTTCTCGATATGCCCTCAACTTCATAAAAGCCAAGCAATGCTTAAAGCGCCCTTTTGCGATCGGTTGCCCAGTCCGTTGAACAGTGGCCTCGATCGACCTCATAAACGCCGCCTCTGTCCACAGCTCAATCTCCAAATTGCCCAGAATCCCCGGCAAATCATAGGTTTTATATCGATCAGCCTCATTAGATTCTGTCTCATCATAAATACCGCACTGCAAACCACTAGAGCCTCGAAAACTGCAAGCATCCTCGGCGATCGGATTCCCATCTTTTTGCCCAGATAACTTCTGCCAATCTTGCGCCCACCCCCGCACTCGACCAGCCACCTGTTTGAGACTTGTATCAAACACCAGCTCACAAGCCGACTGAAACTCCTCAACACTGCCCGCATATTGCTGCTTAATCGTTTTGTTATTTAAGTCACGACAGAGTTTAAGTGACTGTACTGCACCCCAACGCTTGTAATAGCCATTGAAATCATTGATCACTCGATACTTTTCTTTGATGGCAATATTAAAGAAAGGACGCTCATAGCTTTCTCCAGCAACCAATGGCGGATCTTCGCCTAAAAATAACCGCTCCAGTAAAAAGTTAGGCATCAAAGCATAAGCCGTAAAACCATCAAACAAAACTTTTTCCCCATCACGTATCCAGCCATCATGCCGCCCCAATCTACCCAACCGCTGCACAAAGTTTCCGGCATCAGCAGATTCAAATATCAGGAAATTTATCTTAAAATCTACCCCCACATCGATCGTGCTAGTCCCTAAAACCAAGTCAGCATCCAAAGATCGATTCCGCTCGGTCTTACCAGACAAACCAGTGTTTTCCCCTACCGATAACCCATGCGGGCGAAACAGCTCTTGGAAAAAAGGCATCAATCGCTTTACAGCCACGATTGAATTGAGAATTATGGCTCCTTTGCTACCAGGGTGCTGCTGAAAATGGTCTAGAATCTGCTCAGCATTTTCTTTTAGCCATGCTTCTGAGGCTTTGGGACTGGACTCCAGAGATATAAAGTTAAGTCGGATCTGTCGCGCTACTTGTCGCCAACCGGCTTCTTTAAGCTGCTGTTGCTCTGCAATTTGGCTAGGAAATCGATACTTTTGCTGGGCATTGGGATCAATGACATGGCAGCGAAACCCAGCTTTTTTTAGTCGATCGAGTAGTTGTAGATCTGGTGTGGCCGATAGAAATAAAAACTTTTTGGTACAATTAGTGGCTTTGATCAACAACATAGTGTTGATCACACTGGCAACTTGAGGCGCAGCATAAATATGAAACTCATCAAAAATAAATAGGTCAAAATCCTTATCAATTCTTCCCCAGAGCTTATCTGGGCTATCACCTGCAAAGGTATAAGCACCACGATGTAAAAAGTGAAAAATATCAGGGTTGGTCAGTAAAATTTCTGACTGACCAGTTCGAGTAGCAATAGCGGCTTGTTTACGCAGACCCTCCTGTTCAGCATAAATTTCCAGGTCTGCACCACTCAACCTAGTTACGCGCGGATTGTTAGGAGGCTGAAAATCAGCAATATATTGGCGAGTCTGAGATTCTTGATCTCTGGCTAACTCGTTGGTGGGATATAACGCGATCGCCGTGCATTCTCCTTGAAGTAATTCAAGCTGAGCAGCCAAGCTTTTGCCATCCCCGGTCATTGCAGTATTTATCACCACATCAATCTCTGGGTTGCGCAGAGCTTCTAAGGTTGCAACCTGATGCCAACCTAATGACCACCCTAGTGGCAAGCGCAGATTTTTAGGTGTGGTTTCTGCCGGACTGGAGTAGATGGCTTTAAGGTCGATTGAGTAATTCATGGAGTTCAATTGACATCCTCCTCGGAGTAAACGCACGAAGATTCCAAGAATCACTTCCTGGCTTTTCTGCTTCATAGCAACTGCCTCCACTCTCGAAAGAGATTTGGTCTTACGTTCGCTCCACAGACTAACCCCGCAAGCCCTGCGGTTTTTAAAAACAATCGAACAATTTAACTATGTCTTTTAAGGATGTTTACCATTGCCTCTCAAGCTTTTCCCGGTCTACCAATTTTTCCTCGCCGTTGCCAGAGTCCTGGCAAGCTTTGGTGTTAGGCTTTATGTCTCCATTGTCGCGGGTGGGTCAACGACCACATTCATCGTACCAGATCCAAAGCTGTCAAGCTTAATTCACAGCGCACTAACTTTCAGTTACTCCTATCAAGCCGTCCTAAAAGGACGGGGTTTCCACCCAATTTCTCTGATGACGTTCACCAGAAAGGTTTGTGTTTTTTTATATGTGAAACTTTCATTAAACCCATATTAACAGCTAAAATACTGAGTGAAAGTATTTAGTGTCCGTACACTTTAGATATATGACACGTAAAGGAATTGCCGTTACTCTTTCTCTGCAAGAACGGGATAAAGAAACCCTTCCGAACCTCCCCCTCACTACGCAAAATCATCAACCTACAAAAAAGCCAAAGGATTGACCCACCCAAGATTCATCAGTTAATTGATTCAAACATCCCTAAATTACTTACTCATTCAACAAACTACCAAACTAATTCGTTCCCCTGTCCCCAAAAACCATCAAATTTCGTGACTTTGACATCTCCTAAAACCTTGGTCTGACACGCCAGACGAAGATTTCGATCGATCGAATGGGGCGGCAAAGATCTTCGAGCCGTATCTTTCCAATTAACCGCTGATACTTCGCCTTCAATCTGTACTGCGCAAGTTCCACAAGTACCAATGCTCATGCAGTTAATGAATTTAGCCTTGCCATTGTAGAGGTCGATATCCTGCTCCAGTAAAACCTGCCGAAGATTTGCCCCTGTTTCGCAGGTAAAACTTTTTCCTTGAGCTGTAACTTGAGGCATAGTATGGATTCCAGTGTGATTTTCTTCTTTCGATGTAACTACTTCTGTCGTATGCAATCAGCCTTAAAAGTGCAAAACTCCTAGGCGAGACAAGTACTGAATCAATAGAACCGATGAAAATCCCAACATTGCTAGCCGACCATTCCAGATTTCGGCTTGAGGGGTGAAGCCCCAAACCCATTCATTGCGATCGATCGGGGCTATTACTTTTTTAGAGCTGTCCATGATATCTACTCCAGATTTGTGGTTATGAAAATTAAGGCTGATTGCCTTCCTAGACTTACTTCCCATTGAAGAGTTAGAGAAAATAAATTTGATAGGTACATTTACCTTAACAAATTTTAAGATTTATTCACACATCTTGAATTTTCCTAACTTGAGCCAAGATCTTCAGGTTATTCAGCTTAAACAGCAGGAGCCTCAGACCTACCCGCTTCGGGAGGTGTTGAGAGGAATGCGCGCGAGTTGATGATTCCACCTAGAGCAAAACTTTTGTACAACAAAGCAGCGGAAAGGTGGATGAAGAAACGAGCAAAATGCAGTATTTTTGATACAATAGAACCATCATTGCAAAGCCGAAAATGCTGGCATGATTATCTGCACCTAAACAACTGAATATATAGGGTTTTGCAGGGAAAATGAGACTGACAAGCTAGTCCGGGTTTCTACCTCCTGCAAGTAAAATATTCAAGGTACATAGGTACTTGAGTTTTTCTTCTTGAAAACCAAGAGTGGGGCTGGGCATGTTCCTCACTATAAAACGCCGTAAGGATTGATAAGATCCTCAAGGAAGCCGCACACATCTCTAGGGATGTCTGGCGGGAAGCCCATACCTACCCGAAAGGGAGGTGTTGGGAGATGTCACCCAATGCAGCAGCTCAACCCACCGTCACCAACAGGTTCAAAACACCAAATCAAACAATTAATTCATCCAGCTACAAGGCTTAATTCCGTCACCCGGTAGCTAAATCTAGAGTCGATCGATCACCTCCTCCTTCACAAATCCCTTCCATGTCCACACTTTCTATATCAGAATCACCATTAATAGAAACAGTGGACGCAGCAGCATACTTACCAAGAGCAGCCTCCAGCAAAGATTGACGAATCTCCACCTGACTCCTTAGATCCAGCAACTTATCAATCCGCATCTGATGCTCAGCCGTCAGAACATCGACGGGATTAGCCCGCTCTGAGTAAATAACCTCATTAAAGATCTGCTCTTGATCAAACTCATCAGGAGTCCGACCATGCTTGCGAATGAACTTCATGCGAGATTTCTGAGTTTTATCATCAATAATCTTGTCCAGCTCCCCTTCAGTCAGACCGGCATACTTAGCCCGCAGCTCATCTAGCTTCTCCATGCTTTCAGCCAATCGCTGATCGATCGACTCAACAGTACAGACCTGATAATGACGCAGCCGCCCCTTAGTCCCAGGCCGAGTAGTATGGAAAGAAACCCCCAAACATTTCCCCGCCCTGGTCAAGAAACTAATCGGAGTCTGGTGAGCCTCAAAGTGAAAGCCAAAATAGCGCCGCCACAGCTCAGCATCAGCCAAAATCTTCTGCTTTAGCTCCAGCACCTGTGGTGAAAGCGAAGAATAGAGTTTAGAGACATCGGCCAGCAGCTCCAAAACTCCAGAACTCATAATCAAAGCAGCCTGATCGGCTTTGTGAGGCAAATGATGCACCGCCAAAATGGGCTGCTCAAACTGCTCAACAGTAGCCTTTCTCTGACTTTCACCGACTGCCAGCAGATTACGAGCTGCCACCTCCCGATCGACCCCCTTAGCCAAAGCCTTGTAACTGCGGGTCGCCTGATAACAAATCTCTGAGTTGTCAAAATCAACCCCCGGAAACTGGGCAACCAACCGAATCTTTTCTGCCTTGGCTCTTTGCTCAGGAGTGGGAGCCTCGATGAGATCTAGCTTTTGAGCAACATCGATCGTGTCGTAAATAGGATCTAACTGAATAGAAGCGATCAGATCAGCCCATTCCCGCTCCATCTCATTAGTAATCAACCTCATTCGATCGGCCATCTTCTTGTGATAGCCTAACTGCACTTCAGTAACATGGTGGCCATCCTCAATCAGCCGCTGCACCATCGAATAGCGATTAATCCGCTTCTCCAGACCAGCCCTTGCAGTAGCCACCACATAATGATCGCGAGCGATTTTCTCCAAAGGAGAGCGATTAGCAGGGTCATAAGCAATATTCCAAGCTTGAGCAATATTTCTGGCTTCTTCCTCCAGGTGGCGAGAAAGCTTCCAAGGACTGCCATTGGCTTCATTGCCTTGGACTTGAATAGTTTCCACCAAATAAATATCCCAAGGACAATCAGGGCGATACCGGGCAATCATTTGAATTTGGTCAGAAGTAGGCAGCACCCGGAAAATGGCCATCACTCGATCGAACTCATATTTATTACCTCCTTGATCCTGACCGGTTAAGTCCCAGCCAGATTTACAGCTAGGAGAATAGAACAGCACCTGAAGCTGTTCTCTGGCCAATACTTGGTTAGGGGAAATAGTCAGCTCCTTGATTTCGGCTAACCAGGCAGTGTGCCGATCGTTGCGCATTATTTTAATGTGGGGCATTTCCTGTTTGACCAAGCGGGTCATTTTTTCTATTTCCTTTTGAGAATCAGAAGTAAACAGAATCCGCTCACCGGCTTTGAGGCGCTGTAAGAACAGGGCTTCAAAGCCAGAAACCTGACCGCCATAGCAGGTGACTTGGCGCTTGAGAATTTCTAGCTCGTGAATAAATACTCTGGTAGGTTTATCTGATAGTTGTTCCACATAGCGCAAAGTGTTTTCAGGAATGCGGGCTTCATTCAAAATGACGGCTTTGGCTTGGGTGAGAACACAGGCCAAAGCATCTTGAGCAGCGGAGTACTTGCCATTTTTGCTCTTGAGAGTTTGGCCATTGGTGGCGTGGTTGGCCACTTGGTCGGCTTCTTCACAGACCACCAACAGAGGCATATCTTTCGGAATAAATTTGATCAGCTTGGGCAGAGAATCAATGCAACAAACAAAACCACCAGCATGTTGAGCATGAGTTTGTAATAATTCTTCACTAAAAAAATCATGGCGGTGAGGAAGTTGCACATTTTCGGCGATTTGTTTACCCAGGTTGTTAGTAGGAGTGACGATTAGGACATAACCACCTGTGGAGATCCAACAAGCGATTTGTTCTTTGGTGACAGTGGTTTTACCAGCGCCAGTGCCAGCAATGATGGCGTGAATTTTGCCCTGCTCTAGTTTGAGACTGAGGTGGTCAGAAAGGTAGCCGCCTTTGGTACGGCTTTCGATCGAGCGATGGGGAGATACAGCATACATGCGTTGGATTTGGGCATACATGGCAGCATTTTTAGAACCGGCGATCGTTTCTTCAATCCAGTTACTGACCGATTCACAATTCTTAACAAGTTTAACAATCACATCATCGATGCCCTTACCCAGATAAGCTGGCCACCACATTAAGTCGGTGCCTTTGGTGGCACCAGCAGCTTTCAGAGCAGTGGCCAATAAATTTCCTTCATACTTGGCGTTCATCAAAGCTCTCAGCTTGGTTTCAGCATCGTCCTGGTCATACCAAATCGGGATCAAGCGCCCCCCTGTGGCCAATTCAGCTAGCTCAGGCATCAAGATTCTGGCTTCGTTGGGGTCAGTCTCACCGGTTTCAGGATCTTTGGTTTTGGGTACCGACCAGTTAGCGATCCCCAGTACGGCAACGCACAAGAAACCTTGAGAGCAAAGGGATAGAGCTTTTTTGGCTCCTTCGGTAATACCAACGGGGATGTTGGGGTGTGCCAGTATCCACGGCCAAGCGTCACCATCTAAGGGCAGCTCAACATCATATATAAGACTGATCTGTTGTCTGGTTAATTCGTCCAGCGCCGGGTAAAAGACCCTATTGCCCCCATCCTTGACAGCTTCATAGCGGCGCATTTTGCCGGTGGCCTTATATTCAGGTTTTTCACCAAAGCCTTTGAAGGTTTTCTCGAAGTTTTCTTTGGGGTTGGCCACTTTGGCATTGAAGATTTCGCCGTTTTCACTGGTGAAGAAGGCGGCGGCGAGGTAATTGTGGTTCTTGAACCGGTTCCATTCGCCGGTTTCTAGGTTGCCTTCGGGGAAGCGCACGATGGTTTGGTTGAGTCGATCGTTGATTTCCCAGCAGCCAGTATCTTGGACAAATTGCACGTTGAGATCAACGAGGGCGGGGCTAATGGCGCTGCCTTCGATACATTCGTGCTCAATCTTTGCGACCCAAGCTTCAGCGCCACCGGCTAGTTCAAAGGATTCTTTGAACTGCTGCTGTTTTTGGTTCTGGGTGAGCTGGGGGATGGCGAGTATGTTGGACTTGGTGGAATCAGGGGTGGTTTGGTTGAAGTTGATAGTCGATGCGGTGTTGGTGTTAGTCATGGCTCTCTCTATGTATTTTGGTGAGAGCCGCTGTATTCCTGAGGTTTAAGGGGTCGAGGTGATCTCTGTGGCCGAGGGCGGTTATTGAGATCGGTGCATTATTCCGGGGGTTCAAGGGGTAACGAGGCGATCGTCGTGACCTGAGTAATCAGGAGGATCGGTGGCGTTTTCCTTGGGTTTTGAGGGATCGATCGAGGGGGTAATGAGGGGATCTTGATGGCCAAGGGTGGCCTTGAGGATCGATTGCATTAGCCCGGTACGATTGGATTGTGGGGAATAATACAGTTCTGGCCGCTTAAACTCTCTGGTTTAAGCGGCTATATGGTTTACTTTGGCAGATGCGATGCGGGTTAGATTCACGGGTCTATTTGGGGATAGACCGCTCAATTTCTTAGATATAAGTGCTGGTTAAAGCTTTAGCCAGCGCGACAAGTACGAGAAAAGCATGATCTTTTGAAAAAAATCACAGAAATCCTTTAGGGGTACTGTACGGCCATGACAAATTAGGGTAAGATATGGACATATTGTTTGTGTCCGTATTTTTCCCAGCTTCGCTGATTTGAGATTTCTCACTCTCTCAAATCTTAAAAACTTTTTCGATGTCATCGCCGTTTAATCCTATGGGTTGAGCGGCGTTGTCACTTTTAGCTAATTCCGTCTGAATTCCTTCAATCGATAATATCGGCTCCTGGGCTTTCCTTTATATATTATTTTGGTTTATCTTGCATAGTTAAATATCCTTGCCGTTGTCACAGCGGCGCGGAATATAAAGCCAGAATCTATACAGATCAGAATACAACAGATCAGGCGATCGATCTACCGTTACGATAATTTTTTTTAACAATTCAAAAAGGGTATCGAGTATGTATGCAGTTCCCCGATCACACCTGAATTGATAGAGACTAAGAAAACGCTATAAGCAGTTGTTAGCATTAAACTTGAATGAAAATCTCATAGCTTGTCATAACTGATTTGATGCCCAGAAATGAAAAACTATCGATCAGAATCATTACTCTTGTAGCTATAGCTTCGCACGTTTTGATGGTCGATCGAATGGTTGGTCGATCCTTGAAGATCTCAGTGGCGTTCACGATCGATTAAATTGACATGACAATGCGGTTGCATTACTCTGGAGATAGAGTTTACCTTATCAGTCGAGACGTTGTTATGGTCACACCATCAGCCCCCTGCTCGGAATCTACTTTAACCGATCGATATCAGACGACTGTTCCTGACCCCGTGCGAAAGGTATTGGGTCTAAATAAGCGCGATCGGATTGCCTATACGATTGGGTCTGATGGTCGGGTGACGATCTCACGGGCGGAGGATGCCAATAACGATCCGCTGTTGGGACAGTTTCTACATTTTTTAGCTACAGATATTCAACAAAACCCCCAGCATATAAAACCGGTTAGCTCTGATTTGCTCGATCGAATTCGAGCGTTAGTTGGCAACGTCGATCTAGATCTGGACGCACCTTTAGCGGCTGAAGACGAATGAGTGCGCCCGAACCGCAGCTACTAGTAATTAATGAATGGACTATATTTGCTCACGATCTGTTTCTGTTGCAGGTTGAAGAACTTTTAACCCAAGTTGCAAATCTCCGGCTGAAGTATCCGCAGGATTATCGTAAGAAAAATGCTTTTAAGCGGTTAGCAGCGATCGCTAAGTTAGCATTTGATGTTATTCCGCAAGATCCGAATCTGCCTGTATATCGACAGGGCGCAACCCTGGGAGATGATTACAAACACTGGTTTAGAGCTAAGTTTTTTCAGCAGTATCGGCTGTTTTTTAGATTCCATCAAGATAGTAAAATTATCGTTTATGGCTGGGTTAATGATGAGGGTACTAAGCGAGCTTACGATAGTAACACCGATGCTTATTTAGTTTTTAAGAAGATGCTCGATCGCGGTTGTCCACCTAATGATTGGGATGAGTTACTGGCATCGGCGAAAGGTGAAATCGAAAGGCTCGAAGCTTGCGTGTCGTCTAGTGACGATCGATGTAATCTGGAAGCATAGCGATCGAGACTTGGTTTGTTTTCAAAAAGTTTGAAGATCTACGTTAATTGATACAGGTTCCCAGGATGATGACTTTTCAAGACATAGTAAATTCAATTGGCAGTCTATCGACTGAAGACCGCGATCGATTATTCGATCTAATGCGCCAGCAAAGAATTGAGGAGCAAGAGGCGGAAATTTTGGCTAAGTATCGAGAGTTACAGCGGGCGATTCGGGATGGAACGGCAAAGAAGGGCAGCGCCCAAGATTTGATTGCTTATCTACTGGAAGATGATGATGAAAATTGTTTGGAGTAATGGATTTAGACGAGCTTTTAAGAAGATCGTTAGAAAGAACCCTCAATTAAAGGATCAAATTATTGAAGTGCTAGTTCTACTAGCCGACGATCCATTCACCCCATCATTAAGATCTCATCGACTTGGGGGTAGGTTGGCGGGACTTTGGTCTTGTTCTGTCGCTTATGATTGTCGAATTATTTTCAGCCTTTCTGAAGATGAGGAGATATTAGAAATGTTTATTTTATTGATTAATATAGGTTCCCATGATGAGGTTTATTGATGGTTTCAAAATGCGGAGTTTGGAGATGAGGGAGGCAGAGGCTTTGGATTTGGAGATTAGGGTGCAGTTGGCGAAGGTGGGGTTTGAGTTATGAGTGAGTGGAAAGAGAACAAGTTAGCTGACATTGCCGTCGTTCAAAATAGAAAGAGAATCCCATTAAATTCTCAGCAAAGAGAAAATATGCGAGGACAGTATCCATATTATGGAGCTTCCGGCATAGTCGATCACATAAATGATTATATTTTTGATGGTCAATATGTTTTGATCTCTGAAGATGGAGAAAATCTTAAAAGTAGGAAAACACCAATTGCATTCACTGTAAATGGCAAGTTTTGGGTGAATAACCATGCTCATATTCTCAAAGGGAATGATGAGTTAATGAACGAATTTATTACTTACTACTTTCAAAATCTAGATATCAATCCCTTCATTACTGGTGCTGTACAACCTAAGTTAAACTTGGAGAATCTTCTTTCTATCTCTATTTTCATGCCAGAAAGGGAAGAGCGAATAGGAATTACGAAACTTCTTAACAGCCTTGATCGAAAGATTGAAAACCTCAGAAAACAGAACGAAACCCTAGAAGAAATCGCCCGATCGATCTTCAAGCATTGGTTTATAAATTTCGAGTTTCCCAACGCTGACGGCAAACCCTATAAGTCTTCTGGGGAGGCGATGGTTCGATCGGAGTTAGGCGATATACCTGAAGGTTGGAATATTGGGAATTTGGGGGATATTGTAGAAGTATTTATGGGTTATCCATTCAAAAGTGACTTATATACTTTTGAATCTGGAATGAGAGTAGTTAGAGGTGAAAATGTCTCATTAGGTTTCTTGAAATGGGATACATAGAAAAGATGGGAACACGATCTAAATTTATATGCAGATTATTTTTTAACCGCAAATGATTATGTGATTGGAATGGATGGCTCTTCGATCGATTGGAACCTGAAAGAGAGTGTTCGATCGCGCATGAAGGTAGCGGTTAAACGCCTTCTTCGAGAATACGGCTATTCTCCAGATATGTCGGCCCTCGCCACTGAGCTAGTTCTTGAACAAGCCAAAGTCTTGACTGAATTTGAAGTATCCACTTTATAGAGTGGAGCTTCTTAAATTGGCCAAATAAGCTGGTTAAGCATAATTGGAGAAGACAGATTTTGGCATTGAACAAAAAGGCTTAAAGTTCTGCGAAATCGCCATCTTCCACAGATAGATTTATCCTTCCACTTCTACCCCACGCCAAAAAGCCACATAACCCTCAATCTCTTTTGCTTTTTCCTTAGCAGTTGGATAGTACCAAGCAGCATCTTTATTCACTTTTCCATTAACCTCGATGCTGTAGTAACTAGCTACACCCTTCCAAGAACATGTGGTATGAGTATCACTTTCCTGGAAGTACTCCTTATTAATAGAATCTGCCGGAAAGTAGTGATTTCTTTCCACGATTATAGTACTGTTACTTTCGGCTAAAACAGCCCCGTTCCAAATTGCTTTTGTCATGATCGGACTTTACCTAAAAAACTTAACAATATTAATTTTCTTTCACAATTTTAAGCTATTTTATAATTCATAACAACTGCTTGTCTGGCATCAGCGCAAGATCCAAATCTGCTCTGTCTGGTAAAACTCGCCGCGTTGTTCCAGTGGTATGCCATTTAGCAACAAAGCCAGCCAAACTTGCACCAGCGGCATCTCGATCGAACTCTGTAAATCTATCAACGACACAGGACGATTCCACTCGTCTAACCGGGCTGAAATGGTGGCACCCCAACTGGATACATCTTCGTCGTGAGCCAGGGCGATGGCCTCTCGATAGGCCGTTTTCGGGTCGATTGGCTCGGATAAAATTGCTTCAAGTAATACCTGCCGATTCGGCAAAGCCGACGCTTCGCGATCGACCTCAGCTACCTGTGGCTGCATCTCACCTTTATCTTCTTGAAATTGATACTCCTTGCGCTGCAAGCTGGCCAGTGGCTCTATGTAGATGTCAAAGTCAATTTGCATTGTCTGTCGCACATACCGATCGAAGGCATCCTCAGACATAACTGGGCCATCATCACTCCCGATCGCTTGAATCGACTCAAAAGCTAATTGCGAGCGTAATTCAAACACATCGGTAATTTTAGAAATCGCTTCCCCGGCCACCTGTAACCCACCAAGGCAATCCAGATTCAGAATCGCCGCGTCTACCTCCTGCCACAAAATTGTCAGATTGGCACCTTCGGGGTCGGCAGCGGCCACTTTAATTACATCCCATACGGGGAGGTCGATCCATTCAAACTGCGGCACAATCGACCTCCAAATGATGAAGGCAGGGTCTAATCGGGCAGAGGTAAGGATCTAGCCGTTCTAAAGCTGCAAACTTGCGAATCTCAAAGTTTGATTCCAGTAATGCGAGCAGCTTTTTCACATACTGATGGATTTGGCTGGGCATCAACCCCACACAGTGAATTGGCTGGACGATCGCAATTCGTTTTTGTCCCTGCCAGACCTGGGCAGAAATAGCATGAACGATCGACTCTGTTCCAGCCTCGCGGTACACCACCAAAACCGCGTACTGCAAATCCTGAAACGCCGCAGTATCATCGGGGGGCAGTTCTAGGACAGTTTCTTGACGCTGCCGGTTGCGCTGCTGCTTGATCCGATCGTGATGACGGGCATAGGATCGGCGGCTGTGGCAAACTTTGGGATTCCAGCAGCCATCGCCCTCCACACCATGTAATTCTTGTGCCTGAGCTGCCGACAGCGCGGCACATTTTTTGCATTTGAGTGGAATAGACCGACCACTGGGAGATTTTGGGGCTGGGTCAGATTTACTTTTTGCCATTGGTCATCCCGGTTAGGCATCGATTTGGCTGTGTTTATCTTACCGTAAATCAATACTTCGTCTGAGAATTATCCAATTACAGATAAGGTCAATTATCTGTAATTGAAAATCTGCGGTAAAATTATGATCGAGGTGCTTAAAAAGAATCTCAACCATTTGGCACCCAAATTTCTCGGAACTCTCACCCCTTCTGGCTGTTTCTAAACTCAAATTCTGTGCGCCCTGTGGGACTCCTGGAACACCTCCAGATCCTCTCTGGATGGAAGTGAGAGCTAAATACTGTTTTCTATGCGGCTCTAAGCTCCGCGATAGCTGTAACCATTGCCAAATTAGTAATATTTATATGATTAATCTTTTAGTAGTTGACGATCAGGACTTGTTTCGTCAAGGATTAGCTACACTACTTAACCTAGAAGACGATTTACAGGTGATTGGTCAAGCTAGTAATGGTCAAGAAGCCATGACTTTAGCTGGGCAATTGCAACCCAATGTAATTTTGATGGATGTACGGATGCCCATTTGTAACGGAGTAGAAGCTACTCGGCATATTCATCAGCACTATCCCTGGATCAGGGTTTTGGTGTTGACAACCTTTGATGAAGATGAATATATTTGGCAATCATTACAGGCCGGTGCGTTGGGGTATTTGCTAAAAAGCACTCCCTCCGAGCAGTTGGCAAATGCAATTCGGTCACTGCAACAAGGTTACAGTCAGCTTGGCCCAACCATTGCGCCTAAAGTTTTCGCTCAAGTTAATCCTTTGATCGCAAACAATAATCAATCTGATAAACTCGCTGAGTTAAGCCAACGAGAACGAGGTATCTTATTGTTAATTGGACAGGGATTTAGTAATCGTGAAATTGCTAGCTGTTTAAATTTGACTGAAGGAACTGTGAAAAATCACGTCACTCAAGTTTTAAGTAAGTTGCAACTACGCGATCGTACCCAAGCAGCACTTTGGAGTAAAGAACATTTGCCAGATTCTTAATTAATAGTTCGGACAAATTTGCAACGAAAGAAAACAGCCACTGCCCCACCCTTTCAAGAGAGGAGAATTAATAAAAGCTCTCCATGCAGCCTGACGGGGTAATTGCCAGTGGGTCAGATTACTTATTTTTAAATAAGTGGAAGTGAGATGGCAATATTAGTGCCGTGCTCAGGACTACTCTCTACTTGGATGTATCCACCCATTAACTGAGCACGTTCTGCCATGTTCCGTAGCCCAAAACCTTTAGCAATAACTGTTGGCTCGAAACCACGACCATTATCTTGTAAGTTGATCCATAAATTATGTTCATCATAACCACTGCGCAACCAGACTTCGGTTGAAAGTGCATGTTTTTGAATATTTGTAAATCCTTCCTGTAAAATACAGTACAGTTGATGGCTAGGCTGAAGAGGTAAATTAGGCAAATCTATTTGTGCCTGAATATTAAAAGCAGGGCGAAACTGAGCAATTAAAGTTTCTAAGGATTGCTTGAGATCGAACGGCTCGCTGCGCAAGTTTTGTACCGCCCAACGGACATCTTGTAGGCATTGGCTAGTCAAACTTTTAGCTTGATTAATTGCTTCTACCATTTGTAAAGAATCGCGCTTTTGGAGTTTTTGAGCGAGTTCAAGCTGAATATCTAACGCTGTGAGGCTATGCCCCAAAGAATCGTGAATTTCTCGTGCAATGCGTTGACGCTCTAGATTTGCTGCTAATTGTTTGACTTCTTCCGTTAGCAAAGATGTTGTAATGCGACTTCGCTGCTCTGACAGTACTAAGTTACTTAGTAAAATACAAAATATGGTTGCCCCGATATAGTAGCTGACTTGCTCCGCTACGAGGAGATGTGGTGTAACGGGCAAGGTGATACCTTTTTGGGATGCCGAAATCATTATGTGTTTATAGTTTAAAACTATGCCAGCAGCATGAGCAATACTACTAAATAAAATAGTAAATAAGACTTTACTCAAATCTAAAAAGAAAGAAATTTTTATAATCGTCCAATACAGCAAAATTTCTGAGCCATTGCCTGTGACACTAGCCAAAATAATGACGGCCATGTTAATGCCAGCATAAATCTGCCGAGACCAAATTGACTTTCCTAAAGGAATGCAAATACTGAAAAAGACGACTAGACCACAGAAAATGGCAAAATGCAAATTGCTATTACTAAACTCTAGATCGTAGTCATTGATAAATTTGAGAAAGATTGTAACTCCTAAAAGTGTTAATTCTATACGCTGGAGTACTTTGTTCATTGAGTGAACAGTGGGATCGAAAAAATGCATTTTGAGAGTCTCATTTAGGTATTAGACAGCCATCTTCCATTTTAATAATTCGGTCAGCTACATCTAAAACTCGATTATCATGAGTCACCATTAAAATGGTACATTTTTTTTCTTGTGCCAAAGTTTGCATTAAATTTACCACTTCTCTTCCTGATTTACTATCTAAAGCAGCAGTAGGCTCATCGGCTAAAATAAGTTGAGGTTTGCTGACTAGAGCACGCGCGATCGCTACCCGTTGTTTTTGGCCGCCAGATAAGCTATCAGGATAATAGTGGGTGCGATCTGCCAAGCCGACCAAGGTTAAGATCTCTACGGCTAGGGCTTGACGATTTTTGATGTGAGGTTGAAGTTTAAGAGGCATTGTCACATTTTCCCAAGCTGTCAAACTTTTAAGTAAGTTGTGAGCCTGAAAGATAAATCCAATGCGGCTACGAATTTTTACTAATTGCTTTGCACTAGCACCATACAATTCTTGCTCAAGAATCTTTAAGCTACCTTCTTGCATAGAGCGCAAAGCTCCAATTAAGGTTAAAAGCGTTGTTTTGCCGCTGCCCGAAGGCCCAGTGAGAATAATGATTTCACCAGGATAAATATCTAGATTGATATCAATCAGTACTGGTTTTTTTAAATTGCCTTCACCAAAACTATGATTGAGGTTTTGAACTTGAATAATAGGTAATATTGACATAATGAACCTTAAAATACATCAGCTGGATCGGCTGAGTGAAGTTTTTTGGAGGCGATCGCCGCCGAGATCAAGCACATTGCTAGGGTTAAACCGAAGACTGTTAGTGCTAAATCCCACTGCATTAGTAGTTCTAGGCGAGTTAGCACAGTGAGAAGTTGATACATACCTAAAGATGCCACAAAGCCAGGAATATAACCGAGTACCGCTAGTAAGGCAGCTTCTTGGATGATAACGAGCAACAGTGTTCGTCCTGAAAAACCAATGGCCTTAAGTGTTGCATATTCTGCTAAATGGTCACTGACATCGCTGTATAACACTTGGTAGACAATTGCTACCCCTACGACAAAACCCATCGCTGCACCAAAACCGAAAATTACGCTGGTAGGATTTTCATCTTGATATCTGAGTTCTTTTTCTTTGAGTTCCTGATAAGTAAGGGCTTCTAATCCAGGCACATACTTTTCGATACCCTTTTTTATTGCCATTATATTAGTACCGGGGTGAACACGAATAATGCCTAAAGCTACATTATCTAAAGATGAAACCCCAAAAATTTCGGCATAGGTAGAATCACTAGTTATCACATTTCCATCACCAAGAAAAAAAGAAGACCCTAAGCTAAACAAGCCACTAACAACCACGTTACGGTTGTTTAAAAAAGCTGGTACTTTGGGATTAGTCTTGAAAACTTCTGGGATTGGTCCCAACTCTGGTTTTGCTAATCGATCGAACAAAAAAGTAAATGGTTCGGCCAGTTTTAACTGTTGGCGATTAATTTCGGGTAAATCAAACACCTGAATTTTCGGGTTATAGGCAAAAATACGAGTATTGTATGAAACCTGCTCCTTGTTATAAGCCCAACTAGCAACACCAACATATAATGGCTCTGCAGATATTACCCCGGCAAAAGCCGCTGCTTGATAGAGGCGAGATCGATCAAATGTATTAGCACTAATATATTTAGACTCAGGGTTCATGACAAACAAGTCTCCTTGTAAGTGTTCGGGTAAGACAGTTGCACCGCCAGCAAAAAGATTGACAAACCCTAACTGCATAAAAATCAACACGTTAGCAAAAGCAATGCCTCCCATTGCCACCGACATCCGAGTTTTTTGATGGGAAAGCTGTGCCCAAGCCAATGGTCTTTCTACCTGATGCCATAGTTTATTTAATTTTTTCATGATTTTATAGGGATAGATACTCGTACTTGAATGTTAGTTAACTTGGCTACTTTAGCGCTGTCGGCTGGCGTGATTCGAACTTTTACAGCTACAATGCGGGCTTCTTTATCTGAGGCCGGATTTATGCCAGTAACTTCTTGTGATTGCTTGCGCCCCACTTGTAAGCCAACTTGTTCTACCACGCCAGCAAGCTTACCGGTGAAACTATTGTATTCGCTAGTAATAGTAGCTGATTGGCCTATTTGGATTTTGCTGATGTCAATTTCTGGAACCTCAACTAATGCATACATTTGATCTGTTTGGGCTAGTTCTACAATCCCCTGGGCAGTGTTAACCTGCTCACCAATGCGAGTATTAATTTTGAGAATTTGGCCAGCAATGGGCACCCGTACTTCTGAATCTCTCACAGCAGCTTGCTTTTGGGTCACTGCAATCTGGGCTTTTTCCAGTTGGGTTTGAGCCAGACTGACATCGGAGGGGCGTACTTCTTGCAATTCTGTTAGTTTTGCTTGCTCTTGCTGAATTTCAGCCGTTGTAGTCTGAATAGTTTGGACTAGTTCGGCTTGTCTTTCTTGGAGTGTTTGCTGAGCCGCCAGCAAATCAGCTTTGGTTTTATCTAGTTGAATTTTAGTTTCAATTTCTTTTTCGCGGACTGCTGCTTGTGCTGAGGCTAATTCTTCAGCAGCTTTATTTAATTGGGTTTGGGTATCGATTTGCTTTTCTTGGGCAGCAGCTTGAGCAGAGGTTAAGGATTCTAGGGCTTTATCCAGTTGCGATCTACTAATTCCTCCAGAGCGGTAGAGCATTTGACTACGCCGATATTCATCTTGAGCATTGACTAATTTTGCCTTAGCACCTAAAATCGCGCCACCAGTTTGCTCAAACTGCTGGCGACGTTTAAGCTCAGATGCGGCATTAGATAATTTGGCTCGCACACTGAGTAAGCCTACATTAGTTTTATATAATTTATCCCGTTGCTGATAATCTGTTTCAGCATTACGCAGTCGAGCCGTTGCACTAACTATTGCGGCCTCTCGTTGCTTTTTGGTATTGGTTAATTGGGCTTGAAGTCTAGTAATAACCGCATTTTGTGCCACAATTTGCGATTTTTTAACATCAATGCGAGCCACTCTGGCCAATTCAATCTGCCGTAATTTCACATCGGTAAGCGCGTCACGCAAATCGGCTTGCTTGCGCTCGATTCCCTGCAGCACCGCAATAACCTGATTACTTTCAACACGATCACCTTCTTTTACCAAGATACGATCAACGCGGCTATCCTGGGCGTTAGCCACTGATAGTTTAATAACTTCACCATAGGGTTGGATTCGACCTAACGCCACAACCGAATTTGGGGTAGCTGGAATTATCTCATCTTGAGCAGATGTTTTGTTGCCACAGCCATACAGTAAGGTTATAGACAGACAAGTAATGAGCTGTATCAGGTAAGATTTCATGGTGTGTGTGCTACTTCCGTAAAGTAAGCATAACTGACAACTGATGGCTATTTATACTGGCCAAGGTCATAAGTTGACATGACCTTAGTCATGTTCAGTATCGAAAAACCTTAAATCAGCTTATGCAGCAGCTTTGGGGTGATTCTGCTGATCAATTTTACTATTATTGAATCCAAATACTAATATCGTGCGTATCTTTAGTGTAGGGTCGTGAAGTAGCTGTTTGTCACTACTTGCACATATTTTCAAATGGAAGGTTATCTCTTATGAAGCAAAACTCAAAGAACCCCATAAACTATTTGTTTTTTTCCATAGTTTATTTTTTGGTAGCAAGTGATACTTAACATCAATAAATAAATTGTAAAAGATTGCAAAGGAAATATTTCTATGATAGGTTGTGGTTGGTGCGACATAGTTCACATCTATGTTACATATAGCTGTATCTTATAGTGTTATTACAACGCAAAGTCTAGCGTAATCGTTAGTGTGCCTCAATCACTGGCGGTCATGATTAATCATCGTTGTTACTATATATACACTCCTACTTTGACTTTTCTTCAGGCCAAACATATTTGCCTTTAGATAAATTAGTTGTACTTTAGGTAATTATCCTCAAATATTTTCCTGAAATTTCACCTCCCTATGTTTTCGGGGGGAAACTTTCAACGTATTCACTGGCTTCACTTAAAATTAAAAAAACTTCATTGGTTTAGCCATGATTTATAAGCGCAGCTATGAATCATGGCTGCATGAAATTGTCTTGCTAGATTTGTCTGGAAAAATGTTAAATACAACCCCAAAAAATACGGCCTGGGTCAAAAGCAGGCCAGGTCTCGGAACAAAAATGCGGCTATTTTGCCTGCCCTATGCAGGTGGTTGGTCACAGATTTACCGTCCATGGAATGATCTTTTATCTAATGAGATAGAACTATGCTTAATTGAGCTTCCTGGTCGAGGGCCGCGCTTGTGCGAAGCTCCGATTAAGAATTTCTCCTTACTTGTGCAGGAGATAGCTACAAATATTAGACCTTACTTAGATCAGCCATTTGCTTTTTTTGGCCATAGTATGGGAGCATTATTGTGTTTTGAAATTACCCGATTATTACGTAGTGAAGGGCATCCTGGCCCAAAACACTTATTTCTTTCGGGGTACCGCGCACCCCATATTGGATCGGAGCGCCCCCCTATTCATGACTTGCCAGAAGCGGAGTTTATCAAGGAAGTTCGACTACTAGAGGGTACGCCAGAAAGTGTTTTAGTTAATGCTGAATTGCGCGAATTGGTTTTTCCGGCTCTCCGAGCTGATTTTCAAGTTATTGAAACCTACCAATATCAGCCCGGCTTGCCGCTTGATTGTTCGATTACTGTGTTTGGTGGGTTACAAGATCGGGGGGTAGATGTTGTAACTCTGGAAAGTTGGCGACAATACACTACTGATAAGTTTAAACTGCAATTATTTAGTGGCAATCATTTTTTTCTACATGGGGCGCAAGCCGAAATTTTGCAGGCAATTCACCAGCAACTTGATATCGCCGATCACTGCTCAGACAGAAAATTAATAACGCTATAGTTTTGGTTGCTGGCTAACAACTATTTATCTCTCAGAAAAATATTTTTTTAAGGCTGTAACAATGCATTCTCATGACGGAGTCTATAATGAACGATAATAATTTCGATCTACGCCATTGTTTAACGGTAGTTGAACTACTACAGCAGCGAGCAATTAGTCAGCCGACAACTATTGCCTACACTTTTTTGTCAGATGGGGCAGCCGCACCAGTTAGTATGACCTATGGCCAGTTGGCTCAGCAAGCCAGGGCAATTGCGGCACTACTACAACAGCGCCAAGCCACTGGGAGCAGAGCCTTGTTACTGTATCCACCCGGATTGGATTTTATTGCAGCGTTCATGGGGTGTTTGTATGCTGGAGTAGTGGCCGTACCAATGTATCCACCTCGCCGCAATCAGCGAGCTAACCGTTTGCAGGGAGCAATTCAAAGTGCTGATGCCCGGTTTGCTTTAACTACTGTAGATACCTTGTCAGTAATTGAACAGAGTTTATCTTTTGTTCCGGCGCTGGCTGCGATCGAGTGCATTACCACTGACAATATTAATTCTGACTTGGCCCAGGAATGGCGCATTCCCCAGTTGCAACCTGCAGATCTGGCTTTTTTGCAATATACTTCGGGATCTACTGCTGCGCCTAAGGGGGTGATGGTCAGTCATCGCAACTTGTTACACAACTCCAGCGCAATTTATCAAGCGTTTGGCCACGACAATCAAAGTCGCGTAGTTAGCTGGCTACCGCTCTACCATGATATGGGCTTGATTGGGGGAGTTTTGCAGCCTTTATATGGCGGATTTCCAGCGGTATTAATGTCGCCTGTAAACTTTCTGCAAAAGCCTTGGCGTTGGCTGCAAGCAATCACTGACTATGGTGCTACATCGAGTGGGGGTCCTAATTTTGCCTATGATCTTTGCGTAGAAAAAATAACTGAGGCTCAGCGTACTGAACTGGATTTAAGCACTTGGAAGGTGGCTTTTAATGGTGCCGAACCGGTAAGAGCAGAAACACTAGAGCGCTTTACCGCAGCATTTGCTCCTTGTGGTTTTCGCCGGGAAATGTTTTATCCTTGCTATGGAATGGCAGAAGCAACTTTATTTGTGACTGGGGGAGATCATGTTACGGCACCTGCAATCTGTCAGGTTGAGAGTGCGGCTTTAGAGAAAAACCAAATATTACTGGTGGACAGCAACAGCAAAAATCATCGTCGGCTGGTAAGTGCTGGGCACAGGGGGCTAGATACTACTATCACTATTGTAGATCCCGAAACCTTACAGGTTTGTCCGATCGATCGAGTTGGCGAAATTTGGGTATCTTCACCCAGTGTGGCACAGGGATATTGGCAGATGCCCGAGGCCAGCGCAGCCTGCTTTATACCGGGAGACTCGGTTGGTGCAGATGCTCTGTTGCAGGAATCAACTAAACCGCAATTTCTAAGAACTGGGGATTTAGGATTTTTGCAAGATAGCGAATTGTATGTCACCGGTCGCTTAAAAGATGTGATCATTGTGCGTGGGCGCAACCACTACCCTCAAGATATTGAATTAACGGTCGCAGGTAGTCACCCTGCTTTAAAAGCTTCTGCCAGCGCAGCATTTAGCGTTGAAGTAGCAGGTGAAGAGCAATTGGTGATCGTGCAAGAGGTAGAGCGCCAGTACCTGCGCCAGCTACCGATCGAGGCGGTTCTTGCGGCCATCCGAGCGGCGGTTTCTCAAGATCATGAATTGCTAGTTCACCGCATTGTTTTATTGAAGCCCGTCAGTATTTTGAAGACATCGAGTGGCAAAATTCAGCGTCAGGCTTGTAAGAAAGCATTTTTAGAAGGGAGTTTGCAAATAGTCCATGATACGGGTGCTACTATGCAGGAAGTAGCTACTCCGGTTACTCCAGAAATGCAGTTTAGTCTATTATATTTTTCTAGTGACGAAGCTGAATTTGCTGATGATAAATATAAGTTGCTCTTGGCCGGGGCTAAGTTTGCCGATCGACATAGCTTTACCGCAGTTTGGACTCCGGAACGTCATTTTCATGCCTTTGGGGGACTATACCCTAACCCTTCGGTAGTGAATGCGGCTTTGGCTTTAACTACCGAGCGATTGCGCTTGCGGGCTGGCAGTGTTGTGATGCCTCTGCATGATCCGCTGCGGGTGGCGGAAGAATGGTCAGTTGTCGATAACCTTTCTCACGGTCGGGTAGATTTGGCTTTTGCTCGGGGATGGAATCCTAACGATTTTGTTTTGGCTCCAGATGCTTATGCTGATAGTGCCGAGATTTTGTTTGCCGGAATTGCCGAAGTACAGCACTTGTGGAAAGGGGGCAAAGTCAGCCGCCCTAATGGGGTCGGAGCATTGACAGAAGTACAGATTTATCCTTTGCCCCAACAGACTGATCTCGCTGTCTGGGTGACTTGTACTGGGGGGAAAGAGCGCTTTATTGAAGCTGGAGAGCGCGGTTTAAATATTTTAACGGCCTTACTATTTCAGCCAGTGGCCGATCTGGCAGAAAAAATTGTTTTGTACCGTGAAGCTCGCGCCCGTCATGGTCATGATCCGGCTACTGGCCAAGTAACTTTGATGCTGCATACCTTTGTGGGTGAAGACTTGGCGGTAGTTCGCCACCTGGTAAAGGAACCATTTATTGAATATATTAAGAGTTCGGTAAATCTATGGCAGCAGAGTTCACAAGATTTGGCGCAGCTCAGTTTGGCCGAACAACAAAAATTGCTCGATTATGCCTTCGAACGTTATTACCAAACTAGTGCTTTGTTTGGTACACCTGAATCTTGTTTGGAGATGGTCAAAAAATTACAGCAGATCGGGGTCAATGAAATCGCCTGTCTGATTGATTTTGGGGTACCTGCCGAGACTGTTTTGAACCATCTGCCATCGCTGAATCGGTTAAAGAATTTGATCAATGGAGAACCAGCGGCACCACTACCGCCGCAGACACCAGCAACAGCTTTACCCACTACTGCGGCTAGTTGGCTACCATCAGTTGCCCCTGTCCCAGCAGCTCCGGCAGTTAAGTCTGGAATCATGGCCATTGATCAGCAAACTCTGAGCGCCACGATTGTGAAATATTTGGCGATCGCTCTCAAGCAGCCTCCAGAAAAGATTGCAGTTGATCAAAATTTTCATAGCTTTGGCATCGATTCACTTAAAGCAGTAGAAGTAATTACTGCTTTAGAATCACATCTAGAAATTTCTTTATCTCCTACCCTGCTGTTTGAATATTCTACTCCACGGCAATTAGCAGCCCATTTAATTGAGACTTATGGGTTTGCAGAGCCGATCGGCGCTGGTCTGGGCACACCATTTCTCAGTGCTGTTCCCCATAATGAGAACCCAGCAGACAGAGTAGCCGATATGGATATTGCTGTTATTGGGATGTCTGGACGGTTTCCCCAGGCTCCAAATTTATCGGCATTTTGGGAATTGTTGCAGCGAGGTGGTAATGCTATTACCGAAGTGCCCGCTCACCGTTGGCAGAATGCGGACTGGTACTCAGCCCAGCCCACTACGGCGCTACAGACTTCTTCCCGCTGGGGGGGCTTTGTGGCTGATATAGATCAGTTTGATCCTTTGTTTTTCCAAATTTCGCCCCGCGAAGCAGCCTTGATGGATCCTCAACAGCGCTTATTTTTAGAGGTAGCCTGGGAAGCTCTCGAAGATGCCGGATATGCTGCTGACCGGTTAGCTCAACAGCCGATCGGGGTTTTTGTGGGTTGTAGTAACAATGGTTACTATCGGCGCATTGAGCCATTTTTGGCAGCGAGTGATTACGGTGCGGGGATTGGCAATCAAAATGCCATTATTGCCAATCGTTTGTCTTTCTTGTTGAACTTGCGCGGCCCTTCGATGCTGGTGGATACCATGTGTTCTTCGTCACTGGTAGCAATACATTTGGCCTGTCAAAGTATCCGCCAAGGAGACTGTACCGGAGCGATCGTGGGCGGCGTAAACCTGCAACTATCACCAGAATACTATGCGGGCATGAGCCGGATGAAGATGCATTCTCCTGATGGTCAATGCAAGACTTTTGATGCGGCGGCCAATGGGATTGTATTGGGCGAGGGTGCGGGTGCGGTCTTGCTGAAGCCGCTGGCTCAGGCGGTGGCAGATGGCGATCAGATTTATGGTGTGATCAAGGGTTCGGCCATGAATCATGATGGTCAGACTAATGGCCTGACGGCTCCTAACCCGCGTTCTCAGGCTGAGCTAATTGAGCAGGCATTGCAATCTGCTCAATTAAGTGCCGCAGACATTAGCTACATCGAAGCTCACGGGACAGGAACGGCTTTGGGCGACCCGATCGAAATTGAAGGTCTGACCAAGGCATTTCGCAAATACACTCCCCAGCGGCAGTTTTGTCGGATTGGCTCGGTGAAAACCAACATTGGACATTTGGAAGCCGCTGCGGGCATTGCTCAGCTCTTAAAGGTGTTATTGGCGATGAAGCATGGCCAACTTCCTCCCAGCCTGCATTTCAACCAGGCGAATCCTTTAATTCCTTTTGCTGAAACTCCGTTTATGGTAAATACTCAACTCACCAATTGGTCAGGTGTACAGTATGCAGGAGTGAGTTCTTTTGGTATTGGGGGTACTAATGCCCATCTAATTTTGGGGACACCACCAGTGCGGGCGCGGCAAAACTCAGCAGTCGAGCGTCCTTTGCATATTCTGAATCTGTCCGCCAAAAATTCGGCGGCTTTACATGAATTAGTCGATCGCTATCTGCCGGTTTTAACTGGTTCAGAGCAGATTGCAGATATTTGTTTTACTGCCAACAGTGGCCGCAATGCTTTTGCCGATCGCCTGAGTGTCTGGGGGGCAACAGGTGCAGACTTAGCCCAGCATTTACGATCTTACCGACAAAATGCGGCGGATTCAGCCATCCAAACCGGTCAGACTAGCCGCAGTACAGCGCTTTCGATCGCCTATCTCTGCACTGGTCAGGGATCTCAATATGTGAATATGGGGCGCACTCTGTATGAAACTCAGCCAATATTTCGACAGGCATTGTTAGAGTGCGATCGGCTTTTACAGCCTGAACTAGAGCATTCACTATTGGAGGCTCTCTATCCCACATCTGTGGGGGAAAATTTGTTGGATCGAGTTTTATATAGTCAAACAGCCATTTTTGCCATTGAGTATGCGATCGCTCAAGTTTGGGCTAATTGGGGCGTTCGGCCCACATTACTCTTAGGTCATAGCTTGGGTGAATATGTAGCTGCCTGCTTAGCTGGGGTGTTTAGTTTAGCTGATGCTTTAAAACTAGTGGTACAACGTGCTCGTTATGCCCAAGAACTTACTCCCCCGGGCGAAATGGTTGCAGTTTTTGCCAGCCCAACAGCTATTGCTGCGCTGGTAACTATTACTGGTCAGCAAGTAGTGATTGCAGCTTATAATAGCGCCGAAAATACCGTACTCTCAGGAGATGCTGCGGCGCTGACCAGCATTTGTGAAACCTTGGCAGCGAATGGAATTCGAACTCAGAAACTCGCTAGCACTCGGGCCTTTCACTCGCCTTTACTAAAGCCCATGGTGGCAGAGTTTCGTGCTGTTGCTCAAAAGATTGTTTATCAACAGCCGCAAATTCCGTTAATTTCTAACGTTACTGGTCAACTAGTTACCACCATTGATGCTGAATATTGGGTACAGCATCTTGTGCAACCAGTGCAATATACCCACTGTTTGGCCACCTTGCAACAGCAACATCCCCACATTTGCCTAGAAATTGGTTCTAAACCGACGTTAATCAGCTTGGGCAAACAGTCTATTTCTGACCCCGAGCTATTATGGCTACCCAGTTTGCGATCGGGTGTAGCAGATTGGGAACAGCTCTTAACTAGCTTAGGAGCACTGTGGATCAAAGGTGTAGTTATAGATTGGTCGGGTTTCGATCAAGACTATGGTCGTCAACGTCTTTCATTGCCCACTTATCCTTTCCAGCGTCAGCGGTATTGGTTGGGCGGTGAACCTATGCCCGACTCAAGTTCTGCAACATTATCTTCTGCTCCGATTCACCCTGCCAGTTCTGTTAATGAATATCGTTCTCCTATGACAACAGCTCATCCAACCGACACAATTACTACTGGCGATCGATTAACTACACTGCTGAACAACTTAAATCAGATGGTTGCTCGACTGCTGAAGGCTAATGTAGCTGATATTAGTGTTCACACTCCCTTCCTAGAAATTGGTGCTGATTCTTTGGTGTTGGTGGAAGCCGTAAATCAGGTAGAAGTCAACTATGGAGTAAAAGTCACTCTGCGCCAGTTATTTGAAGAAGTAAGTACGGTAGCGGCCTTGGCAGAGTATCTAGATCGTCAACTACCTCCAGAAATATTTTCCCCATCGGTGCTGGTGGGTTCCCCTCCGAGATCTAATTCTGCGCTGGCAGAAACTGCTTTACACGAATCGAAAAACATGGTCGCTAGCAATTTTGCTGGAAATGGAGCCGGTGCGGTTGAAATTGCTGATCAGCAGCACGAGTCGGCAATTACGACAGTTATGCAGCAGCAAATTGCTAGTATGTCTAGCCTGTTTGCTCAACAGTTGGAGCTACTACAGGGAGTCAATAGCTTAGAAACTGCTATTAAATTACCGGCGCAACCTCCATCCTCACCGGATGCTCTGCCAGTAGCAGTTAAAAGCTTCAGCACTCCGCCAGAAACACCTCCCAATCGCTTACCAGTAGCGCCTCTATCAGCGAGTTTTGTGGCTAAATATAATCAGCAAACAGCCGCTTCTAAGCAACGCGCTCAGGCCGATCGAGCGATGTTGGCAGATAGTCGTGCTACGGCTGGTTTTCGGCCTTCTACCAAAGAGCTGATTTATCCAATTGTTGGCGAGCGTGCTCAGGGTGCGCGGTTTTGGGATATTGATGGCAACGAATACATCGATTTAACCATGGGGTTTGGGGTATTGCTATTTGGCCACAACCCTGATTTTGTCGCCGCAGCAATTGCAGCACAGTGTCAACGGGGAATACAAATTGGTCCCCAAGCCAATCATGCAGGGACTGTTGCCCAGCTAATTTGCAAATTGACTGGAGTAGAACGAGTAGCCTTTTGTAACTCTGGCACAGAAGCAGTAATGACTGCTGTTCGCCTTGCCCGCACAGCCAGTGGTCGTCCCAAAATTGCTCTGTTTGCCGGTTCTTATCATGGACATTTTGATGGCATTTTGGCCAAAGCAGGTTTGGAGCAGCAAGGACTGCCGAGCGCACCTGGTATTTTGCCCGGTACTGTTGCTGATGTGTTGGTGCTAAATTATGATGATCCCGCAGGTTCGCTAGCAATGCTTCAGCAACATGCTCAGGATTTGGCAGCGGTTTTAGTGGAACCAGTCCAAGCGCGTCGCCCCGATCTGCAACCTCGTGAATTTTTGCAGCAGCTACGAGAATTAACTACAGCAGCCGGAATTGCACTTATCTTTGACGAAGTTTTGGTGGGTTTTCGGATTCAGGCTGGTGGTGCCCAAGCTTGGGCTGGGGTTCAGGCTGATATTGTCACCTACGGTAAGATCGTAGGTGGCGGGATACCGATCGGCGTAGTGGCTGGCACCGCAAACTACCTAGATGGCATTGACGGTGGTTGGTGGCAGTATGGCGATAGCTCTTATCCCAGTGCTGAGCGGACATTTTTTGCTGGCACCTTCAATAAAAATCATTTAGGAATGGCTGTAGCCGCAGCAGTACTACAATATCTGCAAGATGCTGGCCCAGAACTTTATCAGCAACTCAACCAACGCACCGCCACCTTGGCGGAACGGTTGAATAAATATTTTGCTGAGCAGGCTATCCCGATGCAGATAGTGTATTTTGGCTCTTTGTTCCGCTTTACCTATAGTGGTAATTTTGATATCTTTTTCCAACATTTGTTACTCCATGGAGTTTATGTGTGGGAAGGGCGCAACTGCTTTCTCTCCACTGCTCATACAGATGCCGATCTAGATCAAATTGTGCAAGCGGTGCAAGCTGCTATTCAAGAAATGCGCGGTGCTAAATTATGGGTAAATACTCCAGCAGCAACTGCTGTAGATCTTTTACCCAATGACACCTTAGACATAAAAGCGGTTATTGATCGACAAAACTTGCCACTTTCTTTGGCCCAACAGCGTTTATGGTTTTTAGATCAACTAGAACCTCATAGTGCGTTTTACAATATGCCTGCTGCCGTTCGTCTCCGGGGACAGGTACAGACGGCGATTTTAGAGCAGACGCTCCAAACGATTATTCAGCGCCATGAAATATTGCGGACTAATTTTGTCAGCCAGCAAGGTCAGCCAGTACAGGTTATTCATCCTCAGTTAGATTGGCGATTAGCTACAGAAATCACCGTCGGCCAAAGCTCCGCAGAGATACAGCAACTCATCACTAATGAAGCACAGCGACCGTTTCAATTAGACAGCGATCCTTTGATCAGAGCAATTCTGTGGGAAGTTTCACCGACAGAATCAATTTTGCTGTTAGTTCTGCATCACATTATTGCCGACGGGTTATCGATGGCTGTACTAGTGCAAGAAATTGCCGCGATTTACCCAGCGCTTTGTCTCAACCAACCACACCCCTTGCCCCCTTTAGCTATTCAGTATGCTGATTTTGCCCTGTGGCAACGGCAATGGCTACAAGGAGCAACACTGCAAACCCAACTAGATTTTTGGCAGCAGCAATTGGCTGATGTGCCTACGGTGTTAGAACTGCCGATCGATCGACCGCGCCCAGCAATTCAAACTGTCAATGGCGCTCACTACCAGTTCAGGCTTGCGGTGGAGTTAACTGATCAACTCCAAAAACTGAGTCAAAAAATGGGTGTCACGCTGTTTATGACCCTATTGACTGCGTTTGATATTTTGCTCTATCGTCATACTCGCCAGACTGATATTTTAGTGGGATCACCAATTGCTAGTCGCAACCAACCAGCTACTCAGCAGTTAATTGGCTTGTTTTTGAATATCTTATTGCTCCGAGTTGACTTGGCTGGCAACCCCAGTTTCCAAGAACTATTGCATCAAGTGCGTCGAGTAACTTTAGATGCCTACACCCATCCAGATGTGCCTTTTGAGCAGTTGCTAGCAGTCTTGCAACCAGAGCGAGATCTCAGCCATTCGCCACTATTTCAGGTGATGCTAATTTTAGATCAAGCTAATCCGATCGAGTCTCAACCTTTGCCAGACTTGGTGATTGAAACCTTAGCGGTCGAGAATTTTACTGCGAAGCTAGATCTGACCCTGACCTTAGAAAATCAACCAACGGGTTTGGTGGGTGATTGGGAGTACAACACCGACTTGTTTGATCGAGCTACAATTGTGCGGATGGCCGAGCAGTTTGAGCATTTGTTGACGGCGATTGTAGCTAACCCCAAACTGCCGATCGAGCAGTTACCACTACTGACCACAACTGCCCAGCAGCAACTGCTAGCACAGTCACGGGGCACCGTGCAACACTATGCCGATCAATGCTTACATCAGGTGATTGAAGCTCAGGTTGCTCGTACCCCTCAAGCTTTAGCAGTGGTCTGGGATGATCAATGTCTGACCTACCAAGAACTCAACAACCGTGCTAATCAGTTAGCACATTATCTACAGTCCCAGGGCGTGACCGGACGAGTCGGCATTTATTTGGAACGCTCTGGCGATACCTTAGTGGCGGTCTTGGCTGTGCTAAAAATAGGCATTGCTTATGTGCCTCTAGATCCTAGCTACCCAGTCGATCGGCTGGCCTATATGCTGAGCAATGGTCAGGTCAACTGCCTATTAACGGCTACCACGATTACTACGCCCATTCCACAAGCCCCTGTCGCCATTGTTTATTTAGACCGAGATTGGCCGACAATCGCCCTTTCGCCCACCACCAATTTGGAATGCTCGATCGACCCGGCTAGTTTGGCCTACGTCATTTATACCTCTGGGTCTACCGGCAATCCCAAGGGCGTAATGGTCAGCCATCGCAGCTTAGTGAATGCCTACCATGGCTGGGAATCGGCCTACCAACTCCGAGATACCCGTAGTCATTTACAAATGGCTAGTTTCTCTTTTGATGTGTTTGCAGGAGACTACATTCGCGCCTTAGCCAGCGGCGCTCAACTAGTGATCTGTCCTCGGGATTATCTCTTAGAGCCAGCACAACTCTATGGTTTAATTCAACGGGCAAAAATCGACTGCGCCGAGTTTGTGCCTGCTGTGATGCGACTTTTGGCAGAATATTTGGTTAATACCGGGCAAAACTTAAGCCAAATGCATTTAATAGCAGTGGGTTCTGATCGCTGGTATGTGCAGGAATATCAACAATGGCAGCAGCTCTGTGGTGCCCACACTCGCTTGATCAACTCTTATGGAGTGAGTGAAGCCACGATCGATAGTTGTTATTTTGAAACCAAAACTATTGCAGACTTACCCCATGAGGCGCTGGTACCGGTAGGCAGACCGTTCCCCAATGTGCAGCTCTATGTTTTAGAGCCAACGCTTCAGCCCTCACCCATTGGTGTACCCGGTGAATTGTATATCGGAGGCGTAGGTGTTGCCCAAGGATATGATGGACGACCAGATCTGACCGCCGACCACTTTATTGTTGATCCATTTAGTAACCAGCCAGCAGCCAAACTATATCGAACTGGCGATTTAGCCCGTTACAATGCCACGGGTGATTTGGAATATTTAGGCCGCATCGACCAACAGGTGAAAATCCGAGGCTTACGCATTGAGCTAGCCGAAATTGCAGTTGTTTTGCAGGCTCAAGCAGAAATTCAACAGGCGACGGTTTTGGTCTGGGAAGATCGGCCTGGTCAGTCGCAGTTGGTAGCCTATATTGTTTGCCAACCTGAAATCACCCTGACTACAGCAGAGGTGCGCCGTGTGCTCCAGAAAAAATTGCCGGAATATATGATTCCCAATATTTGTCTGTTCTTGGCCGAAATTCCTCTCACCCCCAATGGCAAGGTTGATCGCCGCGCTTTGCCCCGGCCAGAAGTATTGCAGACGGTGGATTATGTGCCTCCTCAGACCGCTGATGAAGTGTTGTTGGCAGAGATTTGGTGCGAATTGCTCCAGGTGAATCGGGTAGGTATTCATGACAACTTTTTTGAGTTAGGTGGGCATTCGCTATTAGCAACCCAGCTTGTGTCACGAATTCGTTCTGCCCTGGGGGTAGAACTGCCGGTGCGCAGTTTGTTTACAGCTAGCACTATTGCTGAGCTGATGATCGAAATAGCTACAGCTCAACCCAGGAATGACTTAATCTCTTTACAGCCGGTAGATCGCACCACTCCCCTGCCGCTCTCTTTTGCCCAACAACGTTTGTGGTTTTTAGATCGACTGGCCACCAATCAAGCCTCTTATAATATTCCTACTAGGCTATACATCCGGGGAGCGGTAGCACCTGCTGTATTAGAAGAATCACTCCGACTAGTGCTCGATCGACATGAGGCTCTGCGGACAACCTTTCAAGAACAAGATGGTCAAGCGATACAAACTATCCAAACAGCAGTTGATTGGTCAATGGAAGTGCTCGATTTTCAGCATCATGTTGATCCTCAACGAGCCGTCGATGATTATGTGCAACGCTCAGCGCAACAGCCTTTTGATCTCAGTGCAGATTTGCCCTTGCGTGCGACCCTCTTACAAATTAGCCATGATCACTATGCTTTGTTACTGACCCTGCACCATATTGCTGCAGATGGCTGGTCGGTGGGGGTACTGGTACAAGAAATTGCCAGCATTTACCCGGCGCTCCTGAGGGGTGATGCTATTTCCTTACCACCATTGACAATTCAATATGCTGACTTTGCCCACTGGCAGCGCCAGTATTTGGCTGGTAACAGTGGCAAAACTCAGCTTGCTTACTGGCAAACACAATTGGCCGATGCTCCGGCAATTTTAGCTTTACCGACCGATCACCCCCGCCCACCAGTTCCCAGTGGCCAGGGAAGACAGTATCAACAGCTACTGCCGCTACAGCTCACGATCGAATTAGAACAGGTGAGTCAGACTGCTGGTACTACTATGTTTATGGCATTATTAGCGATTTTTGATATTTTGCTATATCGCTATACTGGTCAGACTGATTTGGTTGTGGGGACTCCGATCGCTAACCGTAATTTCCAAGAACTCGAAAAGTCGATCGGCTTTTTTGTCAATACTTTAGTGCTCCGCACGGATCTTGCCGATCAGCCCAGTTTTCGGGAATTACTCGGGCGGGTGAGAGAAACCACTCTGGAGGCTTACACCCATCAGGATACGCCGTTTGAGCTAGTAGTGGAGGCACTACAGCCAGAGCGTGATTTAAGCTACAGTCCGGTTTTTCAGGTGGCTTTCGCGCTGCAAAATACTCCTTTCACCGATTTGGTACTGCCAGATTTGGTTTGTACTCCTAGCTTGGTTGATAACGGCACGGCTAAGTTTGATTTAACTTTGACTATTGATCTCACCGATCAAGGATATGTAGGCACTTGGGAATATAGTACCGACCTGTTTGAGATTGCGACCATTAAGCAACTAGCATTGCACTATCAGCAATTATTGACCGCAGTAGTTACTAACCCCGATCAGCCCATTACGACCCTGATGATGTTGACGGCTACCGAGCACCAGCGCTTATTGACCGGCGGTCAAAATACCGACCTGTGCCCCAATCCTGATTTCGATCAGGTGGGTTTACCACAACTCTTTTGGGCACAGGCAGCGCGTACACCTCAAGCAATTGCTATTAAACATCTAAATAATCAGATCACCTATCAGGAGTTGGCCGAGCGGGCGACGAGTTTGGCGGCTCATCTCCAACAACAAAAAGTAGCTTCTCTTCAGTTGGTGGGGCTATTGGTAGATCGTTCTCCCGAAATGATTGTGGGTATGCTGGCAATTTTGATGGTGGGGGGAGCCTATGTGCCATTAGATACCAGCGCTCCTACTGATCGGCTAGCTTTAATTTTGGCAGACACCCAACTATCGTTACTCTTAACTCAATCTGCCTTGCTCGATCGATTGCCTACAACCACCGCGTCAGTAATTTGTCTAGATGACTGGGCAGGCGATCGTTCGAGCTGGCCAACATCTGTAGACTTGTTTCAGCCACAGTCAATCACCGGCAATGATCCAGCCTATGTTATCTACACCTCTGGCTCTACGGGCAAGCCTAAAGGGGTAGTAATTCCTCATCAAGCAATCAGTCAGTTGGTGATTGATACTAACTACATCCAGGTTGATCCGAGTGATTGCATTGCCCAAGCAGCCAACAGCGCTTTTGATGCCACTACTTTCGAGGTTTGGGCAGCGCTGTTGAACGGGGCGAGTATTTCGATCGTCCCGACAGCCGTATTAATGTCGCCGCTGGAGTTTGCTACTCATCTGCAACAAGATCAGGTCACTACCCTATTTTTGACCACAGCTCTTTTTAATCGGCTGGCAAGCATTGTACCCACAGTATTTCAGCAATTGCGCTACCTCCTATTTGGCGGAGAATCAGTCGATCCACAATGGGTTAAGGCAATTCTTACTGCGGGGGCACCCGAGCATTTACTGCATGTTTATGGCCCTACTGAGAGCACTACTTTTGCTACTTGGTTTGAAATCACCAATATAGATGCTGCGGCTACCAATATTCCGATCGGTCATCCGTTAAGCAATACATATATCTATGTTCTTGACTCACACCAACAACCGGTGCCGATCGGGGTGCCGGGAGAGCTATACATTGGTGGTACTGGGCTGGCTTTGGAGTACTTGCATCAACCCGAACTGACTGCCAGTAAATTTGTGATAGACCCATTCGCTGCTGGGCAACGACTTTACCGCACAGGGGACTTAGTGCGCTACTTACCAACCGGTGAAATTGAGTATCTGGGTCGGATTGACCAACAGGTCAAAATTCGAGGTTTTCGGATTGAGTTGGGTGAGGTTGAAGCATTAATTACCCAGCATCCGCTGGTTCAGGAAGCGGTTGTAATTGTCCAAAAAGATGCTCAAAATCATAAGCGTTTAGTTGCTTATGTAGTAACTGAAGCCACCGCTCAGGAGCTAGATAAATTTATTCGCACCAAACTGCCCGATTACATGGTACCGGCTACCTTTGTGACTATGGCTCATTTGCCCCTCACGGCCAATGGCAAAGTAGACCAGCGAGCGTTGCCACTACCAGAATGGCAGCGTAGTCAAGAGTTTGTGGCCCCCAGTAACCCGGTAGAATCTACCTTAGCTAGCATTTGGTCGGAGGTATTGGGTATTGCTGAAATCGGGATCAAAGATAATTTCTTTGAACTGGGTGGTGATTCTATTTTAAGTTTGCAAATCATTGCTCGATCACAGCAGGCTGGAATTCAAATTACGGCTCAGCAGCTCTTTAACCACCAGTCGATTCAAGCTTTGGCCACCGTGGCTGATCAAGCGGCTAATCAAGTGGCTGATCAATTTACCCAAAAGATATTAGCTCCTCAGGGTCTAGTAACTGGAGAAGCATCTTTAACTCCGGTTCAGCAGTGGTTTTTTGCTCAACAGTTGACTGAGCCGCACTATTTTAATCAGTCGGTGATGTTACAGGTGCCTGCCAATATACAGATTCAGCAGCTTGATCGCGCTTTGCAGGCAGTGTTGGCTCATCATGATGCGCTGCGCTTACAATTTGCTACCAACTGGCAGCCGTGCCATACCGAACCCCTGCCAATTTGGCCACTTGCGGTGATTGATCTCTCTGCTCTGTCTCCAAATGATTTAGCAACAGCCATTGAACAACAAAGTCAAAAATTTCAGGCATGTTTAGATCTAGCTACTGGTAAACTCCTACAAGCTGTTTTATATCAAGCTGGCTCAGAGCAACCAGGTCGCTTGTTACTGATTATTCACCATTTGGTAGTAGATGGGGTTTCGTGGCGTATTTTGTTGGCAGACCTGCTGACTGCCTATCAACAATGTTGCCAGGGGGTAGCGGTGCAATTGCCACCTAAAACTACGGCTTGGCAAACTTGGACAGAGCGCTTGGCAGCATATAGTCAAACAACCGCTTTAGACTCTGAATTAACTTGGTGGCAAAACCAGCTTCCGGTATTTGACCCCCCAGTACGTCCTCGATCGACCGTCGCTACTCTGCGCAAAATCACTACCAGCCTCAGTGCGCCAGAAACCCAACTACTGCTGCAAGTAGTACCAGCGGTTTACCACACTCAAATTAATGATGTGCTGCTCACGGCCTTGCTGCAAGCTTGGGCTGATTGCACAGGGAATCGATCTCTCCTAGTTGAATTAGAAGGCCATGGTCGGGAGGAGTTATTTAGTGACTTAGATATATCGCGGACTGTGGGCTGGTTTACCACTATTTTCCCGGTTTGTTTATCCTTGTCTGATGAAGATGATCTTGGTCGCCAATTGACAACCGTAAAAGAACAACTACGTCAAATCCCCCAACGAGGTATTGGCTATGGGATACTGCGCTATCTCAGCCCACAGAAACACCTTCTGCCAACTTATACAGCAGATATTAGCTTTAACTACCTGGGTCAATTTGAGCAAACGCTAGATAGTGAGGGGAACTGGGCTTTGGCCAATGAATCTGGCGGAGCAGAACAGCATTCTGAACAGCTTTGTAGTTATTCTCTGGCGGTGAGTAGCTTAGTCGTAGACGAGCAGCTCCAGCTAAGCTGGTCTTATGACGCTACTGAGGTTGTCGATGTAGAGCAGTTATCTACCCAGTTCATGATTTGTTTGCGAGGCTTAATTGAACATTGCCAAGACCCGCAGGCTGGGGCTTATACACCTTCAGACTTCCCAGAGGCTGGCTTAAATCAAGCAGAACTAGACGACTTGATAGCATCATTTACCGCGCTTAATTCCTAAATCTTCAGCAAGCACTACTAACTACAGAAATACTATGACTATTGCCAATCCCACCAGCAACCAGCAAAATATTGCCGCAATTTATCCATTGTCTCCAACCCAGCAGGGGATGCTATTCCACAGTCTCCAGAATTCGGAGATGTATTTTCAGCAAATGACTTGTCGCCTACAGGGAAATTTGCGTATTCCTCAATGGGAAGCCGCTTGGCAGCGGGTAGTTGATCAGCATCCTATTCTACGGACTGCCTTTGTGTGGGACAAAGGCAATCAACCACTGCAAATAGTCTGTAAAAAAGTTAAGTTGCCCTGGCAACACTACGACTGGCAAGATCAATTTACAGCCAAACGGTTTGAGACTTTTTTGCAAATTGACCGCCTGCAAGGATTGTTACTCAACCAAGCTCCGTTAATGCGTTTCACCTTGATTCAGACCGGCGCTGATAGTTATTATTTGGTCTGGAGCTATCACCATATTTTGATCGATGGCTGGTCGCTATCTACGATCATTCAACAGGTTTTAGCCTGTTATCAAGCCCTTTGTGCCCAAGAACAACCGCTATTGGCTCAGGCTCGTCCTTATCAAGACTATATCAAATGGCTACAGCAACAAGATGTGGTCAAGGCGCAAGAGTTTTGGCGTGATCGACTTCGGGGTTTTACTGACCCAACCAGTTTACGCATCGAGCGTTCAGCAATAGATTTAACTCAGTCTGCCCAATACGGTGAGCAGCATCTCAGTCTCACTACTCAGCTCACTAGCCAGCTACAAAACTTTGCCAAAGAGTATCAGCTAACTCTCAATACGATCATCCAAGGGGCTTGGTCACTGCTGCTAGCACAGTATAGTGGTACGAGCGATGTATTGTTTGGAGCCACAGTTGCTGGTCGCCCACCGGCTCTTGCTGGGGTAGAATCGATGGTTGGGCTATTTATTAATACCCTCCCGGTGCGGGTACAATTACCCGTTGGGGGATTGGTTTTAGATTGGCTGCGATCGCTCCAGGGTCAGCAGGTTGCTCAGGATAATTATGCCCACACCCCTTTGGTCGATATTCAAGCAGAAAGTGAAATCGCCCATGGCCTGCCGCTCTTCAGCACAATTGTGGTTTTTGAGAATTATCCGATTCATAACTCAGTGACTGATCAGCTACAGCATTTGGGTATTACAGACATCCGTAGTTTGGAGCAGACAAATTATCCCTTGACCCTAGTGGTCATGCCTGGTGCCAAACTAGAGTTTAAAATTAGCTATGATAGTCGTCGCTACGATGCAGGTGACATGGAGCGGCTGCTCACTCATTTACAAATACTACTTTGCCAAATTGTAGAACAAGCAACGGCTAGCATCAATCAAATTTCTTTGGCATCTCTCCCCCTTAAACAGGCCGCTATTCATTTGCCAGAGCAAAGTACAGCTTGTATTCAGCAGCTTTTTGAACAGCAAGTTAGTCTCTACCCTCAAGCGATCGCCCTGGTTTACGAAGCACAGCAAATTACCTATCAAGAACTGAACCAGCAAGCTAACCAGCTTGCCCATCACCTGCGAGATTTAGGTGTTGGTCCAGATATTTTGGTGGGAATTGGCTTGGCCAGATCACCTGAATTGATTGTGGCTATTTTAGCTGTACTCAAAGCCGGGGGGGCTTATGTGCCACTCGACCCCGAGTACCCTCCAGAGCGGCTGGCTTTTATTATGGCCGATGCTCAAGTGGCTGTCCTATTGACCCGATCTGATTTGTCGTTACCAGTTTCAGAAATACCAGTAGTGGAGATCGATACCAATTGGCCAACTGCGGCACCGTTGCACAACCCCTCTTTGATTAATCGCGCCAGCGATTTGGCCTATGTGATTTATACTTCTGGTTCAACTGGTCAACCGAAGGGAGTATTAATTCCGCACAGTAATGTTTATCGTTTGTTTAGTGAGACGGCTCATTGGTTTGGGTTCGATCGCCAAGATGTTTGGACTCTTTTTCACTCTTGTGCATTTGACTTTTCGGTATGGGAGATTTGGGGTGCCTTATTACATGGTGGTCAACTGGTGGTAGTGCCATACTGGGTCAGTCGATCGCCCCAAGATTTTTATGAGCTGCTGCAACGTCACCGAGTAACTATTCTCAATCAGACTCCTGCTGCTTTTCAACAGTTGATGGCTATAGAAGCCCAAGCTCCAATAACTAATAGCCTAGCACTGCGTCGGGTGATTTTTGGGGGTGAGGCGTTAGATATAGCCAGCCTGCGCCCATGGTTTGAGCGCCATGGCGATCAGCAGCCCCAGTTAGTTAATATGTATGGTATTACTGAAACAACGGTACATGTCACCTATCGACCCTTAAGCATTGCCGACCTCGATCGATCTCAAGGCTCGGTAGTGGGAGAGCCAATTCCAGATCTTCAGCTATATGTGTTAGACCCCGCCCAGCGACTTCAGCCGATCGGGGTGGTAGGGGAAATTTATGTGGGTGGCGCAGGCTTAGCCCGAGGATACTTAAACCGGCCATCACTCACCGCTGAGCGCTTTATTAATCACCCATTTAGTGAAGATCCCACCCTGTGTCTCTATCGAACTGGCGACTTAGCCCGTCGCTTGCCCAATGGCGACTTAGAATACAAAGGCCGAATTGATCAGCAAGTAAAGGTGCGGGGGTTTCGGATTGAACTAGGAGAAATTGAAGCAGCAATTAACACCTACCCCGAGATTCGCCAGAGCGCGGTGATTGTACGCACAGATATCGCTAGTCACCAGCAGATTGTGGCTTATATAGTGGCTGAATCGACGATCATCAGTGCTGATTTGCGTTTTTACTTGACCAGTAAGCTACCAGAATTTATGCTGCCATCAGCCGTTATTCAGTTAGCAGCTTTGCCCTTGACTACCAATGGCAAACTTGATCGCGCTGCTTTACCAGCACCCCAAGCCCCAAACAACTCTTCTGAAATAGTACAGCCTCGTACTGATCAAGAAGAAAAAATGACCCAAATTTGGCAGGCGGTGTTGGGTTTAGAACAGGTAAGTATTTATGATAATTTCTTTGAGTTGGGTGGCGATTCAATTCTGAGCCTGCAAATTGTTGCTCGTGCTAATCAAGCTGGAATGCTCCTCACCCCTAAACAGTTGTTTGAGCAGCCGACGATTGCCACCTTAACTGCTGTTGCTAATACCGGAATACCAATTCGAGCCACTCAAACGCCTATTACTGGCTCGGTGCCACTCACCCCAATTCAACATTGGTTGTTTGGGCAAAAACTAACTACGCCCCAGCATTTTAATCAATCGGTGTTGTTAACAATACCGGCAGATTTTCGGCCAGAGTTACTCGAACAAGTTTTGCAACATATTTATCTTCATCACGATGCTCTCCGTCTGAGCTTTAGCTTTACGGAGAAAGGCTGGCAGCAGAGTAACGCTCCTTTTACCGATCGGCTGCATTTACAAGTGGTTGAGGTTCAAGATGCTACAACTATGCCAGACCTAGTTGCCCAGGTTGATCGTCAGCTTCAGGCCAACTTTCATCTGCACAGCGGCTGTTTGTTGCAAGCAGCTCTATTTCAAATCAATCACCAGCCTCAGCAGCTACTAATAGTGGTGCATCATCTAGCGATCGATGGTGTTTCTTGGCGCATATTACTAGCAGATTTAGAGACAGCTTATCAGCAGCAGCGCCGGGGGCAAATGATTAAGCTACCAGCCAAAAGCACCGAATTTCAATATTGGGCAAGTCGCTTAACCGAATATGCTCGATCGACCGCGATGACATCAGAGCTAGCTTATTGGCAAACAGTGCCAGCAGCAGATATCCCGGTTGATTTGGCTCAGGGAATAAACTTGGTGCAGAGCACCCAAACAATTGCTCAGTCTTTGACCACTACCGAAACCCAAGCTCTGCTACAAACAGTTCCGGCAGCTTACCGCACCCAAATTAATGATCTGTTGCTGAGTGCGATCAGCTTGGGTCTGCAAGATTGGTTAAGCTCTGAGTTACTACTAATCAATCTAGAAGGCCATGGTCGGGCTGACCTGTTTCCTGAGGTAGATTTAACGCGCACAATAGGTTGGTTTACCACTATTTTTCCGGTGTGCCTGCGTCTCGATCGACAGTTGGCACCCGTTGCCCTGCTGCAATCTATTAAAGAACAACTTCGCCAAGTGCCTCAGCAAGGCATTGGTTATGGATTGCTGCGCTATCTGCACCCAGATGCAGACCTTTCTATGGTGCCCACTCCACAGATTAGTTTTAACTATTTAGGTCAGTTTGATCAAACTTGGGATGAAACTGCTGGCTTTGCCCTCCACCCTGAATTTCAGGGATTTGAGCAGTCGCCCCAAGAGCGCCGCCCTCATTTGATTGATATCAGTGGATGGATCGATGCTGGTCAATTGCAATTGGCTTGGACTTTTAGTGATCAACTACATCTACCCGCAACGATTACCAAGTTGGCTACGGCTACGATGCAAGCCCTGCGTGACCTGATAGACCATTGTGTGAATAGTGAGCAAGGGGGCTGTACTCCCAGCGATTTTCCGCTGGCGAGACTTTCTCAAACCCAACTCGATCGGCTAGGAAATAGTTTGCCCCATAGCCATTGGCGCAATATTGCCGATATTTATCCTCTGTCTCCTACCCAGCAAGGAATGCTGTTTCACAGCCTCTACCAGCCTGGAGATGGGGTGTATGTTGAAGTGCTGACCTGTGAAATTCAGGGCAGCTTCAACCCAGAACTATTTTGTCAAGCATGGCAGCAAGTGGCCGATCGCCATGCTGTATTTCGCACCGCTTTTTGGTGGGAAGGTCAAGAACAACCACAGCAAGTGGTGTATCGTCAGCAATCGGTGAGCTGCGACCTAGACGATTGGCAAGCGCTGCCCCCTGCCCAACAGCAGCAAAAACTAGCTGATTTATTAGTAGCCGAACAACAACAAGGATTTGATTTGACTCAAGCTCCTTTGATGCGACTTAAACTGATTCAGCTAGCTGCTGACAGCGAAGCTTCTGACAGCGAAACTTCTGTAGGACAAAATCGATATCAGCTAGTTTGGAGCCATCATCATTTGTTGCTAGATGGCTGGTCAGTACCGGTGGTGTTACAAGAAGTTTTAGCCCTGACCCAGGGGCAAGTTTTAACCCCTGCCCCCGAATATCGGCATTACATTGGCTGGTTGCAGCAACAGAATTTAGCAGAGGCCGAAACATTTTGGCGTAGTCAATTGCAAGGGTTCTTGGCTCCGGTTGATCTGCGTATTGCCCGCCCCTCTGCCGTGAAGACCGGACAAGATAATGCCAGCAGTAGAGAACATTACAAGCTGTTAACTATAGCTGAGACTAAACAACTCCAAAATTTTGCTAAAGAGCAACAGTTGACGCTGAACAATTTGGTGCAGGGGGCTTGGAGCCTGTTACTAGCTAAATACGCTGGTGAAAATGACTTGGTTTTTGGGGTAACTTGCTCGGGCAGAACACCGACTTTGCCCGGTGTAGAAACCATGGTAGGTCTACTAATTAATACCTTGCCTCTGCGGGTAATAGTGGAAGACAGCCCAGTTGTTCCCTGGTTGAAAAAACTCCAAGATCAGCAGCTACAGATAGAGAAATATGCTTATACGCCCTTAGTCCAAATTCAAGGCTGGAGTGATGTACCTAATAGCCTGCCACTTTTTGAAAGTATTGTAGTAGTTGAAAATTACCCTGTAGCTCTTGAATCTGATGAGTCAGACTTGCGCATTTCGGCAGTAACTGCCCTAGAGCAAACCAATTATCCGATCGTGGTTACAGCTATTCCTGGTGACACCTTAGAGCTACATATTAGCTACGATTGGCAACGCTTTACCTCTGAATCTATTCAGATGATGTTGAGCCATTTACATACTCTGCTCATGGGACTCATTGCCAACCCCGATCGATCAATTACGGCAATTTCGCTGTTAACTGACGCTGATCTAGCAACTTTTTTGGCTCCCTGGCAACCAACACCCTATCCTGATCAGCAGGGTATTCATCAATTATTTTTGACTCAGGCTGAGCAGACACCCCAAGCCATCGCCATTAAATATCTCGATCGGCAAATCACCTATGCTGCTCTTGCTAGCCAAGCCCAAGGGCTGGCTCAGGATCTACAGCGGCAAGGCTTACCCCCCCAAGGCATGGTGGGACTGCTGATCGAGCGTTCCCCCGAAATGATTGTGGGCATGTTGGCTATTTTGTTGGCTGGTGGGGTTTATGTTCCTTGCGATACGAGTGCCCCTGCCGAGCGACTTGCTCTAATTTTGGCAGATACCCAAGTCTCTGTAGTTTTGACACAATCTTCTTTGCTCGATCGACTGCCTCCCACAATGGCTCAGGTAATTTGTCTAGATCGCCTTGCGGAGCGTCCTATTGCTGCCGATCCTGGGCAATTTCAGCTTCAACCAGTAGCCGGAAACGATCCAGCCTATGTTATCTACACCTCTGGTTCGACTGGCATCCCGAAAGGGGTGGTTGTTCCTCACCAAGCGATCAGTCGGTTGGTGCTAGCTACAAACTATGTGCAAATTCAGCCCAGCGACTGTATTGCACAAGCAGCCAATAGTGCTTTTGATGCCACCACCTTTGAAGTGTGGGCAGCACTGTTGAATGGGGCAAGTGTTTCGATCGTGCCTATGCCAGTTTTAATGTCACCCCCAGACTTTGCTGCTCACCTTCAACAAGCTCAGGTGACGGTAATGTTTTTGACCCCAGCACTCTTTAACCAGATGGCTCGCTTAGTACCTACGGCTTTCCGAGATTTGCGTTATTTGATTTTGGGCGGAGAAGCTTTAGAGCCTCAGGCTGTGCGGACAGTTTTACAAGCTGGTGCCCCAGAGCATCTTTTGAATGGTTATGGCCCGACCGAAAGCACCACATTTGCCACCTGGCATGAGGTCGGTGAAGTAGATCCCACCGCTACTAATATTCCGATCGGTCGTCCGATCAGCAATACCTATATCTACGTTTTAGACCAGCATCAGCAGCCGGTACCTAGTGGTGTTCCAGGAGAACTCTATATTGGAGGAGCAGGATTAGCGCTGGGGTATTTGCACCAGCCGGAGTTGACAAACAGTAAGTTTATCCCTGATCCGTTTCAAGGTACTGGTCGCCTCTACCGCAGTGGTGATTTAGTGCGCTCTTTGCCCACTGGCGAAATTGAATATCTAGGTCGCATTGACCAACAGGTAAAAATACGTGGTTTTCGGATTGAGTTAGGCGAAATTGCAGCGGTACTAGATCAGCATTCTGCTGTTCAGCAATCGTTGGTAGTCATGCAGCAAAATGACCAAGGCCATAAACGACTGGTTGCTTACGTAGTAACAGATATCTCTGGCAGCGAGCTAACTGCATTTGTGCAAGCCAAGCTGCCCGATTATATGGTGCCAGCCGCTTTTGTCAATATGAATAGCTTGCCCCTCACCACCAACGGCAAAGTAGATCAACGGTCACTACCATGGCCAGAATGGCAAAGTAGTCATGAATTTGTCGCGCCCAGTAATGTAGTGGAATCGACATTAGCTACAATTTGGTCAGAAGTGTTAGGAATATCAGAAATCGGCATTCAGGATAACTTCTTTGAGCTAGGGGGAGATTCTATTTTGAGTTTGCAGATTATTGCCAGAGCACATCAAGCCGGAATTCAACTCACTGCCCAACAGCTTTTTAGTCATCAATCAATTCAGGAACTGGCAGCGGTGGCCGGAAAAATTGCCCCTATTCAAGCTCCGCAGGGCTTGGTAGTGGGAGCAGTGCCCTTGACTCCGATTCAACACTGGTTCTTTGAGCAACAGCTACCACAACAACACCATTTTAATCAGTCGGTGTTGCTAGAAGTGCCTGCCGAACTCTCACCAGATCAACTACAAACAGCGTTAAATAAAGTACTGCATCACCATGATGCTCTGAGAATGTGTTTTGTCTCTACCCCCCAAGGCTGGCGACAGGAGGCAGGGGAGTCGGTCACACTCTGGCCACTCCAGGTGATTGATTTAACTGATTTAACCACAGCAGTCCAAACAGCAGAAATCAGCAGCCGAGGGCAAGAACTACAAGAGAGTTTCCAACTGGCGGCTGCACCCCTAGCAAAAGCAGCTTTGTTTACTCTGGGCCACCAGCAACCAGCTCGCCTGCTATTAATCATTCATCATTTGGTGGTGGATGGCGTGTCGTGGCGTATTTTGGTGGAGGATTTGCAAAAAGCTTGCCAAGAAATTGACCTGCCTCGCAAAACATCTTCTTTTCAAGATTGGGCCAGACGCTTAAACAGTACTGCACTCGATCGATTGCCAGAACTGGACTACTGGCAATCACAGCTCAGGTTGACAGAGTTACCCCTAGACTATCCAGCGCAGCCCCACAGCAATAGCTGGGCGACGGTAGAACAAGTAACTGTCTCGCTCAGTGCCGCTGATACCAATTTGCTGTTGCGCCAGGTTCCGGCTGTTTACCACACCCAAATTAACGATGTATTGCTTACGGCTGTTCTCCAAGCTTTCGCCCCTTGGACTGGCCAGCGGTCTCTGGCGATCGAACTGGAGGGTCATGGTCGGGAAGAATTGTTTGCTGATTTAGACTTATCTCGAACAGTGGGCTGGTTTACGGCTGCTTTTCCGCTTCAGTTAGATTTAGGAGAAGTTAACGATTTGGGTGCAGAGCTGAAGACGATTAAAGAACAGCTCCGAGGTATTCCCCAACGGGGGATAGGTTTTGGGATGCTGCGTTATCTTAGCCCTCATGGTAGGCAACTAGCTGGAGTTCCGGTGGTTGGGTTTAACTATTTGGGTCAGCTCAACACTGAATCTAGCGGCTGGCAATTAGCTCCCGAGGCCGTGGGCAGAGAATATGGGCTGGCTGGTTTGCGCTCTCATCTGTTAGATATTAACGGCTCAATCGTGGCCGAAGAGCTGCGGCTAACTTGGAGCTACAGCAACCTGCTACATCGCCCTAGCACTATTCAAGAGCTAGCCAATCGATCGATTAGCGCTCTAAAAGCCCTGATTTTACATTGCCAATCACCCGAGGTCGGAGGATTTACACCTTCTGATTTTCCTCAGGTAGATATGAGTCAAGCCGAATTAGATGACCTGCTTGCAGATATTGATTAATACAGGAAATAGATCTTATGACAACTACTAATAGACCCGCTAAAGTTCAAAATGTTGAAGCGATTTATCCACTGTCACCAATGCAGCAGGGCATGTTGTTTCATGCGGTTTATGACCCCGCCGCTGGCCTGTATTTTCAGCAGTTGGTTTGTCAGTTGCAAGGAGCTTTAGATGTCGCTGTTTTTCAGCAAGCTTGGCAGCAGGTTGTGCAACGACACCCAGTCTTGCGCACCCTGTTTACCTGGGAGAAACGCCCTCAGCCTTTGCAAGTGGTGCGCAAGACTGTAGATCTGGCTTGGCAGCAGCAAGATTGGCGATCGCTGTCGGTGGTCGAGCAGCAAGCACGGTTGGTCAGTTTTTTGCAGGCCGATCGGGCGGAAGGTTTTTTGTTGAGCAAGGCTCCGCTGATCCGCTGTGCCCTGCTGCGGACTGCTGCTGATACCTATCAATTTATCTGGAGCTATCATCACTTGCTGGTAGATGGTTGGTCTTTATCCAAAATTATTCAAGAAGTCTTAGCGTATTATCAAGCCTTGTGCGACGGGACAACTTTGGTGCTGCCGCCAGTGCGCTCTTATGAGCAATATATTGACTGGCTGCAAAAACAGGATATGACCGCAGCTAAAGTCTTTTGGCAACAGCAACTACAAGGCTTTACCACGCCCACTGGTCTACCGGGTGCTAGTCGTTATCCTCAGGCTGGTCGGGGGACTCAGCAACAGCAACTTTCTCTAGGCGATACTGCCCATTTGCAGACCTTTGCTCGTCAGCATCAACTCACCCTCAATACCCTAGTGCAAGCCGCGTGGGCTGTGTTGCTTGCCCGCTATAGTGGCTCGGACGATATTTTGTTTGGGTTTACAGTTTCTGGACGGCCACCCGCTCTAGCCGGGGTGGAAAATATGGTGGGTCTATTTATTAATACGCTGCCATTGCGCTTAACGATTCCAGATCAAACTGCGATTTTGCCCTGGCTGCAATCTGTTCAAGCACAACAGATTGCCTGTGACCACTATGCATACACCCCTTTGACCGAAATTCAGGGTTGGTCAGATCTGCCCCCTGGACAAGCACTCTTCAACACCTTGGTAGTATTTGAAAATTATCCGATCGATGCCGCACTTCAAGATCAGGCCAGCGATTTGAAGATTAGTCAAATTCAGGGCTTAGAGCAAACCAATTATCCGATCGATTTAGCAGTGCTGCCAGGAGCAGCATTAGAACTCAAAATTAGCTATGACCAGAGCCAATTTAATGAGGATAATGTGCAGCGGCTGCTGGCTCAACTTCAGCTTTTGCTCAGCCAAATCGTCCAGCAACCAGACTCTTTGGTATCGTCACTATCTCTCCTCACTCCTCCAGAATATCAGCAGTTGATTTACGATTGGAACTACACCAGCAGCACCTACCCACAGGATCGCTGTATTCATGAGCTATTTGAGTCTCAAGTTGCCCGATCACCGCAGGCAATTGCGGTGATTTGTGGTGATGAACAGCTCACCTATCACCAACTCAATGCTCGTGCCAATCAACTGGCACATTATTTACAACAACAGGGGGTAACAGCAGAAAGCTTGGTGGGTCTTTGCTTAGAGCGATCGATCGACTTGATAGTAAGTCTCTGGGGAATTCTGAAAGCAGGTGGTGCTTATCTACCGCTTGATCCAAACTATCCGATCGCTCGTCTGGAGCAGATGCTTGCTACCAGCCAAGCCTCTTATTTACTGACTCATTCTACACTGCGACCAACTCTGCCAGAGACGGCAGCTCTAGCTATTTGCCTGGATGAAATTGCACCTCAACTGGATGTTTACAGTGAAACAAATCTGAAAAGCTGCGTCAGTCCGGCCAATTTGGCTTATGTTATTTTTACCTCTGGTTCGACCGGCACTCCCAAGGGAGTAATGATTACCCAGCAAAATTTAGGGCATTTTTGCTCGGCAGCGACTCAGGCTTACGCTATTACTCCACTCGATCGGGTGTTGCAGTTTTCTTCGATTAGCTTTGATATCGCGATTGAAGAAATTTATCCCACTCTCACCCAGGGAGCTACCCTGTATCTGCGTTCATCCGACATGCTCGACTCGGTAGCGCAGTTTTTGACTCATTGCGATCGCGCCCAGCTCACTATTCTGGATTTACCTACTGCCTATTGGCAACAGTTGACCAATGAATTAACCGAACTCACCCTGCCTTCTAGTATCCGATTGGTGATTATTGGGGGCGAAAAGGTCTTGCCTAGCCAAGTGCGGCTGTGGCAAAAACTAGTCGGCAACTATCCACTTTTGGTGAATACTTACGGTCCGACCGAAACAACCGTTGTGGCTACTCTTTGTCCGCTTTCTGATCACCCTCTAACCAGTCCCGAGGTTCCTATTGGTCGGCCTTTGGCCAATGTCCAAACCTATATTTTAGATAGTCGGCAGCAGCCAGTGCCGATCGGGATTCCTGGCGAACTCTACATTGGAGGCGCGGGAGTGGGTAGAGGCTACTTATATCAACCTGAATTGACCGCTGAACGTTTTATTGCCAATCCATTTATTTGTGGTGAACACCTCTATCGAACTGGTGATTTGGTGCGCTATCTCCCCGATGGTCAAATTGAATATCTTGGCCGTCTAGATGAACAGGTAAAAATTCGGGGCTTTCGGGTGGAGTTGGGAGAAATTGAAAATGTGCTTTCTCAGCATTCTGCCATCCAACAAGCCGTGGTCGTTTTACAGACCCATCATGTGCCAATGCTCGTGGCTTATGTAGTTAGCAGTGCAGATTGCAACGATCTGCAAACCTTTCTGCAAGCACGGCTTCCAGCATATATGGTACCAGCCCAGTTTGTATCGCTAGCCCAGCTTCCCCTCACTCCTAGTGGCAAAATCGATCGACGGGCATTGCCGGTGGTTAATTTTGAGCGCGCTGATCAAACAATCGTGGCTCCCCGCACGGCGATCGAACATTCTTTGGCAGCGATCTGGAGTCAAACCCTGGGGGTGTCTTCAGTGAGTATTCATGACAACTTCTTTGAGCTAGGTGGCGACTCTATTCTCAGTTTGCAAATAATTGCCCGTGCCAATCAAGCCGGTTTGCATCTGACCCCCCGCCAGCTCTTTGGCCAGCCCACGATCGCCACTTTAGCGCCTTTAGTCGGCACCAGTAGTCCCATTGTGGCTCAACAAGGCTTAGTGACTGGAGCTGTGCCTTTAACCCCAATTCAGCAGTGGTTTTTGGCTCAGAACTCTCCCGCTCCTCACCATTTCAACCAGTCTGTGTTGTTGCAGGTGCCCAGCGATTTACAGCCCCTGTTACTAGAAAAAGTCTTGCAGCAATTGCTTTGGCATCATGATGCCCTGCGGTTACGTTTTTTCCCAACTGCTGATGCCAAGGGTTGGCAGCAAACTCATGCAGACTGGAGTGCCAATATTAAGTTACCGGTGATAGATTTATCGGCACTATCGATCGAACAACAAACTGCGCAGATCGCCACTGTGGGCGGTGAGTTACAAGCTAGTTTACCGATCGAGCAAGGCCCTTTGATCAAAGCGACTCTTTTTCGCTTGGGTGGCTCTGCCGATCGCCTACTCATTGTGGTGCATCATTGGGCGATCGATGGGGTATCTTGGCGAATTTTACTGACCGATTTGGTCACAGCTTATCAGCAGCTTGTCCAAGGACAAGCCATTGCTCTCTTACCCAAGACCAGCTCTTTTCAGGCTTGGGCAGAACGGTTAACCGACTACCTGCCCTCACTAACCGCCGAAATCCCCTATTGGTCTGCTCTCAGCCAGCAGTTACTGCCATCTTTGCCGATCGATTTGAGCGGGGGTGATAACACCATTGAGATGGTGCAAACTGAGACTGTGCAAACTGAGACTTTTACCCTGAATGCGGCGGCAACCCAGACCCTGCTTCAGACCATCCCGGCTGTTTACCACACCGAGATTAATGATTTGCTGCTAACGGCTCTAGCTCACACGATCAGTCAATGGACTGGTCAATCGCAACTACTCTTAGAATTAGAGGGTCATGGTCGATCTGAGCTATTTGCCGATTTGGATCTAACTCGCACTATTGGCTGGTTTACCAGCATTTATCCAGTCTGTTTGACCCTGCCAGATTTTACAGACTGGGGTCAAGCCATTTTGGCCATTAAAGAGCAACTGCGCAGTATTCCTCATCAAGGTGTGGGCTATGGAATACTGCGTTATTTGGGGCAAGAATTGGCCGAACAACTACAGTGTGATGCTGCAATTAGCTTTAATTACTTAGGTCAACTCGATCGCCTCCCAAATGATTTTCCACCCGGTTTTCAACTGGCCAGCGAATTTGCTGGAGCCGAAGCTAGTCCACAGAATTCCCGTAGTTATTTATGGGAAATCAATTGCTGGGTGGCCGCAGACCAGTTGCACATCAATTGGAGTTATAGCAATCAACAATACCATTCTGACACAATTCACCAGTTAACCCAAGGGTTTGGGCAAGCCCTGACGGCTTTAATTGAGCACTGCACCCAGCCCACAGCCGGGGGCTATAGCCCTAGTGATTTTCCCTTAGCAGATCTTTCTGCTGCTGGTTTAGCACAGGTTTTGAGCTATTTTCCTTGGCGTAATGTGGCGGATATTTATCCATTGTCTCCCATGCAGCAGGGCATGTTGTTCCACAGCTTGGATCGCCCAGCCGATGGGGCTTACATTGAAGTTCACACCTATCGCCTCACCGGAGAGTTAAATGATGCGGCCTTCACCACAGCTTGGCAATTATTACTCGATCGGCATCCAATTCTACGTACCGCTTTTTGCTGGGAGCATCAAGCTAGTCCAGTACAGTGTGTTCTCCAGCAGGTGTCTTTACCCATTGCCACCCAAAATTGGCAATCACTAACGACTGCTGATCAAGAAACAGCCCTGCAAGAATTTTTAGCCGCAGAGCAGCTCCAGGGCATCGCAGTTAACGTAGCACCGCTGATGCGCCTGACCATGATTCAACTAGCTCCTACGGTGCATCAACTGGTGTGGACGCACCATCATCTTTTATTAGATGGTTGGTCGATGCCTTTGGTCCTAGCGGAAGTATTAAATAACTATAGTGCGCTGTGTGCTGGCAAATTATCCACTGCCAATACTCAAGCCGGGAGCTTGCCACCGTACCGCAACTATATTGCTTGGCTACAGCAACAAGACTTAACTCAGGCCGAAAGCTATTGGCGGCAGCAGCTCCAAGGAGTCACCGCCCCTACCACTCTGCCCATTAGCCAACAGTCGATCGGTGAACCCTGTTATCGTCAGCAGCAGGCTAATTTAGGAGTTTCATTGACAGCCAGCTTGCAGGCTTTTGCTCAAAAGTACCAACTGACCATGAATACTCTGGTGCAAGGAGCTTGGGCTGTGCTGCTATCGCGATACAGTGGTTTAGGAGATGTGGTTTTTGGGGCAACAGTATCAGGAAGACCACCGGCACTTCCTCAGGTTGAGCAGATGGTGGGTCTATTTATCAACACCTTGCCGGTGCGCATAACTGTGCCCAATGAGCAAGAAATAGTACCCTGGCTACAACAACTACAGTCACAGCAGATTACCAGCGCTCAGTATGCTTACACACCTTTGATTGATGTGCAAAAATGGTCGGAGCTGCCCCAGGGACAATCGCTATTTGAAACCATTGTGGTATTTGAGAATTTCCCGATTCAAGAGTCGCTTCAAGATCAGACAGATCTCTTGAGCATCGATCAAATTCAAGGGTTAGAACAAACTAGTTACCCAATTACTGTCGCGGTGTTGCCAGGAAAAGAACTGCTGATCAAGTTGGGGTACGATGCCAGCCAATATACTAATGTAGCGATCGAAAGACTCTTGGAGCAGTTTCAGTATATCTTGACGGCGCTGATGGAGTACTCCAACCTCCAAGATTTATCTCTGCTCACACCAGCTCAGGCTGCCAGTTACTGGCAACCAACTCAGGGCGAACACTGGCCGATCGACTGCATCGCAGAACTCTTTAATGAACAAGTTTTGCGTACTCCTGATGCAACGGCAATTATCTGGCAGCATGAGCAGATTACTTATAGTCAGCTACATTCTCGCTCTAATCAACTGGCTCATTATCTTCAGGCACAAGGGGTTGCTCCTGATGTTTTGGTGGGGATTTGTTTAGAGCGTTCTATTGACCTCGTGGTAGGAATCTTAGGCATTCTTAAAGCCGGAGGAGCCTATCTACCGATCGACCCTAATTATCCTCTGGCGAGACAGCAGTTGATTGTGACTGAGGCTAAGGTTGCCTTGCTAGTTACTACTCCTGGCTTAGGAGACACTCTGACTGTGCCGCAGACTATCTGCCTCGAACGAGATGGCGCACTGATCAAACAACAGTCTGCTGGCAACACGATTAATTTGGTCAGTCCTCACCATTTGGCCTATGTACTATATACCTCTGGTTCAACGGGCATTCCCAAAGGAGTGGCGATCGAACAACATAGTCCAGCAGCCTTAATTCACTGGGCACAGCAAGTATATAGCACTGCACAACTAGCTGGAGTGTTGGCTAGCACTTCGGTTTGTTTTGATCTTTCTGTGTTTGAGATTTTTGTGCCTCTTTGTAGCGGTGGCACGGTAATTTTGGCTGATAATGCCTTGGCTTTGCCCCAGTTACCGGCAGCTATCCAAGGTCAGATAACGCTAATTAATACAGTCCCAGCAGCGATCGCCGAATTACTCCGGCAGCAGGCTATTCCTCCGAATGTCACTACCGTAAACTTAGCCGGAGAAGCTTTGCCTGCTCATAGCGTGACCGCCTTGTACCAACTGCCCCATATTCAGCAGGTTTGGAATCTCTATGGGCCTTCTGAAGATACCACCTACTCCACAGCCGCCTTGACTACACCCGGCAGTAAACCCTTAATTGGCCGACCTATTACTAACAGCCAAGCCTATGTGTTAGACAGTCAACTCCGGCCACTGCCGATCGGCATTCCCGGCGAACTCTATTTAGGCGGAGCCGGTTTAGCGCGGGGGTATTACCATCGCCCTGCTCTAACTGCCGAAAATTTTATCCCTCATCCAGGAATTGCAGGCGATCGACTATATCGTACCGGTGACTTAGTACAAATTTTACCGGATGGACAGTTAGATTACCTCGGTCGGCTCGATAACCAAGTAAAAATTCGGGGTTTTCGGATTGAACTAGACGAAATTGAAGCATTGTTAAACCAGCATTCGGCTATCAACCAAGCCGTAGTAGTTGCCAACGCCGACCTAGGTAGCAATCGACAGCGACTAGTGGCTTATATGGTGACTAATTCTGCAGTAGAACCCGCAGATTTACGCCGTTACCTCCAATCTCAGCTACCCGAATACATGGTGCCTGCGGTCTTTGTTGCTTTAGACCAGTTTCCGCTCAATGCCAATGGCAAAATCGATCGACGGGCACTGCCTGTCCCTAATTTCGAGCGTACTGCTCAAGAAATCATGGCTCCCCGCACGGCGATCGAGCATTCTTTAGCGGCGATTTGGAGCCAAACTCTGGGTGTCCCTTCGGTGGGTGTTCATGACAATTTCTTTGAGCTAGGCGGCGACTCTATTCTCAGTTTGCAAATAGTTGCCCGTGCTAATCAAGCGGGTTTGCACCTCACCCCCCGCCAGCTCTTTGGCCAGCCCACGATCGCTACTTTAGCGCCTTTAGTCGGTACCAGTAGCCCAATTATGGCTCAACAAGGCTTAGTGACTGGCTCTGTACCTTTAACTCCAATTCAGCAGTGGTTTTTGGCTCAGAACCTACCAGAGCCACACCACTTTAACCAATCGGTGCTGCTCAATGTACCTGTTGGCCTGCACCCCCAATTGTTAGAGCAAGTTTGTCGCCAATTACTTTGGCATCACGACGCACTACGCCTGCGTTTTCTTTCCACCACTACCGGCTGGCAGCAGGTTTCTGGAGAAACAGATGATCACGCCGTTTTTCAGCATATCGATCTCTCTCACCTTGCTCCCCATGATCGTCAGCCAGCTATCGAAGCGGCTGCTAATAGCATTCAAGCCAGCTTCAAACTAGATCAAGGCTGCTTGTTGCGGGCGGCTTTGTTTACAGCCACAGACTCTGCTAGTCCGGGTGAAAATCAGCTTCTGCTCGTGGCACACCATTTGGTGATCGATGGTGTTTCTTGGCGAATTTTGCTGGGTGATTTAGTTAGTGGCTATGAACAACTCCAGCAGGGAATGAGCATTACCTGGCCAGCCAAAACCACTTCTTTTCAGCAGTGGGCAGAGCGCCTGCAAAGCCACGCCCAAACAACTACGCTTAATATTGACTATTGGCAACAGCGACCACCCGTAATGCCTCTACCGCTAGATCGAGCAGAGGGAAAAAATGCGATCGCCGCCACTCGCCAGGTTCAGCACACTTTAGCCGCACATCTCACCCAAGCCCTACTACAAGAAGTACCTGCTGCCTACCGCACTCAGATCAATGAAGTATTACTGACTGCTCTAACCTTGGCAATTAGTACCTGGACAGAGCAACCTACAGTTCAACTTAACCTAGAGGGGCATGGTCGAGAAGATCTGTTTGCTGATGTAGATATATCTCGTACCGTTGGTTGGTTTACTACTCTTTTCCCGGTTTATTTGACCTTGCCTACCCATCAAGATCTGGGCACAGTACTGTTGGCGATCAAAGAACAACTGCGTGCTATTCCCAACAAGGGTCTAGACTATGGGCTATGGCGTTATGGGAAAACAGGCCAACTAGATCAAGCCAGTACACCAGAAATTAGCTTCAACTATTTAGGTCAACTAGATCAGTCCATGTCAGCACCAGATGACTGGCGACTGTCATCAGATGCTACCGGCAACAACTGTAGTGACCAAGGTCAACGCAGTCATTTGCTAGATATCAACTGCTGGATTGTCGCTGGACAATTACACAGTGAATGGGCTTACAGCGATCAAATTTATCATGCCGCCACGATCGAACAACTTGCCGCCGAATTTGATCGATTGTTAGTAGCCTTAATTGACCATTGTCTAGAACCAGTTCAAGGAGGCTGTATACCCAGTGACTTCCCCTTAACTACAGTGACCACGAGCGAGCTTGCCACTGCCCTAAGCCCATTGCACCCTCGCCAAGTTACCGATCTATATCCTCTCTCGCCGATGCAAGCAGGAATGCTGTTTCATAGCCTGTATGCCCCCACCAGCGGGATGTACGTAGAACAGCTTCAGTGTAGTATCCGAGGCGATCTCAACCTGCCAGCTTTACAGCAAGCTTGGCAGCACTTGGCTCAACAGGCAGTGAGCCGCACAGCCCTGCGCTGGGCAGATTTAACTCAGCCGCTGCAAATTGTGGTAGATCAAGTAAAAATTCCGATTCAGCATCAGGACTGGCAGCACCTCACAACTACCGAACAACAGCAGCGCCTGCCAGCTTTTTGTCAGGCCGATCGGCAGCAGGGCTTTGACTTAACCACCCCACCCCTCATGCGGGTTCATCTTTTACAACTATCCACTGACCACTATCAACTGATTTGGAGTCATCACCATGTGCTGTTAGATGGGTGGTCGATGCCGATCGTTTTACAGGCGGTTTTTGCGGCCTATACAGCTTTTTGTGCTGACGAAATACCTTCGATCCCAGCTATTACTCCTTATCGTAATTACATTGCTTGGCTCCAGCAGCAAGACCAAGCAGCAGCTCAGGCTTTTTGGCAAAGACAGCTTCAAGACTGTATTGTGCCCACTCCGCTGCCCCTAGAGCCAGCACTCACCCTCCCAGCAACCAGTGGTTATCAACAGCAAGAGCTACTGTTGACCAATACAGACCAACTCCAAGACTTTGCTCGCCAGCATCAGCTCACGCTGAATAACTTAATTCAAGGCGCTTGGGGCTTGTTGCTCAGTAGGCACAGCGGCGAAACAGATGTGGTTTTTGGGATCACTATGGCCGGTCGGTCTTCGGATATTTCTGGAGTCGATCGAATAGTGGGGCTGCTGATCAACACCTTGCCCCTGCGCTTACAGCTAGCTGCCGATCAATCGGTGCTAACTTGGCTGCAAGATATTCAGGCGCAACAGCTAGAGATCGAGCAGTATAGCTATCAATCTCTGGCCGAAATCCAAAGAGATTGTACCCCCGGACGATCGCTTTTTGAAAGCCTGGTGGTGTTTGAAAATTACCCCATGGAAGCAGCCCTCTCGGCAGCGGCCAGCAGCTTGGTGATCTCTGATTTAGCCAGCCACGATCAGACTAATTATCCTTTGACCTTGATTGTGATCCCAGGATCAGCACTGGAGCTAAAAATTAGCTATGACGCTAGCCGTTTTCGGCCAGCAACTATTCACCGGTTGTTGGGGCACCTGCAAACTATTTTGACGACGATTTGCCATCAACCAAATCAGACCTTAGGCAACATTTCCCTGGTGACGGCAGCCGAAACCCAAACGCTACTTTGGGAATGGCAACAATCTACTCATCTTGCACTACCAGACGATAGTTTGCCAGAGCTGTTTGCACGTCAGGTGGCAGAGCAGCCCCAAGCCGTGGCGGTGGTTGCTGCCACCGGCCAACTAACCTATCAAGAACTAGATGCTAAGTCCAACCAACTCGCCCGCCATCTGCAAACATTGGGGGTAAACAATACCTCGCTAGTGGCAGTTTGCTTACAGCGATCTCCAGATTTAATTGTGAGTCTGTTGGCTATTCTTAAAACAGGTGCAGCCTACTTACCGCTAAATCCTAGCGATCCGATCGAACGGCTGAGCTTAATGGTCAATGATTCTCAAGCAGCAGTATTGTTGACTCAGCAAGCACTCCCCGCCGCCGCGATCCTGACCACGAGCCTCTGTCTAGATCGAGACTGGGAGCAGATTGCTACTCAAAGTACAGCAGCAGTAACTTCTAATTGGCAGCCTGAACAGTTGGCCTATGTAATTTACACCTCTGGCTCTACTGGCACTCCTAAAGGAGTAATGGTTTCTCATCAGGGTCTGATCAATTTGCTGACTTGGCATCAACAAGCCTGGGGTCTAACCGCCGCCGATCGCACCACTCAATTAGCTGGCTTGGGCTTTGATGCCACAGTCTGGGAAATTTGGCCAACTTTAACCGCCGGAGCCACCCTTTACTTATTACCAACTAATGACTATCTAGAGCCGGTCGCCCTGCGAGATTGGTTGATTGCCCAAGCTATTACGGTTTGTTTTGTCCCAACCCCCTTAGTAGTAGAACTTTTAGCTTTACCCTGGGACAAAACAACTGCACTGCGCTGGATGTTGGTAGGTGGCGATCGGTTAGTTCAATATCCCCCTGCTGATTTGCCATTCCAACTAGCAAATAACTATGGCCCTACCGAAAATACGGTAGTTACGACGGCTGGAGTTGTCTCGCCCATGGCGGCTCTTCGTCCGCCATCGATCGGTCGCCCCATTGCCAATACCCAAATTTATATTTTGAACGATCAGCAACAACCCGTGCCGATCGGCGTGGCTGGTGAGCTATACATTGGGGGCAAGAGCCTGGCCTTGGGCTATTTGTATCAGCCAGAGCTGACCGCCAAACAATTTATTCCTCATCCTTGGCTAGCGGGCGAAAGACTTTATCGCAGTGGTGATCGAGTGCGCTATTTGGCCAATGGAGAAGTGGAATATTTAGGAAGACTAGATCAACAGGTTAAAATCCGAGGTCTCCGCATTGAGCTAGGTGAAATTACCAGCCGTCTCCAGCAGCACCCGGCAATCGCCCAAGCTATTGTGATCGATCGCCATGACCAGGCCGATCGCCCTCAACTAGTAGCTTATTTTGTGCCACAGCCCGAGCAACCCAGCCCCAGCTTGATCGAACTCCGCGATTTTTTAAGTAGCAGCCTGCCGTACTATATGCTGCCGACAGCTTGGGTGAGTCTCACGGCATTACCACTCACTAGCAATGGTAAAGTTCATCGATCGGCACTGCCTCGCCCAGAACGAGATCAAACTATATGTACCGATTTGGTACTGCCCAGCACTCCTTTAGAAATATCTCTGGCTAAAATTTGGTCAGCAGTATTAGGAGTTGAGCAAGTAGGAATTTATGATAATTTCTTCGAGCTAGGTGGTCATTCTTTACTGGCGACTCAACTGGTAACTAGAGTACGGACAGTCCTCCAGACCGAGTTAACTCTGTCTCAACTTTTTACCCAGCCGACCATTGCAGGCTTAGTAGCCAATTGGTCGATTGCTACAATCAAAATGCCGTCACTGTCTGAAGGAACCAGCCCCCGACCAGCTCACCTCCCTTTATCTTTTGGTCAGCAACGTCTGTGGTTTTTGCAGCAATTAGAACCTCAAAGCACGGCTTACCATATTGTGGGGGCGATTAAAATTCAGGGAGACTGTCATATTGAGACCTTGACTGCCGCCCTCACTAGTATCTTGGCTCGCCATGAAGTCTTGCGCACCACCTATCACCTTATCGATCACCAACCGGTACAAGTTGTGCAGCCCCCTTGCCCTTGGCCGCTAACGGTGCTTGATCGCCAAGACCAGCACCCGTTAGACCCAGCACTGATGGTGGCTGAACTATTGGCTCAGCAGCAGCCCTTTGATCTCACTCAAGCTCCTTTAGTCCGCAGTACCCTGCTGTTGCTGGGCGGACAAGTACAAGTCTTACTATTTGAGCTGCACCATATTGTGGCTGATGGTTGGTCAATGGGCGTTTTAATCGAAGAGTTAGCCGCGATGTATCCCGCTATCAGCCAAAAGCAGTCTATTCCGCTGCCTGATCTGACCTGGCAATATGCCGATTTTGCTCTGTGGCAGCGCAACTGGTTGCAAGGAGACGTTTTAGAGCAACAGCTCAGCTATTGGCAGCAGCAGTTAGCTCTAGCACCCCACACCTTAGCGTTACCAACAGATCGCCCACGACCAGCAATCCACACTACCAACGGCGCGACCATCGCTTTTGACTTAGACCGGGAAATTTGCCAAGTCTTGCAAAACTGGAGCCAGCAGGCGGAATCTACGCTGTTTATGACTCTATTTACGGCTTTTAATGTATTACTACACCGTTATAGTGGCCAAGATGATATTTTAGTGGGTGCGCCGATCGCCAACCGTCAGCAGCAAGAACTAGAAAATTTAATCGGCTTTTTTGCTAATACTTTGGTACTGCGCACGGACTTAACTGGCAACCCGAGCTTCCAAGACTTGGTAAGCCGGGTAAAAGCTACCACTTTAGCGGCTTATTCTCATCAAGATCTGCCCCTAGAGATGTTGGTAGAAGCTCTAAAACCCGAGCGAGATCTGAGTTCTACTCCGCTGTTTCAAGTGATGTTTGTCTTGCACAATGCACCAGAAACTGAGCTGCAACTCCCTGGAATGACGATTTCTCCGGTTGCTTTAACCAGCCAGACTGCCAAATTTGATCTGACCCTTTCGATCGAAGTAACAGCCGAGGGTTGGGAGGGCAGCATGGAGTACAACACCGACTTATTTGATGCCAGCACGATTCACCGCTGGATTGGTCACTTCCAAACCCTGTTGGCCGCAATTGCAGCCAATCCTCAACAGCAGATTGGTAACTTACCGCTGCTGACGGCAGCCGAACAACCCAAACCACAACCGGTGGTACCATTGGCGGCACTTGGTTTGCACCAACTCTTTGAGCAGCAGGTGCTAGAACAACCAATGGCAGTGGCAGTGGTTTATGAAGAACAGCAGCTCACCTATCGCGAACTCAATACCCGCGCCAACCAACTCGCCCATCATCTCCAACAGTTGGGCGTTCAACCAGGAGATTTAGTCGGGATATATCTAGAGCGATCGACTCACCTAATTGTGGGAATGTTAGGGATTTTAAAAGCTGGCGCGGCTTACTTACCCCTCGATCCTAGCTATCCGACGGAACGCCTCAGTTTTATGCTCGATGATGCTCAAGTTGCGGTGATCTTGAGCCAAACAGCGCTCTGGGACAACCGTCCGCCCCACACCGGCCACTGGGTTTGCCTTGATCATGATCCGGCTTTGCTAACGGCATCTGTCGATAACTTAAATTGTCTAATCGCTCCTACAGATTTGGCCTATGTCATTTATACCTCTGGTTCTACCGGTCAACCCAAGGGTGTCGCGGTTCCGCACCGCGCTGTCCAACGTCTGGTGCTCAACACCAACTACATTCAGCTCACATCTGCCGATCGCATAGCGCAGGCTGCCAATGCCGCATTTGATGCCGCCACCTTTGAAATTTGGGGTGCGCTGTTGAATGGTGCTCAGTTAGTAGGCATCAGTTCAGAGGTGGCACTGTCTCCTAATCGCTTGGCACAGTACCTAACTAGTCAGCGCATCACGGTGCTCTTTTTAACTACTGCTCTCTTTAATCAAATAGTACAGTTTGCGCCCCAAGGGCTGGGGGGGTTACGATACTTGCTGTTTGGTGGTGAAGCGGTAGATCCTCAGTGGGTACGTAGCCTGCTGACGAACCACCCCCCTCAGCACTTACTCCATGTTTATGGTCCAACCGAAAACACCACCTTTAGCACTTGGTATCCGGTAACAGCAGTTGCCGATCAAGCTGTAACAGTGCCGATCGGACAGGCAATTACCAATACCCAAGTATATTTACTAGACCGCTACCAACAGCCGGTACCGGTGGGCATTCCTGGCGAAATTTACCTGGGAGGATTAGGTCTAGCCACTGGCTATCTCCATCGATCGGAGTTAACTGCCAGTCGGTTTGTACCCGATTTGGCTGATCCGGCAAGCGTGCTATATCGCACCGGAGACCTAGCGCGCTATTTACCCGATGGCAACATCGAATATTTGGCACGACTCGATCGGCAGGTCAAAATTCGGGGCTTCCGCATTGAGCTAGGCGAAATAGAACAGGCCATACTTCAGCATCCAGCGATTCAAGAAGTAGTAGTAATAGCACCGGCTGAGCGCTCTGATCAGCTAGTGGCCTACATTGTGAGTGATTCGGCTGCCCCGACCACCGCCGAGTTGCGCCAGTTTTTACCACTACCGGCCTATATGTTGCCCAGTGTAGTGATGGCGCTAGCGAAACTGCCCTTAACTCCTAACGGCAAGGTCGATCGCCCAGCATTACCTGCCCCGGACTGGGGCAAGCGATCCGAGACAGCCTATATTGCTCCGGGTAACGAGTTAGAAGAATCGATCGCCAAGGTCTGGCGAGCAGTATTGCAGCTTGACCAAGTGGGTATCAATGACAACTTTTTTGATTTGGGTGGACATTCGCTCTTACTGGTAGAGCTGAATCAGCGCCTACAGTTATCGCTCACTCGGGACATTTCTTTGATGGAAATGTTTGAATATCCCACCGTGGCTGCTCTGGCTCAACATCTCAACGCCCCCGCTATACCGGTCATCAATCACCAACTAGCAACCATCCAGGCTGGACGGCAACGGCTGAAACAACGCCGATCGGCAGCTAAATCGGACTAATAAATTTCACCGCCACATCACTATTAATTGTGTAAAAAAAGATGATGAATAACTCCACAGCTACTGGTTTAGAAATCGCCATTATTGGCATGAATGGCCGTTTTCCTGGCGCAGATAACATTGATGAACTCTGGGATAATCTCAGTGCTGGCCTAGAATCGATCACACACTTTACCACCGAAGAAGTTTTAAAAAGCGGCGTTGATCCCACTTTTGCCCATGATCCGGCCTATGTAAAAGCCAGTGGCACCCTAAATGACATTGAGTTATTCGATGCGGCCTTTTTTGGCTATAGCCCTCGGGAAGCAGAACTCATCGACCCCCAGCAGCGAATATTTTTAGAATGTGCTCATAGCGCCTTAGAAACAGCAGGCTACCATCCTCAAAGCTATAACCACCCCATTGGGGTCTATACCACTCTTAGTGGTAATGACTATTTATTACACAACCTTTATCCCAACAGTCAGCTAATTGAGGCGGTGGGTGCTGATGCTATTTTGATGGCTAATGGCAACTATTTGAGCACGGTAATTTCCTACAAATTGCAACTGACCGGAGCCAGTATTACTGTCCAAACGGCCTGTTCTTCTTCTTTGGTGGCTATCCATTTAGCCTGCCAAGGGCTACTGAGTGGCGACTGTGAAATGGCCTTAGCTGGAGGAGTCACTATTCGGCTGCCGCAACAGACGGGCTATTTATATCAGCCCGGTGGAATTTTGTCATCGGATGGCCACTGTCGCGCTTTCGATGCCGCTGCCAGTGGGGCTGTATCAGGTAATGGCGTAGGAGTAGTTGTTTTAAAACGGTTGGATGCCGCAATTGCCGATCGGGACAATATTTTAGCGGTGATCAAAGGCTCGGCCATCAATAACGATGGCGCTGCCAAAATTGGCTATACCGCTCCTAGTGTTACCGGTCAAGCAGCGGTGATTCGGGCAGCACAGGCCACTGCCGAAGTCAGCGCCGACTCTATTAGCTATGTAGAAGCCCACGGCACAGGCACAGCGCTGGGGGACCCGATCGAAATCACTGCTCTTACCCAAGCTTTTCGGGCTAGTACCGATCGCCGGGGTTTTTGTGCGATCGGCTCACTCAAAAGCAATATTGGCCACTTAGATGCCGCTGCGGGGGTAGCAAGTTTAATTAAAGCTACCTTGGCACTACAACACCAACAAATTCCACCCAGTCTGCATTTCACCACGCCTAATCCACAAATTGACTGGGAAAATAGCCCTTTTGTAGTCCCCACCCAACTCAGCCACTGGCCACAGACTGATTATCCCCGTCGTGCTGGAGTTAGTTCTTTTGGCATTGGCGGCACTAATGCCCATGTCATTTTAGAACAAGCACCACCTGCCGAAACCAGCACTACTGGCCGCCCTTGGCAGCTCATTTTACTCTCGGCCAAAACTGAACAGGCCTTGGCCACTCAGGCCAAAAACCTCGCGGCTCATTTGGCACAACAGCCCACCATCAATCTCGCCGATGTAGCCGCTACACTCCAACAGGGGCGGGGTGCTTTCCGCCATCGCCAGATGGTGGTTTGTCAGACTGTGCCAGAAACCATTGCCGCCTTGGCACAGCCCAGTACTGCCGATGCCGGTACTAGCGATCGCCCTGTAGCCTTCTTGTTACCGGGTCAGGGTAGTCAATATATCAATATGGGCAAACAGCTCTATGATACAGAACCAGTGGTGAAAACTCTGATCGATCGCTGTGCGGAAATTTTGCAACCGTTACTTGGTCTAGATCTGCGACAGCTTTTATATCCGACCCCAGAGACTGCGGCGGCGGCAACGGCTCAGCTAGAACAAACTCAGTTTGCCCAAGTGGCGCTGTTTACCGTGGAATATGCCATTGCTCAACTCTGGCAATCTTGGGGAGTATTGCCTCAGGCCATTCTTGGTCACAGCATTGGTGAATACGTAGCGGCCTGTTTGGCCGGAGTTTTTGACTTACCAACAGCACTAGCACTGGTGGTCAAGCGGGGCATTCTCATGCAGTCGCTGCCCCCAGGAGCAATGCTCACAGTACCTTTATCGGCAGAGCAGCTCAAACCACAGCTAGGCGAACAGTTGTCGATCGCCGTGATCAATACCCCACAGTCTTGTGTGGTAGCCGGATCAATTGCAGCAGTGACCGATCTAGAACAACAGTTGACTGCCCAAGGATTGATCTGTCGTCTCTTGCACACTTCCCATGCATTTCATTCACCGCAAATGGAGCCGATTGCTGCCCCCTTTGCGGCCTACGTGGCCACCCTCTCCTTACAGCCACCACTAATTCCCTATCTTTCTAATGTGACTGGTACCTGGATCACCGCAGAAGCTGCTACCAATCCCCAATATTGGGCAGATCACTTGTGCCAGACGGTGCAGTTTGCAGCAGGGGCATCTGTTTTAATGGCTCAGGGCGACCACATTTATTTAGAAGTTGGTCCTGGCAATACCTTAAGCCATCTGCTCAATCAACAATCTGCTCTGAGTAAGCCCTTAACCATCACTACACTCCGTCATCCCCGCGACCAGCGAGATGACCTGGCTCTATGTACCCAAAGCCTAGGACAATTATGGTTAGCAGGCGGTCGAGTAAATTGGTCTAAATATAACCACGACCAGCAGCGACAGCGGGTGCTGTTGCCCACCTATCCCTTTCAACGACAAAGGTATTGGGTCGAAACCACCAGTCAGCCAGAAACTCGTCCTCTCACACCAGCTAATTCTGATCTGAGCAGCTTTTTTTATCTCCCCAGTTGGCAGCGTAGCTTGTCTCCAGTGGTCACGCCCCCAGCCGCTGCTCATCTATTAATTTTTCTAGATCAGTTGGGTTGGGGCGATGCTCTCACCCATCAACTGCGACAGGCGGGCTGGCGGGTAACTACCGTTCAAGCTGGTGAGAGTTGGCAACAGAGCCTTGATGCTTACACCATCAATTACCAACAGCAGCAAGACTACAGCCAACTTTGTCAGCAAATTGACTCTCCTACACATGTTGTACATTTGGCCAGTTTAGCTATTGACACCAGCGAAGATTTCGACCAAGCACAGCATCATGGTTTTTATAGCTTGCTGTGGCTGACCGCAGCTCTGGGCGATCGATCGGTTCAAATGACAGTGATCACTAATCACACCCAGCAAGTTACCGGAGCCGACCCGATATGTCCGGCTACTGCCATGCTCCAGGGCTTGCTAGCAGTAATTCCCCAAGAGTATCCCCAAATAGCTTGCCGATCGATCGATATCGCTAATTTAGTGCCAAATCCTCGCAGCTTAGAACAAATCATGGCAGAAATTTGGCAGCCGATCGATGAGCGATCTATCGCTTACCGAGGAAATCAACGCTGGCTGCCCACCTTTACTCCCACACCCTTGGCCGATGCCCCCTTATCACTAACCAGCGATGGTTGGTATCTTATTACCGGTGGTCTGGGTAAAATTGGGTTAGCGCTAGCTCTCTTCCTTGCTCAGCAGCAACCTGTTCGATTGTTGCTCACCACCCATCAACCTTTCCCCGATCGAGCACAGTGGATAGAAAGTTCTGTCCAGGCTGCTCACCCCCAAATTCAGCAATTACTAGAGATCGAGCAACTGGGGACTCAACTACTAATCATCCCAGCCGATGTCGGTAATGAAGCCCAGATGGCTCAGGCCATCCAACAAGCCCACAAACAGTTTGGCCAGATTCGCGGGGTATTTCATACCGCCGCCGTTACTAGTGGCAGTTCGTTTGGTTTAATTGCTCAGCTCACAGCGGCTGATTGTGCTGCACAATTCCAACCAAAAATCCAAGGGCTACAAGTCCTCGATCGACTGTTGGGCAATCACACCTTAGATTTTTGTCTGCTGTTTTCTTCGTTGTCATCTATTTTAGGCGGAGTAGAATTTGCCGCTTATGCCGCCGCCAATGCCTATATGGATGCCTACTGTCAGCAATATCGACCCCATCGACAACAAACCTGGACAGCGGTGAACTGGGATGGTTGGCAATTTGCGGCCAGCGGCGAGCAAGCTCTCTCTGCCAGTAATGGACTCGCGGCCTGTGCCAGAATTTTGGCACAACCGGCTCTGCCCCAATGGGTAGTGGCGACTGGCAATCTCATGGAGCGGCGAGTAACACCAACTGGGTCACTAGTAACCCAGCATCCCCGTCCGGTACTAGCAACTGCCTATGTAGCCCCCAGTAACCAACTCGAACAAAATATTGCCAGTGTATGGCAAACAGTATTGGGGATTGAAGCCATTGGCATTCATGACAACTTTTTCGACTTAGGAGGCAACTCTTTGACCGCTATTCAAATTATTTCTCGCCTGCGTGAGCAGTCGCTAGATATACCAGTCAATGAGATTTTAGCCAATCCTACGGTCTGGCATACTGCCCAGTCTGTAATGGAGTCGATCGATGCAGCCGCCTTAGAGCAGGCAATTGCAGAAATTGAGCAGCTATCTGAAGCCGAGATCGAACAGCTTTTAGAAGCCTAAATAGTATTTAAAAATTCCTCAAGTATTCAACTTCTCCCCACCAGCCATGAGTGACTTACTAAAAAAAATCTCACACCTCTCTTCTAGCCAGCAGCAGTTACTATTACGTCGTCTACACCAAGAGCAAAGCAATATTTTACCGGCACCGCCAGATACTTTATTGCCTCTCTCTTTTGCTCAGCAGCGGCTGTGGTTTTTACAGCAGCTCGACAATACCAGTACTGCTTACAATTTGGCCGGAACCCTGCGTCTTCAAGGAAAACTCCAAATCTCGGCTCTCGCCGCTAGTTTAGAGCAGATCGTCGATCGGCATGTCATTCTGCGTACAAATATTTGTAATCGAGATGGACAACCCCTTTTGCAAGTACAGCCCACTAGCGACTGGCAGATGCAGATTGTAGATTTACGCGCTGAGGATGTTCAAACCCAGCAAGCCACCAGCGAACAATTGCTCCAGTCTGAAACAGACTACCCCTTCGATTTAGCGACAGATCTGCTACTCCGGGTCACGTTGGTCATACGGGCTGAAGATGACTATTTGCTGATTTTTTGTATGCATCACATTGTCTCTGATGGTTGGTCAATGGGAATTTTTGTCCAAGAGCTAGCTACCTGTTATCCAGCACAGGTAAACCATCAACCCCCAGTTTTGCCGTTGTTACCGATCCAGTATCAAGACTTTGCCTATTGGCAACGCCAATGGTTAGCAGGTGGAGTACAGCAAAAACAGTTGCAGTATTGGCGTCAGCAGTTAGCAGGCATTCCGGCTCTGCTCGACCTACCCACCGATCGAATGCGTCCAGCAGTACAAACCTTCCATGGTCAGCAGCAATCTTTTGAGATCGATCTAGCTCTTACCCAGCAGTTAGAAACCTGGAGTAAAGATCAAGCCTGCACCATATTCATGACCCTGCTAACCGCATTTAAAATTTTGCTGTACCGCTACAGCAACCAAACCGACCTGCCCATCGGCACTCCGGTAGCTAATCGCAATCGGCGGGAGGTGGAAAACCTCATTGGGTTTTTTGTCAATACTTTGGTTTTGCGTAGCGATTTGTCTGGCAACCCGACAGTTACTGAGCTATTAATTAAAGTTCGGAATACGGCCTTAGAAGCCTATGCTCACCAAGATTTACCCTTTGAATTACTAGTAGAAGATTTACAACCCACCCGTGATCTGAGCCATACGCCGCTGTTTCAGGTGATGTTTGTCTTGCAAAATGCACCCGAGGCCGAACTGAGCCTAGCCGGAATTAACCTCAGTAGCTACCAACCGCCCACCCAAACCGCCAAGTTTGATTTAACCCTGTCGATCGAACAAAATACCCAAGGCTTAATCGGGACTTGGGAATACAATACTGATTTGTTTGATTCTCAAACGATCGAGCACCTGAGTGCCCATTGGCATCAAATTTTAATAGGCATGGTGGCCACCCCCACCCAAACCATTAGTCAATTACCTCTTGCCCCCCTATGGCCAGCCCAGCCCCCCAGCGCTCTTCCGAGTTTTTCATCTGAATTCTTGCCAGACTTAGTGGCTCAACAGGCTGCCAAAACGCCAAATGCCCTAGCCTTAGGGGGAGAAGGCCAATATCTCACCTACCACACTCTCAACAGTCGAGCTAACCAGTTAGCCCATTATCTCCAATCTATTGGATTGCAACCAGGCATGACTGTGGGTTTAAGCTTACATCGTGCGCCCCAAATGGTGGTGGCGATTCTCGGGATACTCAAAGCTGGTGGAGTTTATGTGCCATTAGACCCCGATTACCCTGCCCAGCGCCTAGAATTTGCCCTCACAGACAGTAGCATCACCATATTAGTAACTGAACAAGCAGTAGTTGATCGATCTTCAATGGTGTGGTCAACCTGTTCGCAGCTTCAAGTTGTCTGTCTAGACAAAAACTCCGATCGCATTGCCCAAGCCAGTACGGCGGATATGCCTAGCCCTGTCACTAAGCAAGACTTAGCCTATATTCTCTATACCTCTGGCTCTACTGGTCAGCCCAAGGGCGTAATGATTGATCATTGTGCTCTGGCCACTCACTGTCAGGTGATGGCCAATCAACTACAGCTCACCGCCGCCGATCGAGTTTTGCAATTTGCTTCGCTCAACTTTGACCCATCCCTAGAACAAATTTTCACTACCCTGATTACCGGCGGACAGCTCTTAGTGCGCGGTGCGACCCTCTGGACACCCAATGAATTATTAGCACAAATTCACCGGCATCAACTCACAGTTATTAACCTCCCCACCGCCTACTGGGAACAAGTAGTCGCCGCTTGGCAAGCTCAGCCGTCGATCGATTTATCCCTGACATCTCTGCGGCTGCTGATTGTGGGCGGAGCTTCTTTGAGTCCTAACTACATAGACCGCTGGCAACAACTTGGACTGAACTCAATTCGACTTTTTAATGCCTATGGACCCACCGAAGCCACTATCACCGCCACCTTATTTGAGGTGCCATCACTAGGACAAGGGCAGTCCATATCGATCGGGTTGCCGCTGCCCGGTCGTACTGCTCAGGTTCTAGATCGCTATTTGCAGCCCCAGCCAATCGGTTTTCCGGGCGAGTTGTTCTTGGGTGGTCTGGGTATTGCTCAAGGCTACTTAAATCGGCCAGATTTAACTGCTCGTAACTTTATTGTTGACCCCCAAAATAGCGCTAGCCGTCTATACCGCACCGGCGATCTCGCGCGTTGTTTAGCCAATGGTCAAATCGAATACCTCGGTCGCATCGATCGACAAGTCAAAATTCGAGGCTGTCGCGTAGAGCTAACAGAAGTAGAATTTGTGCTGCTTCAGTATCCGGCTGTGACCCAGGCCGTCGCGATTGTTGCCGATGAGCGCTTGGTAGCCTATGTAGTTGCCCCTACCACCGTCAGTACTTCTGACCTGCGAAAGTTTTGCCAAGAACGCTTACCAGACTATATGTGCCCAGCCGCTTTTGGGCAAATTCCGGCCATTCCCCTCACCAGCAACGGCAAGATCGATCTGTCAAATCTACCCCAGCCTACTTATCAACGCACTAATGATTTTGTTGCACCTCATACCCCGATCGAACAGACTTTAGCCGAAATCTGGAGTAGTCTTTTAAACGTCGAGCAAATCGGTATTCATGATAATTTCTTCGCTCTGGGTGGAGATTCCATCCTGAGTTTGCAAATTGTAGCGCGGGCACAAGCCGTTGGACTTCAGCTTACCCCCAAGTTGCTATTTAGCCACCAATCGATCGGCGAGTTAGCCCCTTACATTCAAACTGCAACTATTAACACCGCTCCCCAGGGCGAGGTGACTGGCTTCGTAGCACCGACTCCTATTCAACAGTGGTTTTGGCAAGAAAATTTGCCAAAACCACACCACTTCAACCAATCAATACTGTTGAAGGTTCCAGCCGATCTCCAGGTCGATTTACTCCAACAAGTGCTTCAGGCTTTGCTGCATCATCATGATGCCCTGCGTCTTTGCTACACCCCAGGCGATCGGCAGCAGAGCCAAGCCCCCCAAACTACTACAGTACCCTTGCAAATCCACGATTTACGGGGGTTAAGCGTCGAGGCGCAAACCAGCCAAATTGCTCAAATTGGTGATGCTCGTCAGCGCAGCATCAATCTGGCCACTGGCCCACTCCTCTTGGCCAACCTGTTTCAACTAGAAGATTCTGGTCGCTTGCAAATTGTGATTCATCACCTGGCGATCGATGGTGTTTCTTGGCGTATTTTGCTAGCCGATCTATGGACTGCCTATCAACAGTGCGCAGCAGGTATCAAAATCCAACTGCCAGCCAAAACCACTTCGTGGCAAGATTGGGCAGCAAAACTGACTAACTATGCTCAAACTATCACCCCCGAAATCGCCTATTGGCAAACAATTGCCAGCCATGCTAACCGAGCATTACCACTAGATTTCCCCCAGGGGCAAAATACTTGCGGCACCACAGCTACAATTTCTCAAGTGCTGGACACCACGGCCACTCACCATCTGCTTCAAGTAGTGCCTCAGGTATATCATACCCAAGTTAACGATGTACTACTCACTGCTCTCACTCAAGCCTTGCAGCAATGGACTGGCCATCAGACATTAATTACCTTAGAAGGCCATGGACGCGCCGATCTGTTTGCCGACGTAGATTTATCTCGCACCGTGGGCTGGTTTACTACAATGTTTCCCATCTGTCTGCAACTCCCCACGAGTGAAGATTTAGGCCAACAGTTGCTGGCCATCAAAGAACAATTGCGAGCAATTCCGCAGCAGGGTATTGGCTATGGACTGCTGCGCTATCTACATCATGACCCAGCGCTAACAGCACAACTAGCGACGATCGCCCCCGAAATTAGCTTTAACTATCTTGGTCAATTCGATCAAACTTTAGCAACTACCGCCGAGTGGGATATTGCCACAGAATTTGCCGGAGTCGATCGCAGCCCCCACGGGCAGCGTCCTTGTTTGATCGAAATCAATTGTCTGATGGTTGCTGGTCAACTCCATCTCAACTGGACTTATAGTGAAGCCCTTCATCAGGCCACCACCATTCAAAGCTTAGCCACAGATATGCTGGAGCGCCTCCAGCAATTAATCGACCACTGCCTACAGCCCACCGCTGGCGGCTATAGCCCCAGTGATTTTCCGCTGGCGCAATTAACCGATCGAGAACTCGCTCAAGCCTTGCACCACGCCGGAGATTGGCGACAGGTTGCCGATATTTATCCTCTATCTCCTATGCAGCAGGGGATGCTTTTTCACAGCTTGGCTGCCCCTAATACCGACGTTTATATTGAGCAGTTGACTTGTACCTTAAATGGAGCCTTGCAGATCAATGCTTTTAGCCAAGCATGGCAGCAGTTGATCGATCGCCATGCTGTTTTACGCACCGGCTATCTCTGGTCTGGCTATGCCCAGCCACTGCAAATTGTCTATCACCAAGTAGCTCCGCCCCTGACAGTTCTAGACTGGCGATCGATCGATCCCGCCACCCAACAGCAGCAGTTAGCAGCTCTGCTAACCACGCCGATCGATATCCCGCTCGACCAACCACCCCTATTACGCTTAACTCTGATTCAGATGGCCGATGATCGGCATCAAATGCTATGGCAGCATCACCACCTATTGCTGGATGGTTGGTCGATGCCCTTAGTCTTTCAAGAGCTACTAGCTACCTATAGTGCCATCGAACAAGAACAGCAATCAAACTTGGCTCCGGTGCTGCCTTATCGTCACTATATTAGCTGGTTGCAACAACAAGACCAAGCAGCGGCTGCAACTTTTTGGCAACAAAAACTACATGACTGGAGCGCCCCAACCCCGCTACCAATCACCGCAGAGATCGATCGCTCTCCCATCACAGCTACAGATTTTCAAGAACAGGCATTATATCTAGATCTGGCAGTCACCCAAAATCTTCAAACCTTTGCCCGCACACATCACTTCACCATTAATAATTTGATTCAAGGAGCCTGGGCTTTACTCCTTGCCCGCTATAGCGGTGAGGCAGAGGTTGTATTTGGAGCAACAGTGGCCGGTCGGCCCCCGGCACTGCCCGGAGTAGAAGCCATGGTCGGTCTATTTATTAATACTCTGCCAGTACGTATTGCTATTTCGCCTGATCTCACGGTTTTACCCTGGTTAAAATCTATTCAAAACCAGCAAGTAGAAAGCGAGCAATATGCCTATAGTTCGCTGGTCGAAATTCAGGGGTGGAGTAATGTCCCCCGTAGTTTATCGCTGTTTGAATCGATCGTAGTGTTTGAAAACTACCCGATCGGAGCTGCGGTACAAGACCAACCAGGCGATTTAACCATCACCGATATCCACAGCCGCGAGCAAACCCATTACCCTCTTACTCTATTGGTTGCCCCTGCCGAGCAGTTAGCCCTCAAATTAAGTTACGACAGTAAGTACTTCAATACAGCAACGATCGAGCAGTTGCTTCAGCATTTTGCAACAATTCTGACCAATCTCATTACTCAGCCTGATCGCCAAGTGGCACATATTGCACTCTTAAGTAATGACCAACAACAACAAATTTGGATGCAGCCACAGGCCACCAGCGCTCTCCCTACCGGTACGGTAGTAGATTGGGTCAGCCAGCAGGCTAAGCTCACCCCCCAAGCGATCGCCGTGATCGATGGCGATCTTCAACTTACCTACCAAGGCTTAATCGATCGCGCCGAACAATTGGCGCAATATCTGATCAGCATAGGTGTACAGCCTAATCTACCGGTAGGTATTTGTGCAGAGCGCTCTGCCAGTATGGTGATTGGAGTGTTGGCAATTTTGCTAGCCGGTGGAGCCTATCTACCTCTCGACTCCAGTTATCCGCTCGATCGACTGCACTTGATGGTGACTAATGCTGAGGTCTCGATCTTACTTACCTCGGCTCAGTTAGCTCCCCAGTTTACCGATCTCAACCTGCAAATTGTTGATCTAAATCAACCGCTCGATCGATCAACAATTGTGCTGCCCACCACTGACTTAAACCATTTGGGCTATGTTATTTACACTTCTGGTTCGACGGGGCAGCCCAAGGGCATTGCCATGCCCCACCGCGCCCTCAGTAACCTCATCCATTGGCAGTGCCGCCAAAGTGGGGATATCGGAGTTGGTCGCACCTTGCAATTTTCGCCGATCAGTTTTGATGTATCTTTTCAAGAAATTTTTGCGACCTGGTGTGCGGGAGGCACACTAGTCCTGATTACCGAAGATTTACGCCGCGATCCGCTGGCTCTACTTGCCACTATTCACCAACAACAAATCGATCGACTCTTTTTACCGGTTGTCGCCCTCCAGCAACTAGCCGCAGCCCAATCAGCTCAGCCTACTATTCCCACCCAGCTTCAAGAAGTAATTGTGGCCGGAGAACAGCTCCAAATTACCCCAGCCATTAAGCAGTTCTTTAGTCACATCCCCCACTGTACCTTACACAATCACTATGGGCCTTCCGAGAGCCATGTGGTGACTGCCTTTACTCTCAGCGGTGCCGCCCATGACTGGCCAACCCTCCCTCCGATCGGTAAACCTTTGCCCAATACCACTGTCTATATTCTAGATGAGCAACTTCAACCCCTGCCCAGCGGTTTACCTGGCGAATTATATCTAGGAGGAGACTGTCTAGCTCAGGGCTATTTACATCGACCAGGACTCACTGCCGATCGATTTATTGACCATCCTCACCAGCCCCAGGCCAAGCTCTACCGCACTGGTGACTTGGCACGCAGCCTGCCCAATGGTGACATTATTTACCTAGGACGCATCGATGACCAAGTAAAAATGCGCGGTTTTCGGGTTGAACTGGGCGAAATCGCGGCAGTGCTCACCCAGCATCCTGCCATCCAGCAAGCCGCCGTTGTTCTGCACCTTGACTCCTCTGGTGATCGACGTTTAGTTGCTTATACGGCACCACAACATGAGCTATCTCCTTTAGAACTACGCTCCTTTTTACAAGCACGACTGCCAGAATACATGGTGCCTGCCGCCTATCTGACTTTAAAAGCTTTACCCCTCACCCCCAGTGGCAAGGTTGATCGACGGGCTTTACCCGCACCCGATTTTCAGCGGTTAGCAACTGCTCCTTTGGTCGCTGCCCGTAATGAGCGAGAAGAACTACTGACCGCCATTTGGACAGCAGTTTTGGGCATCGATCGCCTGGGTATTCATGATAACTTTTTTGATTTAGGCGGTCACTCTCTCCAGGCCACCCAGGTTATTTCACGGGTGCGCTCCACTTGGACAGTAGAAATTCCGGTGAGCAGCTTGTTTACAGCACCGACAATCGCCGAGTTATCTACAGTAATTCAGGCGGCATTGCCTACTGCGGCTCCGCCACTAACTGCACGCCAACAGGTCGATCTTTTACCTTTATCTTTTGCCCAACAACGGCTCTGGTTCCTCGATCAACTACAGCCCGAGAGTGCTGCTTACAATATTCCGATCGCTATGCGCTTAGTGGGTGATCTAGATCTGGACTTGTTAGAACAGAGCTTTCAGCAAATAGTCCAGCGTCATGAGGTGTTGCGCACCAATTTTGTAACTATCTCTGGCCAACCCCAGCAAATAGTTTATCCCGATCGATCAAAACAGTGGTCGGTTATCGATTTATCAGCGGCCAACTCCAGTAATACCGACCAGGATGTCGAACATCTCATGGGAGAGTTAGCAACAAAACCTTTTGATTTAACTACTGATAGTCTCTGGCGAGTGACTGTGCTTAAATGCAGCCCCACTAATCATATTTTACTAATAGTCCTGCACCATATCATCAGCGATGGTTGGTCTTTGGGTATTTTAACCAATGAATTAGCAACAATCTATCAGGCTTCTGTGCAAAAGCAGCCGCTTACTTTAGCAGATCTCCCTGTGCAGTATGCTGATTTTGCCATCTGGCAGCGACAATGGCTACAAGCCGAAGAGCTAACTACCCAATTAAATTACTGGCAACAACAGCTCGCTGCTGCTCCCAGCCGTCTTGAACTCCCTACCGATCGCCCTCGACCAGCTATTCAAACCAGTAACGGTGCCCACTACTCTTTTGCCATTCCAGCAACAGTCAGTAGTGCATTAGTAGAATTAAGCCAACAGCAGGGAGTCACCCCATTTATGACCTTGTTGGCAGCATTCAATGTCTTGCTCTATCGATCGAGCAACCAAACCGATATTTTAGTTGGCTCTCCGATCGCCAACCGCAACCGCCAAGAACTAGAAGGATTAATTGGGTTTTTTGTGAATACTCTGGTCTGGCGAACCAAACTTTCTGGTGATCTCAGTTTTGTCCATCTGCTTGCCCAAGTGCGCGAAACTTCTCTGGGAGCCTATGCTCACCAAGATCTGCCCTTCGAGATGCTGGTAGAAGCTCTTCAGCCCGAGCGCGATCTCAGCTATACGCCACTTTTTCAGGTAATGCTGGTACTGCAAAATGCACCCACTACCGATCTAGCAATCACCTCTGAGCTACAAATCCAGCCGCTGGGTCTTGCCAATACAATCGCTACTTTTGATCTCACCTTAACCCTCGTCCAAACCGAGGCAGGCTTAGATGCTGATTGGGAATACAATACCGATTTATTTGATGCCAGTACAATCCAGCGTTGGGCTGAGCATTTTCAGACCCTGCTCGTCAGCATTGTGGCTAATCCCCACCAAGAGATCGATCGGCTGTCACTCCTGACTCCTGTCGCTCAACAGCAGCTAATTCAAGATTGGAATAACACCCAGGCAGACTATCCCACCGATCACTATATTCATGAGCTATTTGAGGCACAAGTGGCTCAATCTCCCGAAGCCATTGCGGTCATTTGTGGTGATCAACAGCTTACCTACCACCAACTCAATGCCCGTGCTAACCAACTGGCACATTACTTACAACAACAGGGGGTAACAGCAGACAGCCTGGTAGGTCTTTGTTTAGAGCGCTCGATCGACTTGATAGTAAGTCTCTGGGGAATTCTAAAAGCAGGTGGTGCTTATTTACCACTCGACCCCGCCTATCCATCAGCGCGTCTAGAACAAATGTTGGTGGCGAGTCAGGCTACTTATCTTCTCACCACTTCCAAGCTGCGAGATACTTTACCCGCGACCGAGGCACAGATAATTTGTCTCGATGAAATCAGCCTGCAGCTTCATAGCCATAGTACTGTTAACCTTGTTAGTTCGCTCACACCTGCCGACTTAGCCTACGTTATTTTCACCTCTGGTTCGACGGGTATTCCCAAGGGAGTAATGATTACTCAGCAAAATTTAGTGCATTTTTGTTGGGCAGCCACTCAGGCTTACTCCATTACTCCACTCGATCGAGTGTTACAGTTTTCTTCGATTAGCTTTGATGTGTCCGTAGAAGAAATTTTTCCGACCCTAACCCAGGGTGCTACTTTATATCTGCGTCCAGCAGAGATGATCGATTCAGAGGCACAGTTCTGGGCACATTGCGATCGCGCCCAACTCACAGTGCTAGACTTGCCCACTGCCTATTGGCAACAGTTGACTGCTGAATTGACAAACAGCACCATCCCTCCTAGTGTCCGATTAGTAATTATTGGTGGTGAGAAAGTCTTACCCCAGCAAGTTCGTCTGTGGCAGGCACAAGTTGGAGCATATCCGCTGTTAATGAATGCCTATGGCCCGACCGAAACAACGGTAGAAGCCACGGTTTGCTTACTTTCAGGGCATCCGCTGACCAGTCCCGAAGTTCCTATTGGTCGGCCCTTGGCCAATGTCCAAACCTATGTTCTAGATAGTCGGCAGCAGCCCGTCCCGATCGGGATTCTTGGCGAACTCTACATTGGTGGTGCCGGGGTAGCCCGAGGCTATCTTCACCAGCCAAAACTCACCGCCGAACGCTTTGTTACCCATCCGTTTATTCCCCATGAACGCCTCTATCGCACTGGAGACTTGGTACGCTATCTCCCAGATGGTCAGATCGAATACTTTGGTCGTCTAGATGAACAGATAAAAATTCGAGGATTCCGAGTAGAGTTAAGCGAAATTGAAAATTTGCTGTGCCAACATCCCACCGTTCAACAAGCAGTCGTAGTTTTACATACCGATCCAACTCCTAAGCTAGTTGCTTATCTAGTTGGTGATATAGACAACAACCACCTACGGGCTTTTCTCCAAGCACGTCTGCCCGAGTATATGGTGCCAGCATTACTCATGTCCTTACCACAACTTCCCCTCACCCCCAGTGGCAAAATTGATCGCCGGGCGCTTCCTGCTCCGACCCTAGACAGATCAAATCGAGAAATAGTGTCTCCACATACGCCGATCGAGCAATCCTTGGCCAAAATTTGGAGCGGTCTTTTAGGTTTTGATCAACTCAGCATTTATGACAACTTTTTTGAACTAGGTGGTCACTCTCTATTGGCCACTCAAGTTATTGCTCGCTTGCAACAGGAGCTTGCGGTAACTATCCCTTTGCGAACGCTATTCGCCGCTCCAACTATTGCTCAATTAGCTGAGGCAATACAACAAGCTATCCCAAGTAATGCAATCCCCCTGCTGCCCAGAGATATGGCTGATTCGATCCCTCTATCCTTTTCCCAGCAACGGTTGTGGTTCCTTGATCAGCTACAGCCGCAGAGTAGTGCTTACAACATGTTTACGGCAGTGCGATTGACAGGACAGCTCAACTTAGCGGCTCTACACCACGCCTTAGCCAGTGTTGTTCAACGTCATGAATCGCTGCGTACTAATTTCGTAGTAGTTGATAATCAACCACTCCAAGTCGTTCACCCCAATAAATCATGGTCATTAGCAAGTATCGATTTACGTCATTTGTCGATCGACCAACAAGAAGCTCAGATCCAACAGTTAGCAACCACGGCGGCTCAATGTCCTTTCAACTTAGCGACAGATTGGTTGCTACGAGCCACCCTCATTCACTGTCGCGATCAGCACGTCCTGATGCTGACTTTGCATCATATTATTTCTGATGGTTGGTCGATGGGAGTTTTAATTCAAGAACTTGCGGCTTATTATGATGCCTATTATGTTGGCGAATATTCTCCTCTACCCAATCTCTCCATTCAATATCCAGATTTTGCCCTCTGGCAACGTCAATGGTTACAAGGAGCCGTACTCGATCGACAGCTAAATTACTGGCGTACCCAACTAGCTGATGCTCCCACGTTACTCACCCTGCCCACCGATCGACCCAGACCAGCCATCCAAACTGATCACGGAGCCACCCATCATTTTCAAATTCCAGCAACCGTCAGTCAAAAATTGGAAGCTCTGAGCCAACAAGTAGGCGGCACACTGTTTATGACCCTGTTAGCAGCTTTTAACGTGTTGCTATACCGCTATAGTGGTCAGTCAGATATTTTGGTAGGTTCACCGATCGCCAACCGTCAACAGCAAGTGACTGAGAGCTTAATTGGGTTTTTTGTCAATACTTTAGTATTACGCACTGACCTTTCTGGCGATCCTAGCTTTAAAGAATTGCTAGAGCGGGTCAAAGAAGTTTCATTGGCAGCCTACAGTCATCAAGATCTACCATTTGAAATGTTGATTGAAACCCTTCAGCCCGCCCGAGACCTCAGCCATACGCCGCTGTTTCAGGTAATGTTTATTCTGCAAAACACCCCGGTAGTAGCAATCGACCTCACGGACGATCTGCACTTACAACCGCTGCCCGTAGATCAGGTGACTGCTAACTTCGATTTAACCCTGTCGATCGAACCCAGTCCAGAAGGTCTAGAAGCTGAATGGGAATACAACACTGATTTATTTGAGGCCACGACGATCCAACGTCTCACCGGCCATTTCCAACAGTTACTTACCTGCATTGTTACCAATCCAGACCAGTCAATTGAATATCTGTCACTACTCACCACTGCCGAAAAACAAATCTTGCTACATCAGTGGAATGACACCACCACTACTTATCCAGTGCTCTGTATGCATGAGCTGTTTGCTCAACAAGTTGTGCGCAATCCCCAGGCGATCGCTGTAGTGTATGGCGAAGATCAACTTACATACCAAGAACTCCATCTCAAATCCAATCAGCTCGCCAGACATCTCCGGATGTTGGGAGTAGGGCCAGAAGTAATCGTCGGTATTTCGGTAGAACGTTCCCTAGAAATGGTGATTGGTATCTTAGGAATTCTCAAAGCGGGTGGAGCGTATTTACCCTTAGACCCTGCCTACCCTCGCGATCGACTAGACTTAATGCTCGTCAATAGCCAAGCACAGGTTATTCTCACCCAAACAGCCCTATTAAACAACTTGCCCAACTTGCAGGTTCCGATAGTATTATTAGACCAAGACTGGCCAGAAATTGCCTGCTGGAGCAATGCCAACTTGCCCGCAACGGTTGAACCTCATCATTTGGCCTATCTAATTTTTACTTCTGGCTCCACTGGTACGCCCAAAGGCGTGATGGTTGAACATCGTAACCTCGTCAATGCCTTTTTTGCCTGGGCAGAAGATTATCGGCTGCATCGTTGCACTAGCCACCTCCAAATGGCCAGCTTTTCTTTTGATGTTTTTGCTGGTGACTTAGTACGAGCTTTATGTTCTGGCGGCAAGTTAGTTATTTGTCCTACCGCTACTTTATTGGCAGCCGACCAGTTGTACCATCTGCTGCGAACTGCCGCTGTAGACTGTGCTGAATTTGTACCGGCAGTATTTCGGAACCTAGCACAATACCTAGAAGAAACTGGCCAAAACTTACATTTTATGCGCTTGGTTATTTTGGGTTCCGACAGTTGGTATGTTCAAGAATATCAACAGTTCCAGCGGCTACTTCGTCCACAGGCTCGCCTGATTAATTCTTACGGGGTGAGTGAATCTACCATCGACAGCACCTATTTTGAAACCACAGAGATCGAGAAATTTGGTGATGGTTTAGTTCCTATTGGCCGCCCTTTTGCCAATACGCAGGTCTATCTTTTAGATCGTCATCTTCAGCCGGTGCCGATCGGTGTACCGGGCGAAATTTATCTGGGCGGTGCCGGGGTTGGTCGTGGCTACTGGCAACGCCCCGACCTCACCAATGATCGATTTATTGGTAATCCTTTTAGCACTCTGGCAAGTGCCAAACTTTATAAAACCGGCGATCGAGGCATTTACTTAGCCGATGGCAATCTCAAATATTTAGAGCGCAGCGATCAGCAGATCAAAATTCGTGGTTTCCGCATTGAACTAGGCGAAATCGAAACCGTCTTGCAGCAACATCCTGCTATATACCAGTCAATAATTATTGGCCTTACCGATCGACCTGGATTACAACAACTTGTTGCCTATATTGTTGCTGCCGACGACCAGCAAATTTCTAAGGCAGATCTGCGCACTCACATGCGTTCTAAATTGCCAGACTATATGATTCCGGCAGCTTTTGTGCAGTTACCTAGCCTACCTTTAACTCCCAATGGCAAGTTAGATCGACGAGCTTTACCAGTACCAGATAGCCACAGCTATACAGATGATCGGCTCTTTATCCCCCCTGCCGATCACATTGAGCAGCAGCTCACCGAAATCTGGTCAACCGTTTTACAGGTTTATCCCATTAGTACCCATGATGATTTCTTTGATCTCGGCGGTCATTCTCTCTTGGCTGTACATCTAATGGCCAAAATCGAACAGCAGTTTAGCCAAAAATTACCTCTTGCTAGCTTGTTCCAGTACCCAACAATTAGTCAATTAGCTACTCGGCTGCGGGAACCTCACCAATCAGATGTTTGGTCCCCCTTAATTGCTCTGCAACCCCGAGGCACCCAGCCAACCTTTTTCTGTGTTCCAGGAGCTGGTGGCAACCCCATTTACCTTCATCAACTCGCTCATTATCTTGGCTCTGATCAACCCTGTTATGCTTTACAGTCTCTGGGGTTAGATGGCAACTCTACACCACATCAAACTGTAGAAGAAATGGCTACGGCTTACATTCAAGCCATTCAGTCCCATCAACCCCAAGGCCCATACTACTTAGGTGGACACTCTTTTGGTGGACTGGTAGCCTTTGAAATTGCCAATCAATTGCATCAGCAAGGCGAAAAAGTGGCTTTTCTGGGCATTATCGACTCCAGTGCCCCCCATCAACAAATCACCACAACAGCCACCGAAGCCGACTGGTGGCAAGAAATTGCCCTGATTTTGGAACAGCTTTACGGTCGCAGCTTAGATGTATCGATCGAAATGCTCAGTACTCTAACTCCAAATGCCCAGCTAGAGTACTTCTTGAGCCGATTACAAGATGCTCAGCTTTTTCCTGAAGCTAGCACCGAACAACTCCGTGCTCTCATTCAGGTGTACCGCAATGAGGTGCTGATGGTTTATCAACCGCAGCATCTCTACCCACAGCAAATCACTTGCTTTGTTTCCAGTGAGGCCGAAGATGGCACTTCTAACCTCCCGACTGATGATTTGGGCTGGCAAGAATTTACAACTCTAGCACCGGTTATTCAACCCGTTCCAGGCAACCACTTTACGATGCTTACCCATCCCCATGTGGAAATACTTGCCCATCAAATACGTACTGCTATCGCCACCTCAACCCTAATTTAGCTACTCAACAGCCCAACAAAAATGTCTAAACTAGCCAGTTTTTTGCAAGAATTAACATCTCTCAGAGTTTTTATCATTGTTTGGTTCGGTCAATTTGCCTCTCTACTTGGCTCTGGCCTAACTGGTTTTGCTCTCGATCTTTGGGTATACCAAAAAACCAACTCTGTGACTCTATTTGCCCTAGTCTCACTGTTTACTACATTGCCACCTATTTTGATATCTCCGATCGCTGGCGCTTTTGTCGATCGGTGGGATCGCCGCTGGACAATGATTATTAGCGACTTTGGTGCCGGGTTAATGACCCTTTCGATCGCCATTGCTTTTTGGTTAGGCAACTTACAAGTGTTTCATATTTGTATTGCTACTGGTATTATGTCAACTTTTAGCGTGTTTCAGCGACTCGCTAGCACAACAGCCACTAGCTCTTTAGTTCCACCCCAGCATTTAGGTCGCGCGATCGGAATGATGCAAGTGAGCGAATCTACCGGGAGTATATTTATCCCGGCTGTTGCCGGAATTTTGATCCTTAGTGTTCAGCTCCAGGGTGTTCTTTTTATCGATTTTTTAACCTACATCATTTCTTTAGTCACGTTGCTATCTGTACGCTTTCCTCACCAAACCAACAATAAATCAATCAATAAAGGTGATCAGCCTGAAAAAAGCGAAGATTCTCCAAAAGAATCTATCAAAAATGAATTACTTTATGGTTGGCGCTACATTATGGCACAGCCCGGTTTAATGTCTTTAGTCATATATTTTACTGCCGTCAATTTTCTGATTGGTCTGGTTAGTTTATTGATGGTTCCTATGCTCTTAACCATTGGTACAACAGCTACTACTGGCACCATTCTATCTCTCGGCGGTGTAGGTTCGCTGATTGGCAGTGTAATGATGGGTATTTGGGGTGGTCCCAAACAAAAAATCCAAGGGGTTTTCTTCTTTGGAATATTATTAGGAATTTGCATTATAATGGCTGGCTCTCGCCCCTCTCCAGCAATTATTAGCATTGCTATTTTTGGTGGTTTGCTTTGTTTTCCCATTATTGCCGGGTGTAGCGAAGTCCTTTTGCTGAAGCGTGTTGATCACGATGTTCAGGGTAGAGTATTTGGACTACTCGGTACCATTTCAGCTTCCTGTGTCCCTATCGCCTATCTACTAGCAGGGCCTCTCGTAGACTATGTTTTTGAACCATTAATGACTTCCACAGGACTATTAGCACCCAGTATTGGTCAAATAATCGGCATTGGAGCAGGCCGGGGGATTGGACTACTATTTATCGTTTTAGGTTCGCTACAAACTATAATTACGATCATTAGCTACTTTCACCGACCGTTGCACCTAATGGATCGCCCCCACCACTCTGATTCATCTGAGTTAGATGCTACGTAATAGCACAAATAAATGATCTCAATTCATCGTTTATTTGCGCGAAATATCGTTTACTCATATGAGGAGTTAATTCACTATGACAGAAGGTGTATTTAAATTATTTTTTGAGTCTGACCATGAACAGCTAGGAAGTGGTCTGGCGGTTTTTAAAAATGGTGAGATCAAAGGAGGAAATACCGAATTTTTGTATTCTGGTAATTATCAATTAGCTTCACAGAATCCTGACTTATCGACTAGTTTCAATGCTGATGTAACAATTCAATATTACAAAGGCATTAATCTTGCTCTATTCGGAAAATTAACTCGCTTCTCGGCTAAATTTTCAGGGATATTTACTTCCAATACATTAGTTGCAAACAACAAGAACAGAGCTGAATTTATCAACCTTAAAGGAATCAAGATCGATGATGTTCAGGATAGCTTTTTGGATAAATTATGGGGAGATAGCGATTCACTAGATTTTGTAAATGGCGAAGATGCTATCTTGATAAAGACAGCTATTTCTCTGTATAAAAATGGCTGCTATGCCGGTGCTGCAAATAAAATCATTTCAGTGATTGATATTGTTATTTGCCAATGGCTATTAACGGCCAAAGAAGAAAGCAAAATACACTTTACTTTCTCAGAGAAAATAAATGTTTTAGTAGAGAAAAACATTATATCAAAAAAAATATTGTCTCTTTTGACAGAGCTGGTTACACATGAGAAGATACTGAGCAAACAAATGAATTCACCGAATGACTGCGCTTTTCCACTTTGTGTTATTGCATTCAACTCTTTGAATCAATTGAGAGCGATAGAGGGAGTTGAATAGCAATGAGACACAAAATAGTGAGGGAAACGATGGTGTGATTAGAATTCAACCATAGTACTATAAAGGCTTTGATGTTTTTGTCGTTTACATTGAAGTAACTCCCAAAGCATCATCTTGAAGCAACTTGCCAGATTCTGATAATCATAAAGACTTACAAGGCATTCCTGATCAGGCATTGGGGCTTTTAAAAGTATTTGCATCGCCCAAAACAGCAGCTTTTGTTAAAGCATTTTTCTACTTTTTGCACTTGGAGGAAAACGTTTTCCTCCAAATTCTGTTGCAGAGTTCTCATCAAAGCGTAAACTAAACTATAGAACAAATTAGTTTCTGGAAAATATGCCAATTATTGCTGTCGTCAATCAAAAAGGGGGCGCAGGTAAATCAACAGTTGCAGTCCACCTAGCCCGCTGGCTCCATAAGATTAGCTCTGAAAAATCTTCTCCGGCGACTAAAGGTAAAAAGAGTAAAAATGTTAAAGCAGAAACACCTCCACTAGAGCCAATGGTTATTTTAGTAGATGCAGATGCCCAAAAATCTTCATCTTCCTGGCTTTCTCGACTGCAATATCAGATTCCCTGCAAAATCATTCAAACTCCTGATGAGCTGCTAGATGAACTGCCTAAATTAAGTGAGCAATACGATTGGGTGATTGTAGATGGTCCGGCGGCTCTTTCTGAAACAACACGCGCGATCGTACTTGTTGCTGATGTTGCTCTAGTCCCTTGCCAACCCACAGGAGTTGATCTAGAGAGTGCATCTGATACGGTGCGACTCTTAAACCAAGCCCAACGTGTCCGCCAAGGTGCTCCCCATGCAGTTTTATTTGTTAATCGTGCCGTCAAGGGCACCCGACTGAAGGAAGAGGCTTTGGAAGTGCTAAAGGTTATGCCGGGAGTATCCATACTTGATACCGTCATCCATCAACGTCAGATTCTTGCTGATGCGTTTGGTCAAAATGCAACTGTTTTTGATTTAACAGGTTCGACTGCTGGAATTGCCCGTCGGGAATTAGAATCTCTATTTAAAAAAGCATTGGAGGAATTAAATGTCTAAGCGGCAACCTCTCTCACAGGGACTCTCTGCATCTCTAGCGCAAAAGTTTATTTCAGATCCAAGTAGCGTAGGAGATTTTAATTCTAATGAGTCTGCATTATCCCAGACCGTTCCTATGGCTAAAATCCAACTGCCAGTCAAGCAACCACGTCGATACTTCGACCCCGAAAAACAGCAGCAATTGACTGATTCAATTCAAGAGCATGGCATTCTTGAACCACTCTTGTTACGGAAGCTGGAGAATGGCAATTATGAGTTAGTAGCTGGAGAACGGCGCTATCGATCGGCACAGGCACTTAAGCTCAAAAATTTGCCCGTGGTCATTAAGGAGCTTGATGATAAGCAAGCACTCCAAATTTCCCTAATCGAGAATCTTCAGCGAGATGATCTCAATGCGATCGATGAAACTGAGGCAATTTTAGAGTTGCTAGCAATCGAAATTGATGGGACTACAGAAGACGTAGCCTCAGTTCTTCACCGGGCTAATCATGCTAAAACCCGAGGGCAAGAATTGGAGGAAAACGTTTTCCTCCAATTCCAAAAAATCGAAAAAGTCCTGGCCGGAGTAGGTCGCTTTTCGCCCGAATCGTTTCGGACTAGTCGATTGCCACTGCTAAATATGCCTGAAGATGTCCTCAGAGTTTTACGAGCAGGTAATCTAGAGTTTACGAAAGCGCGGGCGATTGCGCGTGTTAAAGATGAAGTACAACGTCGTCAACTTCTAACATCTGCCACTGGTAAGAATCTTTCTCTTACCCAGATTAAAGATGAGATTGCTAAAACCAAATCTATCGATATTTCTGAAGAATCGGAAATACCTGCAACCGTCAGATTTACACAAGTGGTTAAAGCAGTAAACCAATCTAAGATTTGGGATGATCCTAAAAAGAGACGTAAACTAGATAAGTTGATTGCTGAACTTAAAGCGTTGCTTGATTAAATCGTCATGGCTCAATCACCCCAAAAATCCCGCTACCCCACCAACTGGCCACAGATCGCCCTGACTATCAAAGAGCGGGAAGGATGGCACTGCTACCGTTGCGGCATTCTCGGCCTCCGACCCGGCGAAAGACTGTTCTCGCCGAAAGACCGTGCGTACCTCATCCAAGTTCACCATTGGGACTGCGACCCAGCCAACAACTGCTCAGAAAACTTGGTGGCGCTATGCACCGTTTGTCACCTGGGAATGCACCGAAAACAGCGGGGATCAATCTTGGAGGGTCAAACAGGACTCGCGTTAATGGTAGAGCATCGTTTGCCCCCACCGGCAATGCGAAGGAAGCCTTTGCCTGTGCAGTTGGGGCTTTTTGGAAACTATAGTCGGTATCGCCAGTTAGAATTATGGGATTGGCAGCAGGTTGTTCAATGAATATTCTATGGTTTCGCCGTGATTTGAAGATTGCTGATAATGAGAGCCTGAGCCGAGCATGTAGCAATAATGCCAAGGTTCTCCCCTGTCTGGTCATTAATCCTTGGCTGTTTAAATGGCGAGGGGTTTGGGAATTCTGCGGGGGTGGCGGGGATATCGTCGCCCTCTAAAAAATCCTGTACCTTAACGGTGTAGTTTCAATCCCTGATAGGGATTCGGTGGTGTTGTTGCGAGGGAGGTGATGAGGTCGCACAGACAGCGGTAGAAATGTTTCAATCCCTGATAGGGATTCGGTGGTGTTGTTGCGGTATTAGTTCGCCAAAGAAATCCATCAGGATCAAGTCATTGTTTCAATCCCTGATAGGGATTCGGTGGTGTTGTTGCACCTTCCACCGATTCCTCATCATGGCCTCTTCTGCTCGTGTTTCAATCCCTGATAGGGATTCGGTGGTGTTGTTGCGGCCAACAAGAGAGGAAACGCAGCCATCAAGGCCAACGGGTTTCAATCCCTGATAGGGATTCGGTGGTGTTGTTGCTCGACTCTAGACTGATAGCATCAAGCCTAGGGATTCGTTTCAATCCCTGATAGGGATTCGGTGGTGTTGTTGCTTCATCGTCCATCTTCGACATAATTTGAAGTCTTACGTTTCAATCCCTGATAGGGATTCGGTGGTGTTGTTGCTGTTGGTCGGTCGATGCACTGATCGATCAGTGCATCGTTTCAATCCCTGATAGGGATTCGGTGGTGTTGTTGCTAGTTGATTACTCTGGCTTATAATCAAATCTGTAGTTTCAATCCCTGATAGGGATTCGGTGGTGTTGTTGCAGTAGAAACTGAAAAGCGCGCACTTGCAGCAGAGGCCAAAGTTTCAATCCCTGATAGGGATTCGGTGGTGTTGTTGCGGCTGGTCTTAACGAGTATTTAATGTACAAATTATGGTTTCAATCCCTGATAGGGATTCGGTGGTGTTGTTGCGATGTAGGTAGCACCCGGAAACTTCACGCTGTTGGGGTTTTGTTTCAATCCCTGATAGGGATTCGGTGGTGTTGTTGCCCGGTTTCTGTATGTATTGCCTGCGGAAATCTGTTAGACGTTTCAATCCCTGATAGGGAT
>JAAFHZ010000029.1 GCA_013297675.1 Synechococcales cyanobacterium bin59.metabat.ball.084 | reverse complement strand
ATTTCAAAAACTGCTCTTTAGCCTACCTTGGAACAGCACACCCTCCTGATAGGCCACATAATTGCTCCACCCTTGACCCTTCAATGTTTTAATTCTCCTCCCCTTTCTAAAATGAGCGAACAGGCAGCTTGCGGCAAAGCCGATAGCCTTCAGCTTGCGGCAAAGCCGATAGCCTTCAGCTTGCGGCAAAGCCGATCGGGCACCAATAGGCTCCATCATCGGTCACTTTGCTCTTAGACAACCGCTTACCTAAAGCATCCGCGACCATTTTGCCATCGTCATGATATAACCAGACTCCCCACAGCTCAGTCATTTCTGCCCCAGCTACCGAAGTAGTCGGGAATTCCAGCAGCTCTTGGTAAACATAGGGCTGCTCGGTATAAAAAGGATCAGCGCAGTTGCCAGCAAAAGCTTCTTTCCCATCAATAACTGCCACTGCGCCCTCGCCTTGGCGACCAAAAATTGGTTTGGCAAAATAGCTGTCTCCAATTTCAATTTCATCTACCGCAGTTTTAGGAAAATATCTTTGGATAGTCGCCGCTGCGGCAGGGCTGAATTCGCCTAGACCCATATCTCGAATCAGAGCAAAAACTCCTTTTGATTGCAGAGAAAAAGCCGAGCCAAAGTTAATCAGCACCACTTTTTTATCTAAAATTAATCTTTCCAGCTCTGGCCATAGCTCTTCTCCCTGACTATCAGTATCCAAAATCAACCATTCCAGCGGATACCACATAATCAAAATATCGATCTGCCGATCGTCCGCGCTGTCATAGACCCGTCGCCGATTATCTAAGCGCATCTGTTCCAAGGGGAAAGCCTTACTGCCAGCATGATAGCTGCTCAACCAGTTCATCGTGTTCAAATCTTCTGGGTTATTGAGCGCGGTAAAACCCACCTGACATTGACTCAAAGGTTTACCCAACTGTTGCGCAGCCTGCTGTAACTGTACTTGCAGAGTTTTCGCCAGCAGCGCTCCCGGCTCAGCATCCACCGACTGCAAACCAAAATGCTGAGCGACCAAACCATTGCCGATCGTTGGCTCATACCAAAAGCTAGGAGTCTGAGAATTAACCTCAATCACCTTGTAAGTCTCCGTCTGCTCATTCCAGCACCAATCCAACCTCATACACCAAGGGGGCATGGCATCCCAACGAATGATGTTCCAGGTAGATTCCGGAAAGCCGTAGTACTCCAAGTCTTCATCTTCCATTTCCCGCAAGATCTGCCAGGTTTCTAACAGCACTTGGCCTACAGCCGCCGAAGCAGCCCGTAGCTCGGCCACCACCTCTTGTGCTACCTCCTGGCAATGGTAAAGAGCATAAGGGGTAGGAATCCCATCAGGATTACTGGTAGGTGGGAGGTCATACCAACGAAAGTCGATCGACTTAAAAAACCGATCTCGATCGGGTGAGTTGAAAATATCTGCTGCCATAATTTAACCGAAACCCGATCGACCGCCACCAGTGCTGCCAAAGCCGCTGCGACCACTAAAACCTTTGGCTCCTACGGAGCTGCCACCGTTGCCACCAACGTAAGTGCTGCCCGCCGATCGATAGAACCCGCTGCGATAAATAAATACCCCATTGCTGGTACGAGTGGTGGTACTAGTAGTGTCTCCTGGATTGGTGACTGGATTAGCGTTGGGGTTATTAGCAACGGTACCACAAACTTCTGAGCCGGAAGTGCTGGGATCGTCACAGCTCACATTCAGACTGCTACAGGCGGTCATTGCCGAGGCAGTAGCCCAGAGTACGGCTAGCTTAAAGGCTGTTGGTTTTAGCTGCATAGATCCAAAAGTTTATTGGGTAAAGAGACAATCTAGTATGCCCTTGCATCAAATTAACAGAAAAATATCGATTGACAACAGGTTTTGATAAGAATTTCTACAATATTTCTAGAGCAATTTAGGGCATCCTGATGTGCAGTAATGTACCCAGATAGACCATTCCAGCAATATTCACCTGCAAAATTGCTGATTTCTAGATCTACTCACTGATTTCTAGATATATGATGTAAGTCGCAGGAGATGGTGATCTGCTCTATGCTCACGATATTTCCTTGATACCCAACTTTACTAAGAGCTAAAACCCATGAATCTTTTCATCATGCAGGCATTCACCAACCCGGTCTTTTATGTCCAGGCGGTGGTGGTCACAATTTTATCAATTTGTTTGCATGAGTTGGGTCATGGGTTTGCGGCATTGAGCCAGGGTGATGATACCCCCAGTCGCTCTGGACATATCACCATGAATCCGGTGGTACATATGGGCGTGCCTTCCCTGGTGCTGTTGATGGTCATTGGTATTGCTTGGGGACAGATGCCGGTGAACCCTGCCCGCTTTAAATCGCGTCAGTGGGGAGATTTTTTGGTATCGATCGCCGGGCCATTAACTAACCTCGCCCTAACTGCTTTGTTTGTGGCTGCTATGATGGCAAAAATTCCGTTTCTGAAGCCAGATTTTTTGATTTACGGTGCGATTATCAACGCCACTTTATTTTTATTGAACATGATTCCGATTCCACCATTGGATGGATTCAATGTATTTAGTAAGTTCTTCCCAGGTTTACAGTTTTTTAATAGCTCTTCTGGACAGCAGTATTCTCAAGGTTTACTGATGCTGCTCTTTATTGTGGGTGGCAAGTTTCTGACTGCCGGTGCTTTTATCATTGTGCGCTGGATGATGGGATTTTTTGGCGGATTCAGGGGCTTTTAAGATTTAGAGCCGCCCAGAAACACTGCACCAATCACAAAAAACAGGAACAGGAGATAGCCGCCTGCCATCGCCCATTCCTGCCAAGTTTCTTGACTATTGGAGATCTGATAGAAATCCATTACAAAAACACCAAAAAAATTTAAGCTTCTACTTCTTCTGCCACTGCTTTAGGGGTATCCATTTTGATAGTCAAGTAACGAATCACTTCTTCGCTCAAGCGCATGGCTCTTTCTACTACCGCTACTTCTTTACCAGCACTAACATAGTTTACCTGTACATAGTAACCATCGCGGTTCTTTTTGATCGGGTAAGCCAGACGCTTTTTGCCTTTGGTTTGAATTTCGATTTCGCTAGCACCATTGGCTTCTAGCAACTGCTTGTATTTTTCTACTGCACCAGTTATCTGTTCCTCGTTTAAATCGGGGCGCAGAATGTACATCAATTCGTAATTATTGCTCACAGGGATCTCCTTTTGGGCTAGACGGCTTCTGGTTCGCAGAAGCAAGGATCTCTCACTATATCAGAAACAGGCTGTTTTTCCTAAATATTATCGACCCACAAATGGGTGTTCTTAGAAAGTTCTTTAATTTCGGCATATTTCCCCTGGGCAGTGATCACCATGCTGTAGACACAAACCCCACCGATCGCCAGCGAGGCCATTATCAACAGCGGCTGACTAATCGCGCCAATCACAATTTGACAGAGGGAATGTACCGCTCCCAACAACATGGCTTGCAACACATTAAAGCGAATCGATCGAGAAATTTTCCGGTTCTTCAAAACAAAAAAATATAAGGCAATCACAATCGCCAAGGGACTAATGCCATAAACAAGTTTTAACATCGGTGGCATATTTATAGGGAATCGACCCAAAACACCCCACAGCGGCAGCAAGTAGGCCAAGCAGCCATAAAAGCGATCGACTACGGTAAAGTTATTGCTCCAGCTCATAAATGCACTTCCATATTTGATCAGTATTTTTAGTCTGAGACGATCACGCAATGTTCCCTACTGTAAATAATTACCCAAGAAATCATTAGCTAGATCGGCTTTCTCACCCAAACTGCATGTTAACATTTAAGAGAAATCTGCTTCTCACAGCTTAATATATTATTTTTTCAGTTCAATTCGATCGCCTTCTTCTCACGCTTCTTGCTGTGGCCGCAGTAAATCATGGGTTTAAGATGGCCGAGAGTTGAACATGGTGTTAGCTATGGTCAGCGGTTACATATTAATTGGGGTAGTCTTATTCTTGGGCGGCATCATTGCGGTGTCTGGCGACCGCATAGGCACCAAAGTAGGCAAGGCTCGCCTCTCTCTTTTCAAACTCCGTCCCCGCCAAACGGCTACTCTCGTCACCGTTGCGGCTGGAACCCTACTTTCCGCTTCGGTGCTTACTGTTTTGTTTGCTTCTAGCGAACAACTGCGCACCGGCATTTTTGATTTGCAGAAGCTGCAAATCAAGCTGCGCAACACCAGTGCCGAACTAGCTCAGGCCATTAGCCAAAAAAATAACTTTCAACGGGATCTAGAAACTCTGCGCATTGAACAATCCGAAGCCAAAGATGCGCTCTCGGGAGTAAATCAATCAGTGCGGGATGAACTAACTAAGCGATCGACCACGGCTCAACAGCTCACCACTCTTCGCCAACAGCTCGAAGCAGTAGGTACCGAAAAAAACAATTTAAAAAAAGAAGTGGGTGAAACCACCAGAAAAATTGAGGATTTAATTACTCAGCAAGGAGTCCTCAAAAAACAAAAATCTACTCTGACCAAAGAGATCGATCGGTCAAACGCCAAATTAAACAAGCTGATTGAACAAAGTATTAATCTTGATTCGATCGATTCCAATCCGGTTAACCCCAACCTCTTTGCCGATATTAAGCTGAACCAAAGTAAAGTCCAAGATCTAAAAACCCAGCTTCAAGCTCAGGCTGTCAAGCTGCAAAAAATTGAGAGCCAGCGACGGCAGCTAGAACAAAAACTAGAAATGCGCAAGGCACAGTTACAGGAAAAAGAGCGGCAGTTTGAACAATTAGATCAAGAGCTGACGGCGGTAATTGACCAGCAGCAAGATTTAGATCGACAGTTTAACCAGCTCGAAAGCCAGCTCAAAGATCGGCAGCGACGGATGGCCTTTATCGATCAAAAGGTTGGTGAACTAGAGCGAGAATATCAAAACTTCCGCCAGGGCAGTATTGTAATTTTGCGCAACCAGGTGATGGTCATTAATGTGGTGACTGTCACTCCCCACCGTTCTGCTCAACAAATTGTGTCTCAGCTATTACAGCAGGCTAATCAGGCAGCTCTAGCTGCCATGAAACCAAATGGAGGTAACAAAAATCAGCAAATTGTGCAGATGAGTAGTTATCAAAAACAACAAATTGTTGATCAAATCAAAGATGGTAAAGAATATGTAGTGAGGTTTGTAGCTGCTGGTAACTATGTAACAGAAGACAAAAACGTGGAGCTGTTTGCTGATACGGCTCTCAATCAAAAAGTTTTCCAACAAGGTGAAATTCTCTCTTCTAATTCGGCTGATCCCACCACTATGAATGATCAACAGCTCCGGCAACAGGTGGAGCTGCTGCTTTCTTCTTGCCAGTTTCGGGCACGTCGGGGAGGGATTTTAAGTGACTCGATCGAACTCGGTGCCAATGGTGATACCAGTGGACAGTTGTTGTTTTTAGATCAAATTAGGGCTTACAATCAGCCGATCGATATCAAGGCAGTGGCGGCTACTGATATTAAGACGGCTGGCCCAGTCAAGATTAAGCTGCAAGCTTTACAGGGTGGCAAAGTTATTTTTTGATTTAAATTTTATTGCGGTTTTTTCCCTGATGGCTCTTACAGAATTTGCTGTAGCAGGGGAAAAGGTTTGATGGTATCGAGCAGCTTTCATCAAACCCTATTCTGCCAAACATTTTAAGCTTTTGCCTAGTACTGGGGAGCCGCAGTTATTTTGGCCGCCCGTAGTTAGCGATCGCGCGATCGGCTCCTGACATCTTACCGCCATGATCCGATTCCAGCTTCTCTACAGCTCCTTGGACATCAAAGTATTCTCCCTCAAAGCTCTCTCTGAATGCTGGTAAAGCGCTTTCTTCCAAGCCGATAATCACAAGATCGCTGACCACATCATTTACCATCGCCCAAGATAAGCTTTCTCCATAGATGAAGCTTTCGGCGCTCAGCCTCAGGCCAATATTTCTGGCAGTATGCTCAAATTCTTGAGCCTCAACGCTATAGGTAAAGCCCTTCACAAAGTCGGTATGATTACAGTCAGCAGAAAATTCTACAGTATTCAAAAGGCAAAAGACCGGCGCACTACCATAGAAAGCAGGCTCATTCAGGGATTGAATGAATTTCTGGAGTTTTTGATAGTCAGCGACTTCGTTAAACCATCCGTTAAAGTTTAAGAAGTAGTAGTAAGCAAATTCTTTCTTAAACGCTGGCTGTGCAAACACTACAGTATGCGGGTTGAATAATCCTACATTGAATAGTGTGTCTAGAATTTGCTGGTGCTGATAGTGTTCCTTAAAATCCGTCAGTATTTTAAACATCGTGGCAGAGAGACTCACTAAAATAGGAAAAAGCCTTAATTAAGGCTTTGTGAATCGAACCTTCTTCGTTGCCGCAGGCCCACTGCTGATGTTAATGGAACCAACAATTGTCTTACCTTCATACTGCTCAGCACATAATTCTTCTCCAAGGCTCTGTCGCGCTTATCGTTACTAGAAAATATGCTGCTGGGTGCCCAAGATCAGACTGGGGAAAAAATGTGGCAGGCTTGGATGCCTCAGGTGGCCAAAGATCAGAAGCTGCTCAAAGAAAAAGCCATGACCATTTTGACTCTGCCAGTCGCTCATCTGGTGGTAGACGCGGGCTTATCCTGACCATAGCCTCTTATTGATCGATGGCTTTCAATTAGCCTTAAATCTCTGATTCACCATCGCCTAATAACTTTGGCTCTTCATTGTTTCGTGACAGCTTGGATATTCTATCGTCTTGGATTAGACTTTTTAATCTCAAGAAAGCAATTTCTTGGTCTTTTTGATAATTATCTTGGTATACTTGCCATTCTCTGGCCAGTTTATCTCTCTCGTTTTTTTCCATCTCTTTAAGATGATCAAAACGATTTTTAAGCTCATTATTAGAGATACGCAACTCCATGAAGGCGTTTGAGAGTGCTTTTAAATCATCCCTCAATTCTTTTATGTCGGATACATTCGTTTCTATCTGACTTTTGAGAGATAGCAGTTGCCTACCAAAATCAACTATCTTATCGAACATTCTAGATACTTTCCTGGAGTTGATTAAGCAGCTCTCTGGTCTCAGCTTTACTGATTTCAATAGCTTTCTGCATTTCCTCAATCCTTCTATCTGCTTCACCCAAAGACACAAAAATATTCTCTAGCTCTCTGTTCCAAGAAGAACCATAAATTAGATTTACTATTTTTGTGATGGTAGCCGCAAGAAAAGAGCGTCCCACTTGTTCAGATGGAAACGTAGTGTCTTCTCGCATCCTTGCAATGGTCTGACACTGATGCTCTAGTTGGTGAAGTTCACTATTAGACAAAGATGAAAGTTCCACATCTATATCCAAAACATTGTTTTTAATTCTCATATTTTACCGGTACCTTAGTGGTTAAGGCTGCTTTTATAAATTTAGTCACTTTGAAAGATTGATGCGTTTATTTATGCACTTTTAAATAGATGCATTTGCCTAATAGATAAACATCATCTTGACACCATCAACATTATACAACCTCAGTTTAAGGACTTAGGCATCTGTTTAAGACTAAGTTTCGTTATTTAAGGTCAAAATGCTTGATAAGTAAGACTTACAGGATAAAAGCGGTAAGAATATGAATAAACCACAGAGAGGCTTAATGCATTCAAGCCTTTCCCAGCAATACTTTGCAGTCAATACTGCTTAAAGTGCATAGATACATGCATTCTTCTTTCGTTTTATCATACCTACTTAACAGTCTATTGTTCCCAATATCTATTCAGATACTTCGGCTTCGGGGGCAAAGCCCTATTTGATCAACAGGCTCTGCAATAGCTCCCCACCAAGGTAAAATACCCTAAAGTCTTAGCGGGTCGCTGTGCCAGCCATGCAAACAATAGGAGTAAAAAATCCGTGACCGATCTTCTAAGAGCAGAAAATTTGTGTAAAAGCTTTGGCAGCATTAAGGCCGTAAATCAAGCTAGTATCACCGTGCCAGCCGGTAGCATTACCGGGTTGATTGGCCCTAACGGTGCGGGTAAAACCACATTTTTTAACTTGCTTTCTAACTTTATTGTGCCCGATCGAGGTCAAGTCCTATTTAACGGTCAGCCTATTCATAAGCTCCCACCCCATCGTATTGCTCGCTTGGGAATGGTGCGGACATTTCAGGTGGCTAAGGCGCTGTCGCGCTTATCTGTACTAGAAAATATGCTGCTGGGTGCCCAAGATCAGACCGGGGAAAAAATGTGGCAGGCTTGGATGCCCCAAGTGGCCAAAGATCAGAAGCTGCTCAAAGAAAAAGCCATGACCATTTTGACTGATATTGGCATGGATCATAAAGCTGCCGACTTTGCCGGTGGTCTTTCGGGTGGTCAGCGCAAGTTACTAGAAATGGGGCGGGCGTTGATGAGCGACCCTAAGCTAATTTTGCTGGACGAACCGGCGGCGGGCGTTAACCCTCGGTTGATTGATGATATTTGTGGGCACATTCAGCGCTGGCGTAAAGATGGCATGTCTTTTTTGGTGATCGAGCACAACATGGATGTAATTATGTCTCTGTGCGATCGAGTGTGGGTATTAGCCGAAGGCAGTAACTTAGTAGATGGTCCACCAACTAAGGTACAGAATGATCCTCAGGTGCTGGAGGCATATCTGGGAAGCTAGTAGGAGGTAGACCAGCGGGAGCCGGAGTTAGGTTTAATAAAGCAGTCTCCGGGTCCCAAGGATCGAGAATTAATGGCTCTTCTGTGAGGTGCTCTTGGCTGGGGCGCTTGCGCCAGTGAGTTAATACGTCTTCGATCAGCACCGCATTGATCCAAATCTTGGTGACGACGCTTAATGGTAAAGCCAATACCAAGCCAGCAAAGCCAAAGAAACTCGCAAAAAACACCTGTGCTAATAGAGTCAACGCTGGCAGCAGCGAGACTTGCTTTGACATAATGTATGGAGTCAAAAAGCTGCTCTCGATTTGTTGAACCACAAAGTACAAGACAAAGACCCAAAGAGATTTCCAGGGACTATCGAGCAAAGCAATGCCCATGGGCAGCACCATACTGAGAGTTGGCCCTAAATTGGGAATGAAATTCAGCAATCCGGCCAATACGCCCTGTGCTAGCGGCGCTGGTACTCCTAGTGCATACAATCCGGCGCTGGACATGATCGCTACGGCCACCATGCCGATGATTGCTCCCACCATCCATTTGCCCAAAGACACTTCGCACTCATCTAAAATTTCGATCACTCTGCGCCGATAAAACTGCGGAAACATGATCACAAAAACATTGCGGTAGGCGTGGGGCTGCACCAGCAGCATAATAGTCAACACCAGCAGCAATAGCAGGTTGAGGATAGCACCCAAAGAACCCGAAAAAATCGAGAGAGATTGACCTAACAAAGAATTTAAGAGCGGCTTGGCTTGCTCTTGTAATGTCGGTAAATCGGGGATATCTACCCCAGGTAGATACTGTTCTATTGCGCCTTTAGAGTTTTGAACTAAAGCTAAAACCTTGGGTAGCTTGGTGGTGCCAATTTCTTGCATTTGCTTGACCAAAGAAGGCACGATCGACCACACAAAACCTACCACGGTAATTAAAAATATCAGCAGCGATCCGCCCAGTGACCATTGGCGGGAGAGCTTAAACCGATCGCGCAGCAGTCGGGCTAATTGATTAAGAGCCGTCGCTAAAACGATCGCCGCAAAGGCCATCAATAATAACTGGCGGATCTGCCAAATCACATAAATACTGGTGATTAAAACCGCCAAACCAAGCCACTGACCAAACTGCACGTTGCTAATCCTCTATTTCGATACTTTTTTCAAGATGCGCCGCCGCAGCATTTTGTTTGTTTTGCTGCCAACCGAGAACAATTGCAATGAGCAAAACTGGCAAAAGCACTCCAATTGTAGCAGTTGTGTTGTTGGCGGGAATTTCTAGCAATGGTGCTCCAAACTTAATAGCCACCGATAAAGCTACCGAGATGATGGTGACACGCAGTAAAGTATTGATCATCTTAGCAACCCAAGCTTTCTTTGGTATCTACGCCGGTCTTGGGGTTGGTGCCTGCGGCTACGGTGCAGAGTAGTTTTACTTGCGATCGATCGATTAAGGCATCGGTAAAATCTGCGCCAGTAACTTTGGTACCAAAAAAGCGGGTACGGGTCATGGTGGCTCCGGTCAAGATGGCGTTGGTTAAATCTGCTTCATCTAAGGTTGCTTGGTCTACCAAAGAGTTGGTGAGATCAGCGCCTTGGAGGTTTGCCCGCAGCAAAACCCCTTTGGTGAAAATTGCCCCGGTTAAATCGGTGTTGCTAAAGTTAGCATCATGCATTTCGGCAGATAGAAATACTCCCCCTACTAAATTGGTGTTAGAAAAATCTTGGCCTTTGAGATCAGCATGGCTGTGGTTTTGCAGAGCGGCGCTGGCTGGCGTGACCCATGCTGTTAGGCACAGTAGCATTCCGATAAGTATTGTGCGCAGTGTAGCCATGGTTCGATCGATACCGATGATAAAGTTCTCCGCTCAAGATATCACAAACAAACAGTATGCAAAATACTCCGATACACTGGCAAACCTCGTTTGAGAGTGGCAACTTCTCGCTCAGTAGCAATGCCCAAGGGGTTTTCTGGCAACCAATCGGGGCTTTGACGTTGAAATACGGGGTTGGCGGTAAATCGATCGACCATTTCCTGCGCCACCCATTCCAGATCCGACTGCAAAAATATCTCGGTATTTGGCAACAGATAAGTGGCTAAGGTCTCGACTAGCTCCGGCTGCACCACCCGCCGCTTGGCATGACGGGTTTTAAAACAAGGATCGGGATATTGAATACTTACTCGCCCACAGACTAGTGGAGGCAAGGAGGCCAGCAAGCTACCCAGAGAAACATTGATATTGGCAAAGGCATAGTGCAAGTTGGTAAGACCTTGCTCATCGCGAAGGCGGTTGGCTTCGGCAATAATGGGCTGGCGAATTTCGATGCCTAAAAAATTCCAGTGGGGGTGAGCGATCGCCATTTTGAGCGGAAAGCGACCCCAGGCACAGCCAATATCGATATGTAAAGGTAAGCTCAGGTCAGCATAGATCTGCGACCAATCTGGCCAATCGATCGACTCTTGATACTTGTTGGCAAGGGGGTTAACGTGTTGACGGACTTTGATTCTGGCCAAGGTGATTTGATGATTTTGGGCTTGCTCAGTCTCATGGTACTGAGGAGCCTATTATACCGAGATCTATACTCAGTGTTAGAGCCATAATCGGCAATGATCTCACAATTTGTTAACATCTCCATATTGTCGATAGCCGAGTAGGTTAGAATGTGACCTAGTGACTTGGATTCTAGGAGTCTCATTCTATTTCTCAACCATGGAACAGCAGAGTCAACCATTTCGAGATTTGGTTAAGATCATTATTGATATGGCCAGCGCCCAGGATACCACTACGATCCTGGAGATTTTGCTCGATGGTGCGCTAAAGTTAGTTAAGGCAAGCAATGGTTCAATTGCCAGACTCGATTATCGTACCGGCAAAATTAATGTTGTACATTCAGAACCATATCTGGAGTCGTTTGATTCTGGAATAGATTGGGGTAAAGGTGTCATGGGCAAGGCGCTGAAAGACAATCAACCACAGATAGTTAAGGATATTGCTAGTTCACCGTGGTGCGATATTTACATTAAACATTGGGAGAGTATGAGGTCGGAAATAACTGTACCGATCGTTTTGGAGAACATCCCAGTGAGGATTGAATCTGAATATCACAGTGGGTCGGATGCTGATGATGAAAGGGTGATGATTACTAATAATGGGGTAAAGCGTATCGGAGTGCTCAATATTGAAAGCTCTAAGTTGCATGCTTTCTCTAAAGAAGACGAGGAGGTGCTTTTGCCTTTGGCACGTTATGCCGCTATCCGGATTGATGCAATTGAATTCGATCAAAAGTTAGCTGAATTAAGAGTTAAAGAAAACGAAATTACAGAGAGTGGAAAAGAATTTGACCAAATCATTGAGACTGTTATAAACAGCATTATTGAAATTCTTGATTTTGAAGTCGTGAACATTTCGCTGGTTAACCTCACCAAAGGGGTCATTGAAACAAAGTATGTTGAGGGAATATCACCAGCGAAAAGACAAAAATTCATAAAAGAGGCAGTGCATCGCTTAGATAGTGATGATATTCAAGCTTGTATTGTACGAGAAGGAAATATAGAAGTTCCTAAAAGAAATGATATTCGTTTAGATCCTATTCTTGCTAAAGAATTCAACCATGACTTATTGATTCGGGTTTTTATGCCCATGATTGAAGGGTCAAATAATCAAGTAATAGGAACCCTAGAAGCGGGATATCGAAGGCTGTATCGAAAATTTATTTATGAAAGAGATGTGAGGATTTTAGAGAGTTTTGTAAATCATGCAATTCAAGCATTAGAAAAAATTAAGGCTGGCTTAGTAGATCAGGTTACTCATGAAATAAGAAATCCGATCGTAGGCATTAGAAATCATCTCGACATCTTAATCAGAAGAAGAGATAGATTGAGGGAAGATGAAATAGAAGCCAAACTTGATGATATGCTTACCGATTGTGACATTCTATTCTATCAAGTTCAGCAATTAGAAGTGATGATGGGTGCTAGTAGCTCTCAATATCTGCAAATTGAAGACGTAGTAGTTTGGAACGAAATAACCAAAGTAGCAAGACAGCTCAAACCGCTACTGGTAGACAAAGGCTTTCCATTGAATGGTATTGAATACCACTTCCCAACTGATAGTATTAAGTACCTAAAAATAAGAACAGATAGGGCAAAGCTCAATCAAGTCATATACAATCTTTTGATGAATGCAATCAAATATGCTAAGGATGATCCTGATGAATTCCGAGTAAATATATCGATAACTAAAACTAATCACGGAAAATTGATTATAAAAGTAAAAGACAATGGCATTGGTATTGAGGAACATGAAAAAGAACAAATATTTCATCGAGGTTATAGAAGTGAGAAAGTAAAGTCGATAGTAATTGGTTCTGGCATGGGGCTGAGTGTTTCCAGAGATTTAATAACAAAGCTTGGTGGAGAGTTAATTGTCTCTAGAAACAAGCCTGCTAATAATTTCCAAACAGAGTTTCAGATCATAATGTCATGTGATACCATGTCAACAAATAGGAGGTTCTTATGATTCTTTTGGTGGATGATGATCGCAGATATGTTAAAACCTATATTGAGGAACTAAAATACTTTGGATATGAGGTTATTCATCAGGACAATGTAGATAAGGCGATGGATTTTATTCTTGACAGATTGAAATCCATTGATTTGTTAATATTAGACGTTATGATGCCATATGGAAAAATATTTGAAAATCAAGATACCGACAATGGCCTAAGAACAGGATTATTTTTTCTAGAAAAAATCAAAGAGGTGTCAATTGATCATATTTTTCCAATTGTAATTTTCACTAATGTTTCTACTAATAATTTGCCGATTGAAATAAGGGAGTTGGTTTTACAAAAAGAAGAGTATACTCCTTATAATTTAGTAGAAAAAGTTCGGCAAATACTGATTTCTAAGCATTAATATATAGTCTAATTAACTAATTGTATGCGATACACCAAAATATCATTGATTCAACTTAGCTATTTCAAAACAAAATCTAACTTAGATAAGATTAAAGCTAGTTTAGAGAAACAACTTGATTTGTCAATTCAAGAAGATTTGAGAATAACAGTTGATTTTTCTATTAAAGAACTAGATTATGTGAGTAAGCTAAACCCAGTAATAAATCAAGAAAGGATAAGTATTGATGATATCAATGGCTATAAAACATTGTTTAAATCATCTTGCGAGTTAATTGATGAGCTAGATTTGCTTCTACGAAATCATCCTAGAAGAGAAATCATTTCTGAGAATATTCGTGAAATAAGAAATCAAGAGTGGAGAAAACTTCAGAGATTTTGCTTGTTGATTCCAGAGTATGACAGTGAAATTTATGCTGCATTACAATTCATGGTAGAAAGAGGAGAAATAGAAGAAGATATAATTGCAGTTAAAAAATTCCAACAAAATGCAATGAGATATTCTGAAGATATTCAAGACTTAGCTGATTTGGCAGAGAAAAATATCATGTCAAAATTAGCTGAGCAAGAAATTTCACTAGGTATATACCAAGTTGGTTGTCAAGAGAGAGAGCTTGGTTTTTGTGGCTCAGAAGTACTTTTACTCCAAGCATATCCAGCATTTTGTCTTATTATGACATCAAGCAAATTTGCTGTTAGTCTGAAGGAATCCTATCCAATTATTCGGATCTCTTCATACACTAAAACTGTCTCCAAAAAATCAGTAGAACGAGGTGAGGGAAATATGATTAAGGTTGTTAAATTTAATAGACCGATCGATCACACCATTAGAGAGAAGATCCAAGCTGTTGGTGCAGAAATTGTGCGGGCATTGGGTGGTGGTCTCATGGCTATTTCAGCCGACAGTAGTAGCACAGACAAAATCCTGAAATTTGAGGAGGTAAATAATATCCAAGATTATAAACCCTCTCTCCCTAAAGAAGTAGTAGAAGCAATCAAACATCTATCTTCAGACGAACTTGTTGCTCCTTTACGTGCCAATACAGAGAGTACAGATAATTCTTCTCTTGGTATCTTAATTGCTATATTCTTCAATCAAAACTACCGCGATCAAGCGGCAGTTACTCTGCAAGAAAATGGGATAGAAGTTCTGGACAAAGCAGGTGATAACAAATTATTAGTAGATCTATTTGAACATTCCAATATCCAGCAAGCAGTACAGATACTTACTACTCAAGCAGGTTTACAATCAATTGAAGAAGAGTCAATTCCTACTCCTTTCAATAATATAGCCGTGCCAGTGGTTACGCAAGGGATAGTTCCTGATTTATCAAATTATGACATGTTACCATTGCTGGATTTGCGAGGAACCGGTGAATTGATTGCGATCGCTGATGGTGGATTAGATACAGGTAAAAAGGACACATTACATCAAGATTTAAGATCGCAAGTATTTGAAATCAAGAGTTATCCAATCAGGGGTACTAATCGAAATCAGAAGTATATAGATAATATAGGCGAAGATTGTGGGGCAGCAGACAGAGAAACTGGTCATGGAACTCATGTTGTTGGTAGCGCCATTGGCACAGGAGTATGCGCAAATGAGACCAACACATCTATTCGTGGTATTGCACCAGAAGCACAATTGATTTTCCAAGCACTTGAACAAAATCTTAGATACAACGACTTAGGAATAAGAAGATTCGGTAAGAAAGAAGTATCAGGATACTATGGTATTCCTTCTGAACTTAAAGATCTTTTTAGTTGCGCATACCAGAATGGAGCTGGAGCAAAAATTCATTCTAACTCTTGGGGTAATGAAAGTACTGACCTAGCATCCAAATATACAGACAGGTGCTATAGCATTGATGATTTCATGTGGGAACACAAGGATTTTTTAGTTGTGGTTGCTGCTGGCAACAGCGGAAAACATTCTCAAGACGATACAGGAATTTCGTTGAAGAGTATTTGTCCTCCAGGAACAGCCAAAAATTGTTTAACCGTTGGTGCTTCTGAAAATTATCGCATCTCAGAGTTTCAAGAAACTTATGGTAGTAAGCATGGGTTTATCTATGAGCCTTTTTGTAATGACATAACAACCGACTCGATCGATGATATTGCGGCATTCAGCAGTCGTGGTCCATGTGAAGATGGACGTTACAAACCAGATGTTGTAGCTCCTGGTACTTTTGTGCTTTCGACAAGATCTTCACAAATCTCAGATAAATCTTCTGGCAGCGCACCTTATAGCAATGACTACATGTATATGAGTGGGTCATCTATGGCAACACCATTAGTTGCTGGTGGAGTCGCATTAGTTCGCCAATATCTGAAAGAAAAAACTGCATATATTAATCCCAGTGGAGCTTTACTAAAAGCTAGCATCATCCATTCTGCTCGGTATATAGAGTACAGATATCGTAATCCCTCCTCCTCTCGTTGGGTCGATAATGAGCAGGGGTGGGGTAGAGTAACATTGGCAAATTCTTTAAGTCCAGTTTTTCCAACACGAGTAGAGTTTATTGATCAATTAGATGGATTATCTTTAGGTGAAGCATATGAGTACAAAGTAGAAATCACCGAATTAGATGTGCCCATAAGAATCATTATGGCTTATACTGATTTGCCTGGTGAAACACTAATTAACAATCTTTGTATTCGATTAACAGCTCCTGATGGAAAATATTATCTCGGCAACGATTTTAACAATAGAAAGGAGCATGACTTGATCAACAATGTCGAAGGAATAATTATTGTTAATCCTTCAATAGTTGGAATATGGAGTATTACCGTAACTGCATACGACCTTCCACTGCCAGAAAAAGGTAATCAAGACTTTGCTATTGTCGCTTCTGGTGGAGGATTGAAAATTATTAATCTAATTAAAATAGTGGGCAGCGAAAAAATAATGTCAGGTCAATCAACCATTCTGGATACATTATTAATAGCTTTAGAAGATGCCAATCCTCAAATTCAAGCCGAGGCGGCTCGATCGCTGGCAAAACTTGGCAAAATGGCAGTACCTTCATTACTTAAAGCTCTAAAAAATCCGGATGCAGGTGTGCGCACTAATGCTGCTCGATCTCTAGGCAAAATTGGTGATATTGGCGCGATCGATTCTTTGCTGGATGCTCTCGAAGACTCCAATGCTCAAGTGAGAGAATGCGCTTCAGAAGCACTAGGTAATATTGGCGATCCCGACTCTGTTACGCCGCTGTCTACTAAACTTCAAGACCCCGTGGCAACAGTACGTCAAACTACGGCGATCGCCTTAGCAAACCTGCCAACCACCAGCTCAATTCCAGCTCTGTTGGAAAGCCTTGCTGATCCAGATCCAGATGTTGGTGCTAGCGTAGCGACCGCACTAGCAAAGATTTCACCGACAACTATAAAAATACCTCTGTTACAGCTAGTTAATAATGTCGATCTCAATATTAGGCGAAACAGTGCTTTAGCTTTAGGGGACTTAGCTGATGATGATAGTATTTCTGCTTTAATGAAGTTGGTGCAAACAGATCCTGATACCTACGTGAGAGAAGGAGCTGTCACTGCTTTGGGTAAAGCCGCCGCTCATTTATCAGCCGGAGACTAACAGGATGGCCACAAATTCTCAGCAGCAGAAAATTGTTGAATTTTTTTGTGCCCAGCTTATCCGCGAACAATCGTCCACCGTGCGCAAAACCATCATCTTTCAACTAGGTGAACTTGGTGATGATTATGCCATAGATAATTTGATGAAAGTAAGTAGCTCAGATTCAGACCCAGTTATTCGTAGTTTGGCTTTTGATGCATTGGCAAAGATACACCAAAAAAGCAATCAAGAGCCAGCTATCCAAGAACTGCAAGAAATCATTACAGATCTACTAAGTAAACAGTCTGATATTGATCGATCTAGTATAGATAAAATTATTGACGTTGAATTTACGGAGATTACACCTCAAGGTTCTCAAAAAACTCAACATCGCCAAAATTTATTAAGCATTGTCTTTGCCGGTAGCTCCGAAGCCGTGAAAATATTGGTGCCAGTAGCCGGAATCCCGATCGAGGTAGGAAAGCGACTATATGAAATTTACCAAAAAAATCGAGCTAAAAAACAACCGCCCAACTAGTAATTGAGTAAAAAACTGAATTGGTTACTTAGCCGTAAGGATTCAGCAAGTTTTCCATTTTGCTGATGAGCCGATCGATTTCCACAGGCTTGGTGTCGTAATCATTGCAGCCAGCTTCCATGGCTTTTTCTCGATCACCCACCATGGCGTGAGCAGTAAGAGCAATTACTGGAATGGTGTTGGTGTCGGGGCTAGCCTTGAGGTGACGAGTGGCCTCCCAGCCATCCATTCCGGGCAAACTCATATCCATCAAAATCAGGTCTGGCATCTCATAGTTGGCCATCTGTAAACCTTCAGCTCCATCCATAGCCGTAATCACCTGATAACCCTTGCGAGCCAATCGGCGCGACAGCATATCTAGGTTCATTTCATTATCTTCGACGATTAAAATTTTAGTCATGGCTAGCAAATATTAAGAGAAAAGAATCCAATTTGGGTGAAATTTAGATAGGAACCAACGAAGAACTGACGACTTCATTTACTTCATTTAACAGATCTTGCAATTCATATTTACCCTTTTGGAAAATATTTTGTACTTGCTTTGACAACTGAGCATATTCACTGGTAGATAGCTCTACTGATGTAATTACAATGATTGGAATTAATTGCCACTGCGGATGATAGCGCAACTTTTTGATCACTTCAAATCCATCCATTTCTGGCATCATTAGGTCGAGCAAAATTAGCATGGGTGGAGATTTCTCGATGATTTCTAGCGCCTCTGTAGAGTTTTCAGCAGCCTGAATTAACCAACCAGCCTGTACTAACAAATCACAAGTAATTTCTAGGGTATCAGGATCATCTTCAATGACCAAAATTGGCCCCCTAGCTGATCTGGCAATGTGTTTATCAACTACTTTTAGTAATCTTTCTTTATCTACTGGTTTAGATAAGTAATCCACTGCTCCAAGTGTTTGAGCCAGGTGGCGATCTTCAATAATGCTGCTCATTACCACTGGAATATTGACTAAGAAAGGATCATTTTTCAAAGCTACCAAAGTTTCCCAGCCGTCCATTTCTGGCATCATCACATCGAGGGTAATCATATCTGGCACAATTTCTTTGGCCATTTGTAAACCCTGTTTGCCATTAACTGCCATGACAACATTGTATCCTTCGTTACTTAAATAACGATGTAAGAACTTTCGATCGTGATGATTATCATCAATCACTAAAACAGTTTTGGTATGTAATGGATTAACTAAAATAGAACTAACTGTAGCCGTTGATTCATCAAACTCTTCGGCTTTACTTATAATTTGACGAGCGATTTGGGGGAGCTTCAAAGTAAAAGTTGAGCCAACTCCATATTCACTTTCTACGGCTACTTCACCACCCATCATATTAATAAAGTTCTGAGTAATCGCTAATCCTAAACCGGTACCACCATACTTGCGAGTCGTGGAACTATCTGCCTGCGAAAAAGCTTGAAACAATTTTTTGCAGTGTTCTGGCTTCATCCCAATTCCAGTATCTTGCACCAGAAAATGTACAAATTTTTGAGCCTCGCCAGTTTTTGCTTTAAATACTTCTTGTTTAACTGTGAGCTTTACTTCTCCATTGTGAGTGAACTTGCTAGCATTACTCAAAAGGTTAAATAAACTTTGGCGAACTTTGGTGAAATCACTGCGCATTAGTCCGATATTCTCTGGACAGTTTACCACCATTTTATTATTGTTTTTTTCGCAAGTTGGTTGCAGAGTGTCTACGACATCTTTCACCAGCTTATTAATATCAAAAGACTCAAGATACAAGTCTACTTTGCCAGATTCTATTTTAGCCAAGTCTAAAACATCATTGATTAGACTCAGCAGATGTTTACCAGCATTACGGATTTTTTTAATATCATTGATCAGAGAATCTTGCCCTTGATCGATCGCATCTTCTTCTAATATTTCACTGTAACCAATAATCGCATTGAGAGGCGTGCGCAATTCGTGGCTCATATTGGCCAAAAATTCACTTTTGGTACGATTGGCTTCTTCTGCTCTCTCTCTAGCTTCATCGGCAATCTTCACGTTGTGAGCTAACAAACTTTCCATTAGCTTTCTTTCTCGCACCTCATCACACAGTCGATCGTTGACTCTTTGGACATCATCGACTCGTTCTTGGATGGTTTTTTCTAAACGTTTATTGGTTTGCATTAAGCTGCGTTCAGCTTCCTGCAAGTTTTTGATGAGCTGTTCGCGCTTTAATCTGAGGGACTGCTCTTTTTTATAGGTAACAAAGCCATAAAGTGCGGCAGCCGCCACGATCGGAATGACGATAAAGAGTTCGAGCATGTTAGATAGCAGTAAATTCGCGTGGAGATATATTTCGCCCCGTGAGAGTATTGTGCCCAAATTTGGGCGGCTATCTAACAGCGCAAACTCCGTGAAACTACCACTACCAGCCTTACAGTCGTCATTGAGGCAGTGCTAGCGAGAATTTTTGATTTCTGTCAAAAATTCTTGGGCAAAGGTGCTAAGTTTATCGGATTTTTGGGCAGCCATTTTTTGCAGGCTTCTATTTACTTTAGGTACTTGACCATCAGAAAAAGATAAGGCGGTGATTCGGTAAAGAGTTTCACGGTCTTCGGGTTTTTTCTTGAGACTTACAGCTTGTAAAAACTCACTAGGACTTTTAACCGCTACCCCGGCAAAGAAGGCTCCATAGGTTTCGCCCAGGTAAGTATCACTGTCGATCGCCCCCGCAATTAAATCGGCTAGCACAGCTTTGTTGCCGTTTTGATAGAGCTTGACTACGGAGTTGATCCGCAGGATTTGCTTACGAGTATCATCACAGTCTTTAGGTAGAGTTGCGGCTGGTACACTACAGCGTTTGTATTCTGCCAATGCTCCGCTACCCGAAGTGCCTGTAACCACCGGATTCTTTTTTTCGGCCACTGCTGGGGAGACAGATAAGAAGTTACAGAATATAGCGGCCAACATTCCGCAACTAACTATTTGGAATTTCATAACTGGATTCTAGAATTATTGGTGGACAAAAAATATTTCGTTCTTAATTCTATATCTACCATTGCTCAATCCCAAAGCCCCATCTAAAATTTCAGTAAATTTCCATCCGCAAATGTACTAAGGTGGCCAAGGTATGTTTGATGTTGGCTTCTAGGTTAGACTTTCGATCGATCAGTTGGCGTAATTGTTGATGCCGAGCCAGGGCTTTGCTGATACCAAACATTTCGGGTTCAGGACAATCGCGGGCGGCAATTTCGCCGCTTTCATCGAGGCTACAGAGTTGATATTCTAAGCTTTGTTGCTGGAGAATTTCGGGGATTGTTTCTAGTGCCCCCATGCTAGGAGTAGGATCATTGACATCAGCTTCTAACCAACCCGCTACAATCGGTCCAGACCCGCGTATCACCGCAATATTTTGCTCTAATTCTAAAATTTCTTTTTGCCAGCTATTCAGTAAATATTGTAATTCTTGTAGCATATGCAATACCAAACCGGCATTTGGTTGATGATATTGCCCTTTGAGTTTGGCCACGAGCGCCCCGCCTTTTTCGCTGGCAGCAGCTTGATGAATTTGGCTAGGTGGCGGTGGAATTTGCCGGGAGTTGATAGGGGAAGTGAGCGGGTTGTCCATGACAGGTAGCGGTGGATGCTTTTAAATAAGGATTCTAATCTATATAAATTGCTCTCACCGTGCTATAAATAGCAATCTGCATCATTTCCCGGCTACTAAGCCGCGTAAAACTATGGGTGAGCGCATTTCGATCGGCATTATTGGGGCTTCAGGATACGGCGGCGTGCAGTTAATCCGGCTACTGCAAGATCATCCTGCGGTGGAAGTCACCTATTTAGGTGGAAATAGCAGCGCGGGCAAGATGATTGGGGATATTTACCCTCATCTCAAGCACATCTGTAATTTACAAATCGAACCGATCGAACCCGCCGTCATCGCCAGTCGATGTCAGGTGGTGTTTTTGTCTTTGCCAAATGGCATTGCTTGTAACCTAGCTCCCAAGCTACTAGCTTTAGGTTGCAAAGTTTTAGATCTCTCGGCGGACTACCGTTTTGACAATCTTGACATCTATAGCCATTGGTACAAGATACCCCGTCAAGACAAAGAAATTGCCATGAGCGCAGTATACGGCCTACCAGAAATTAATCGCACCCAGTTAAAAGATGCCCAGTTGATTGGTTGCCCCGGCTGTTATCCTACCGCTAGCTTGTTGGCAATTTACCCATTGCTGAAAAATGGCCTGATTCAAGAAAATACCATTGTGATTGATGCCAAGTCTGGTACTTCTGGAGGTGGTAGGGAGGCCAAGACTCACTTGTTGTTAGCCGAAGCCGATAACTCGATCTCGGCCTACAGCGTGGCTGGTCATCGCCATACTCCCGAGATTGAGCGGATTTGTGGGGAGGTAGCTGGCCATGACATTATGGTGCAGTTTACGCCCCATTTGATGCCGATGGTGCGGGGAATTTTGGCTACGGTCTATGCCAATTTGCGTGATCCTAGGCTGGTGGCAGAAGACTTGATGACCATTTATCAATCGGCCTACCGAGCTGCACCTTGGGTGCGGGTGTTACCTAGCGGTACTTATCCCCAAACTAAATGGGCTTTGGGCACCAATGCTTGCTATATCTCGATCGAGGTAGATTCCCGTACTGGTCGGGTGATTGTGATGTCGGCGATCGATAATTTGCTCAAGGGTCAAGCGGGGCAAGCAGTGCAGTGTTTGAATTTGATGATGGGCTGGGAGGAGACTTTGGGCTTGCCAGCCCTAGCTTTCTATCCTTAACGTCTTCCCATGTGTCTTTATTCTCTGAAACCCCATGTCCAACTCCTATTCCCTCATGATTCATGGCGGTGCTGGCGCCCTAGAAGATCTGAAGCATGAAGCCAGTGAATCAACGTTTCACCAAAGCATCACCGCGATTTTAGAACAGGGTCGTCAGCGACTAGCTCAGGGCGATCGAGCCTTAGATGTAGTCGAATATTGTGTGAGTTTATTAGAAGACGATCGACTTTACAACGCTGGCTGTGGCTCAGTCCTCAACGCTGATGGCCAAGTAGAGATGGATGCAGCGGTCATGAATGGTCGTGATCTAAAAGCGGGGGCAGTGGCTGGGATCAAACAAATTAAAAACCCGATCGCCCTAGCCCGTCGCGTTTTAGAACATGGTGAACATGTCCTTTTAATGGGTGATGGAGCCTTAGAGTTTGCCAAATTCTGTGAAATAGAAATCTATCCAGCCAGCTATTTTATTACTGCTGCCCGCATTCAACAGCTCGCCGCAGTGCAGGTATCTGGCGGCATGACTCTCGATCATGAGCGAGTTAAGCCATCCCAAAAGCTAGGCACCGTCGGAGCAGTAGCCCGAGATTTACAGGGAAACTTAGCAGCGGCAACTTCTACCGGGGGATTGGTAAATAAACGCTGGGGTAGGGTAGGTGATACCCCGATCGTCGGAGCGGGAGTCTTCGCCGACAACGAAACCTGTGCAGTATCAGCCACAGGCTACGGTGAACAGTTTTTACGCACAGTACTAGCCAAAACCATCTCGGATTTGATCCAGTTCAAAGACCTCGATGCAGCCGCCGCCGCCCAAGCTGGCATCGATTATCTCGTTCGTAAAGTCAACGGTGATGGTGGAGTAATTGTGATTGATGCTATGGGACGCTGCGCCTCCGCCCAGTCCACCTCTGGCCTGATTCGGGGCTGGATTGAGCATGGAGGCGAGGCTTATTGTAAGTTAGGCTAAAACCCACCTGAGGGTGAGACTTATTTTTTATCGGCTTACCTAATGGATTTTTGCTGAACCGTGCAGCTAAGCCCCACAGTTCGGGAAACCGCACCAAATTGAGGGCAAATCTGTTTAGCACTCCTGCCCCTAGAGTGCTAAATTCTTGAAGGACTGTCTTCATACAAATTCTTATGTCTAAAATAGTAGTATTCGACGAAGAGTCGCGACGGGCGCTAGAGCGCGGTGTCAACGCCCTAGCCGACGCAGTTAAAATTACCCTCGGGCCAAAAGGCAGAAACGTACTATTAGAAAAAAAATTCGGTGCTCCCCAGATCGTCAACGACGGCAACACCGTAGCCAAGGAAATCGAACTTAGCGATCCCCTCGAAAACACTGGGGCTAGGTTGATTCAAGAAGTGGCATCTAAAACCAAAGACCTCGCAGGCGACGGCACTACCACTGCCACAGTCCTCGCCCAAGAAATGATTCGCGAAGGTCTTAAGAACGTGGCAGCGGGCACTAACCCGATCGGACTCAAGCGCGGCATGGATAAAATGGTGGTCAAGCTGGTTGCCGAAATCGCCAAAGTCGCCAAGCCCGTAGAAGGCAACGGAATTGCTCAAGTAGCCACCGTCTCGGCTGGTAACGATAATGAAGTTGGTGCCATGATCGCCGAGGCCATGGCCAAAGTGACCAAAGATGGCGTAATTACCGTCGAAGAATCTAAGTCTCTTTCTACTGAAATGGACGTAGTAGAAGGAATGCAGATCGATCGAGGATACCTATCTCCTTACTTGATCACCGACAACGAGCGGATGTGCATTGAGTACGAAAACTGCCTGATCTTGATCGTCGATAAAAAAATCGGCTCTATCCAAGAACTAGTAGGCGTACTAGAAAAAGTTGCCCGTGCTGGCAAGCCCTTGTTGATTATTGCCGAAGATGTAGAAGGCGAAGCCCTGGCTACCTTGGTAGTAAACAAAGCCAGAGGCGTATTAAACGTCGCCGCCATCAAGTCTCCCGGCTTTGGTGAGCGCCGTAAAGCCATGTTGCAAGACATCGCTATATTGACTGGTGGCCAAGTAATCTCCGAAGAAATCGGTCTGAGCTTAGACACCGTAGAAATAGAAATGCTTGGTCAAGCCACCAAGATTTCGATCGACAAAGAAAACACCGTGATTGTGGCTGAAGGCAGCAACAAAGAAGATGTAGCTGCGCGGGTTGCTCATTTGCGAAAGCAAATGGAAGAAACCGATTCTGATTACGATCGGGAAAAACTGCAAGAGCGAATTGCCAAGCTGGCTGGCGGCGTAGCCGTCATTAAAGTTGGTGCCGCTACTGAAACCGAGCTGAAAGATCGCAAGCTCCGTCTGCAAGATGCTCTAAACGCCACTAAAGCGGCGATCGAAGAAGGCATCGTGCCCGGTGGTGGTGCAACTTTGATTCACTTGGCTAAGCAAGTTGAAGCTTTTAAAGTAGGCTTCTCGCCCGAAGAAATGATTGGCGCTGATATCATCGCTCGTTCCTTGATTGCTCCCCTGCGTCAGATTGCTGACAATGCCGGTGCGGAAGGTTCGATCGTGGTAGAAAAAGTCCGGGAAAGCGACTTTAACATGGGTTACAACGCTGCCACTGGCAAATACGAAGACTTAATTGCTGCTGGTATTATTGACCCCGCTAAGGTAGTGCGCTCTTCGCTGCAAAATGCTGTTTCGATCGCTGGCTTGGTACTCACTACCGAAGCCCTAGTCGTCGAGAAACCCGAACCCAAAGCTGCTGCGCCTGATATGGGCGGCATGGGTGGAATGGGCGGTATGGGAGGCATGGGTGGTATGGGGATGATGTAGTCCTCGCTCCCATAAATTCTTTTTCTTCAAAAGACAATTTATAAAGACGGTCATGGTGGCCGTCTTTTTTTGTGTGAATATCCGGATGCACTCTGGGTATCGTGGAATAAGGATGAGGAATTACTTGAGATTAAAATAACCTGGGGAATCTACAGTGAAAGGGATGCAAACAAACAGAATTGGAATAATCATCACAGCCATGATGCTGTTGAGCGCTTGTGGAACAACAGCACCCACCCCAGAAGTGAGCGTCTCTCCTATTCCCGCCTCTCCTACTCCCGTTGCTAGTGCATCTGCCGCCCCCGCTGATACTGCGGCGCTCAATGCCAGTATTGCCAACGATCGATACCAAGAGGCTCTCAATATCGCAGCAGCAGCCCGAGCAGTCAGTGAAACCGCCTTGGCTAAAGAAGATTGGTCTTTGGTAGCCGATCGGTGGCAAGAATCGATCGGCAAGCTCAGGGCCGTTCCCAAAAACAGCATTAACTATCCATTAGCAATGAAGATTCTGCCTCAGTTCCAGCAGAATTTATCCAATGCCCGCCAAAAAGCGACAAATTTTAAAGCACCTAAAGCTGACCAACCAATCTCTGATCTAAAAAAATCAGATCCAGCCAAAAAAATCAGTAAAGCTGATCAAGCCACTGACGCACCAGTTGTGATTACTGATATTGCCCAAAGCAGCACTTTTTCACTACCAATTATTTCTAAAAATAACAATGTCCCGATTGTCGAAGTCGTGATTAATGGCACCGATCGCGTCCCTATGATGTTAGATACCGGTGCTAGCAAAACGTTGCTCACTAAAGGCGTAGCCGAAAGACTAAAACTAGTTTCTAGCGGCAAAACCAAAGCCAAAACTGCCAATGGCAACGCTGAATTCGATACGGTTAAACTCGATTCTGTTGAGTTTGGGCAAGGTAAAGTTACCGATTTATCAGTAGCAGTGGGCGACAATAATCTGAATTATGGATTATTAGGTCACGATGTTTATAAAGGTTACGATATTACTCTGGGTGAAGATAGTATCCAGTTTAAAAAGCGGTAAATGATGAATTTATTGGGGATATGGAAAACAATGAATTCTGTAGGGGCAGGTTTTTATTTGGTTGTTTTTTGTTTTGTTTACGGATAAACCTGCCCCTGCATTGCTATTGATTTTGGTGGTGATTTTCTTGGGTCAATTGAATACTTGGCGGAAAATTTCGATCGATCTCGCTTGCACATCCTCTACTCTCACCGTGGGCAAAAATTCTAATAGATTGCCCACCGATCGATCCTGAATGCCACAGGGAACAATCTGCTCAAAGCCGCTGAGATCGTTGTTTACATTGATAGCCAATCCGTGCATTGTGACCCACCGACTTACCTTGATGCCGATCGCTGCCACTTTCTTTTCTTGTAACCATACCCCAGTCAAACCAGGAATTCTTTCAGCCTGTAGTCCATATGTTGCCAGCAAGCTAATTACGACCTCTTCTAGCTGGCGCAGATACCAATGCAAATCCATCTGATGACGACGCAGATTGAGGATGGGATAAATTACTAATTGGCCTGGATTATGATAGGTTACTTCTCCGCCTCTCTCACTACGATGCAGCTCATAACCAGCATCAGCGCTGAACTTGACGAATTCTAGACTAGACCCAGTACCTAATGTATAAACTGGCGGATGCTCTAAGACCATCAACACATCTGGATGACTCGGATCAGCAATTAGTTTTTGCTGCCATTGTTTCTGCAAATCCCAAGCTGTCTGATAGGGAGTTAAACCTAAGCGATAAACCTGGATTTCATTCATACTGCTTCGCCCGCCAAGCCGCCCGCACGACCTTAATTTCCTCATAGGTGAAAGCTTCTTTGAGATATTCACGAATAGTTTTTAGTGACATATCACCCATCTCTTCGATCGCCTGTTTAATTACCGCCTGAGTTTCGGTGGGCACTAGCCGATCGATATCAGTAATTTGCCTTGCTTCAATCAGCACCTCCAAATGCTGCATCACAGTACTCTGTGCCATCTGTCGCTTCTCGGCAATCTGGGTAGGACTCAGACCCTGTTGAAACAAGTGACAGGTTTGCAGGTGGGTAGGAGTCGCGGTGTCTCTCTCCCTGGTTTGTACTGCTGGCACAGAAGCTGGCTCTTCTGGTTCCAGCGCCAAACCGTGCTCCTGACAAAAAGCCCGAATTTCGGTGACAAACTGCTGACCATACTGTGCTAGCTTGCGGCTACCAACTCCCGAGATCTCGGCGAACTCCGATAAGTTTTGAGGACGCTGTTGAGACATTAGTTTCAAACTGGAATCGGCAAACACAATGTAAGGAGCCACCGACTGCTGATCTGCCACTCTTTTCCGTAAAGAACGCAGGCGATCGAATAATTCCTCGGCCTGACTGCGCGAGATCGCCGATTTTTCATCCAATATCTGGGGCGTATTGGGCAAAGCCACCATTACGGTTCGCTGTTTCAGCAACACCTCTTTACTCAGGGCATTTAACTGTAAAACCGAATAACCATCGGTGGTTTCACTCAACAAACCCTGATGAAGCAAAGCCCGCGATAAAATTTTCCATTCTTCGGCGGTATGGTCTTTACCGATGCCGTAGGTAGACAGTTGATCATGGCGATTTCCGAGAATTCTTTTATCTTTAGATCCCCGCAGCACATCAATAATGTACTTGGTACCAAACCTTTGATCGCAGCGATGCACGCAAGATAGAAACTTCTGGGCTTCGATCGACCAATCGGCCTCGTTTTTTGGCCTTAAACAATTATCACAGTTGCCACAGTTCCCCGGAAAATCTTCGCCAAAATAGCGCAACTGAATCCGTCGCCGACATTCGGTGCCCTCGGCATAGTCAATCACCTGGCGGAGCTGTTGCTTGGCCACCTGCTGCTCAGCTAATAGCGGATCGCCAGTTTCTGGGTCAGCTTTTTGAGCAATCAAGAACTCAATTGTTTTAATATCGCCATAACCAAAAAAGAAAATACAGTCCGCAGGCTCACCGTCCCGTCCCGCCCGCCCCGATTCTTGGTAGTAGCCCTCTAAGTTGCGGGGCAAGTCATAATGCACCACAAACCGCACATCTAGTTTGTTAATCCCCATCCCAAAAGCCACCGTGGCCACAATTACCCGCACGTCATCCCGAATAAAGCGCTGCTGGTTTGCTTCTCGCACATTGTTGTTTAAGCCCGCATGGTAGGACAGCGCCTCGATGCCGTCGCGTTGGAGCTGGGAGGTGATTTCATCAACTTTTTTGCGGCTCAGGCAATAAATAATGCCAGCACCCTTGCTTTGTTTGACAATTTTAATAAGCTGCTTGTAACAGTCTTTGCCCTTAGGACGAATCTCATAGTAAAGGTTCTGGCGGTTAAAGCTAGAAACATAAACGCTGGGCTGCTGAAGCTGGAGCTGATGAATAATATCTTGACGCACTCGATCGGTCGCCGTCGCGGTCAAGGCCAAAAAGGGAGCCTGGGGGTAGCGCTGACGAATAGTGCTGAGCTGGCGATACTCTGGCCGAAAATCGTGACCCCATTCTGAAACGCAGTGGGCTTCGTCGATCGCGAAGTTGGCAATGCCGATCGAGTGTTGAATCTGATCGAGGAATTCTAAAAATCGATCGCTCATCAAGCGTTCTGGAGCCACGTATAACAACTTGATCTCGCCGCTGAGCACTCGCTGAGTGCGATTTTGTACTTCGATGCCAGTGACGCTGCTATTGAGATAGGTGGCAGGAATGCCGTTATCTTGTAAGGCCGTTACCTGATCTTGCATCAGAGAGATTAATGGTGAAACGACGATCGTGATGCCATTTTTCAGCAGAGCGGGTAACTGAAAGCAGATCGATTTCCCCCCGCCAGTGGGCATAATTGCCAACACGTCTTGGTTGGCCATGGCGGCGGTGATAATGTCTTTTTGAGCGAGGCGAAATCGATCGTAGCCAAAAAAATGTTTGAGGGCTTGCTCGGTGGTGGCAAACTCGGTGGGGGGAGATGAGGACATGAGTGAGAACATAGCTACCAAGTTCATATTATGAGGTTTTAGGGAGCCTTGCGACAGATTTCTCGCCGAATTGGTTGAAGTCTATATTTAACGCCAATTTTAATAATATTTAAAAATTCTTACTCTAAATGCTTGACATTCCAGTTGCATATCGGTATATTGAAGGAGTGTGAGGAGTAAATAAGAAAGAGAACCGAGACGAAACACGGCCAGTCGTCGGTTCTCTTTTTTATTGTCTAGTTTTCCGTGGAAAATAAATCAATCCTTATATAGTTTGCCGTCGCTCAATTTTCCATAGAGTGATTGATCGCTTGCAAAACTTGGCGAGTTGAACACTCATGGTTTTATCTCGTTACTGGGGCACTGCTAGTTTCGCGCGGCTTTAAGTTTCGGCGAATATTGGATGTTTTGGGGTAGAAGATCGATCTAACTAAGTGTTACGGCATCAGTGTAGGCAATGATTTTTGCATCTGCTGTTAATAAAGGAATTCCTAAAATTATCGAGGTTGCAACAATAATTTGATCTGCTGGGTCTTTATGAAAGCCTGGTAATTGTGTGGATTTAATAATAATTGGGATAGTGAGATCGATCACTTGTAAATTTGGGTGAGATAGTGCGATTTCTATCCAGTCTTCGATCGGGAAATTTAACTCTAATTTACCGTATTCTACCAGTTTGGCTATTTCCCAACATGAATAGATACTAATACCTAGCCCATCATCTTGTCGTTCTTGAATAATTTGTCGATGACGTTGGGATAGTTTTGGATTGTCATCAATCCACCAAATCAAAATGTGAGTATCCAGCAGAATCATTGTAATACGTCCCAATCTTCGAGTGGAATAGCTGGCTCGAACGGATCATCATAGCGGGTAACAGAGCCTTGCAAAGATTTCCAGCGTTCATCTGGTTGAGTAATTGCTACATCATCCAGTACAATGACTTCTACTGATTTACCAATGGTAAATGGTAGTCCGTTCAAGATAATTGAGCCATCTTCGGTCACGATCGAACGAGTTTTATAGGCATTCATAAATATTTGGTGGGTTGATAAATTTAACCATAGGACAATTTTAGCTGATCGCAGGTTGCGAAGCTATCGAGTATTTCTAATCTTCCATGAATCGATCGCTTGTAAAATTTCGCTACTTCTATCTCAGCTTCCGTAATTGATTAATTTGATCCCTTTTGAGGATATTCACCGCCAAAACGTCCATCAATCAATGCAATCAAGCAATCGCAATTAGATACAGCTTCTAGGCATTGCTCATAGCTACGCTTACCTGGTTCAATAGGTAGAGTACCTTTTTCTGATGCAATTATCTGATATCGATCCACTGTTAACCAATTCACCAAAACATCTCGCAGGTCTTCGAGATCGAGAATCGTAGAACTTAAAAAAATCTTCATCGAATTAAATCCTGTACAGGCAAATTTCTAATACCAACCAGTTATCCTGATATGGGTCAATTCCCAGCTCTTGCAGTTTTGCGGCCAACCGCAGAGCTTTTTCTTGTAACTGATCGGCTCTTTCCGCGTCAGGTGATTTTGGTTATCCGAATTAAAAAATCTGGTTCAAAACAGCTTCTAAGTTGGCCACAGCCCGATCGACATCCTTCAACTTATCTAAACCAAACAACCCAATCCGAAAAGTTTGGAAAGGCTCTGGCTCGCCACAGCGCAACGGCACCCCACCAGCAATCTGCACCCCAGCCATCATAAACTTCTTGCCAGACTGAATCTCCGCATTATCGGTGTAGCTCACGATCACCCCCGGTGCTTCAAAGCCCGTCGCCGCCACACTCTTTACGTTCTTGCTGCGCAAAATAGCCCGCACCCGATCGCCCAGTTCCTGCTGTGCCCGATGAGCCTGCTCAAACCCAAAAGCCCCAGTTTCATTGATCAAATCTCTAAAAACAGTCAAGGCATCGGTAGGCAGCGTCGCATGATAAGCATGGCCACCGTTTTCATAAGCCTGCATAATCTGCCACCACTTCTTCAAATCACAGGCAAAACTAGTACTCGTGGTTGTTTCCAAGCGCTCTAACGCCCGATCGCTTAACATTACTAAACCACAGCAAGGCGAACCACTCCAGCCCTTCTGCGGCGCAGTGATCAACACATCCACCCCACAGGCAGCCATATCCACCCAAATAGTCCCCGAAGCTACACAGTCCAGCACAAAAATTCCACCAACTTCATGGACTGCCGCTGTCACCGCTTTAATGTAATCATCCGACAAGATCAACCCGGCAGAAGTCTCCACATGGGGCGCAAACACCACATCTGGTTTTTCTGCTTTAATTGCTGCCACTACTTCCTCGATGTTCGCTGGAGCAAAGGCCGGTTGAGGACTATCATCGACTGGCCGTGCCATTACTACCGTGGACTTAGCTGGAATATTGCCCATTTCAAAGATCTGCGTCCAGCGGAAGCTAAACCAGCCATTGCGAATTACCAAACAATTCTTGCCCGTAGCAAACTGCCGTGCCACCGCCTCCATGCCAAACGTGCCGCTACCCGGTACAATCACCACCGCCTGAGCGCTATAGACCTGCTTTAAAGACCGAGAAATATCTTGCATCGTTTTTTGAAACGACTGGGACATGTGGTTCAACGCCCGATCGGTGTAAACGACCGAATATTCTAAAAGTCCATCAGGATCGATGTTGGGAAGTAAGCCAGCCATAGTTGCCTCTTGTCAAAAACAGTTGTTTTACCGGAATAGTTCGCACAAAACCGGCGTGATTCATCACGTCTTAAATGCTGCCAATAGATTAACGCACTTTTCGCAGACTATTTGGACAAGCCACAAAATGTCACCAAACTTATTTTGATTTTGCTCCACATAATAATAGCGAAGAGCCGAGACTGCTTTTGTCCGATACTGAAAATCTGGGTGTTGCAGGTTAGTCTCAATTCGTTGAATATTATCAATAAATGAAAATTAGTATTAAACATCAAAACTCATGAATAGACCATCTCTCAGCCCTGCTGTCCTAGAACTGATCCCTAAAGCCCGCATTGTGAGCTTTGCCACTTGGCAAGATCGCTACACCTCAGAAGTATTGCAAATTTTCCAGACGGCTGATGATCAGCGCCTGTATCTCACCGATGCAGAGTTACAACAGATTGCGACTAGTCATCCAGATCAAGCTCTGAATATCGCTGTAGTCACGATGCTGCGGGAACAGGTAGTAGATATTGTCAACGAAGCTCGATCGGGCGTGTTAGCAGCTTTCCCCAAAATATTAGAACCGGGGGGCGGCTTGTATCCAGCCGATCGGGCAGATGCCTGCTGGCGTGATTTTTGGCAGTTTTTGCGCTGTATTACCTATGGCATCGCTGGTCAGCAAGCGGACTATCTGAGCGCAGATGGTCTGCACTATATGAACTTGCTATACCAAGAATTACAAGTGCCCTTAGATGCAATGGTGGTTGGTTTACAAGGGATTAAATCCGCAGCTTTGCGGCGGCTGGATGAAGATCAGCAGCAGTTATTCGGGGTTTACTTCGATCGACTAATTCAAGCACTCAGCCAGTTTCAACCAGTGAAATAATTTTTGGATCGATCCTGCTCAAAAATCTTCACCGTCGGCCAACCGGTTTTCTAGCTGCTGCAAGGCGACTTTAGCCAAAACTTTCACCACCTGTAACTCATCCTGCATCGCCAATTTTAGCGGTTCGATCGCCGATTCATCTCCCACCCGCCCCAAAGAACTCACCGCCGCTTTCCGCACTTCTCCATCTACATCTGTAGTTGCCAGAATTAAATGAGGAATCGCTGGGGGATAATTGATCTGACTCAGCGCAGCAGCAGCTTCATTGCGAATCAGCGCCGCCGGGTCAGTTAGAGCATTTACTAATACTTGACAAGCTTGAGCATCGCCTTTTTCTTGCGCCACATGGGCGATCGCACTCACCACCGCACAGCGCACATCGATCGAATCAGAATTCAACGCCGGATATAAATGCTCTGCTGCCTCGTTACCAATAAAAGCCAAAGCCCAACCAGCATGACCTTTGGTAGTTTCGGAGTTATTTGGGTCAGCCACAATTTTGAGCAATGCCGGAACAGCCACATTTCCAATCCGTGCCAACGCCCCTACCGAAGAACCATGAACCACCGTGTCTTCATCAGTTAAAAATGCCTGAAGCAGTGGGGCCACTGAATTAGGATCTTCAATTAGAGCCAGGGTTTTAGCTGCTGCTCGCCTAATTGTGACATTTTGATTATGGAGCAATGCCTCTACTAGCAAGTCAGTAGCTGCTTCCCCAATCTCGCCCAAAATCTGTGCGGCATGTAACCGCACAACTCCTCGCGTATCACCCAAACCAGCCGTAATTACTTGCTGGATTGTAGCCCGATCGCTGGCATCAAAAGTATCAAAGGTAATCTGATCATTTACTGATTGCAGCAGCTCATCGGTAGCTAGTTGTGCTGGGGTTAAAGTAGCCGGATTACTATTAGTCATGATCAATTAGCGCCCACCAAAGCGGCTTTTTGCTCACGGAGCTGTTGCAGAGCCTGATCAATTTGGTTTAGCTCTGGCTCCAGGTTAGTCATCATTTGAGACTTAGAAATCTTGGCTTTTTGAGCCATATTAGTCATATCACTAACCAAACGTTCCCGATAGGTTTCCATTTCGGCTATCGCTTCGTCAATTTCCTGGAGAGTGGCGGGGGCAGTAGATTCAGTCATGATCAAAAAGTATGAAAAAATTGATGATTAAAAAATTTTAATTTATTGAGATGCGTTTTTAGCTTTTAATTGGCATCTTTCGCTCCAAATCGAACAAAAAGCCGTGAATATATTCTTCAGTCCATTCCGGACCATAGAAACGGTTAAACATGCCCCTAGCCGGATCTTTCTCGGCTCGATAGCGCAGGTAACGCAAGTGAGCATCTTCGATCGACTGTAATTTTTCTGGATTAGTCACTGGCTCGGCCTGCGCCACAAAATCTAAGTATGCTTGCAAATATTCTTTAAAAGCAGCAAACACATGGGTTTCTACCACCGCATTATCTTTAGAGCGCGTCCACAAAAAGGCCGGAGAAAAGAACTGCTGCGCCTCTTCTGGAAAATCACCACCCCAGGGTAAATCTTTTTGATATTTTTCAAAAATCGGCAAAATCGGCTGAGTGAATTTGGCCTGATAGTCCAAATCATCCCGAAACAGCGGCTGCATATCTAATGCAATTAGATGGCCACCGGGTAAAGTAACTAGATCACCGCCGAAAAACGGTAAATCATAGTTAAGCTGAGGGAAAATTACGAAATTCAACACTTGCAAAGCTGCTCCACCCTGCACATGAGCTGCCCGAATCTGGCGCAGCTTCGGAGACTGAAAAGCATGGCTGGTAGTCAATACCTCCGATTGATGGGCACCTTTACCCACCACTGCAAACTTCGAGTCAAAACCCTCTGGAATTGGGTAAGGCTGTAGCTCTAATCGCTGGTGCAGTAGCTCGATCGCATAGTCTAAAAAAGGTTGATATAGGGTCATTTAGCGGCTCCTACCGCCATTGGCACCGCATCTTCAAACAAGAAGCCATACAAGAACCTCTCTGACCATTCGTGACCAAAATAGCTACTAAAAAGACCAGATGCCGGATCTCGATCGGCGCTGTATTGGTCGTAGTCTTTTTGGGCTTTAATTACAGACTGAATATCCGAAGGATCATCCATCGGAATTTCGTTATCTAACATTTGCCAGTACAGGTTTAAGTATTCTTTAAATGCCTCAAACACTCTGGTCTTAACGGTTTCTGGGTCAGTCTTGGCAAACAACAAATATTTAGAAAAATACTGATTGGCATCATAGAACTTCATTTCTAGATTCTGCGCTAAGTCAGGATAGTTATCATGCAGAATCTTGAGGGGCTTAATATATTTTTCTAGATAAGCTTCATCTTGAAACAATGGCTGGAAATCCATCACAACCAAATTTTTCACCTGTCCAAACGACAAAAAATCAATCCCCAACATCGGCAGCCGATACTTCGGGTCAGGGTAAATCACGCTATTAAAAATCTGCGCACTTGCCCCCGCATCAATGTAGGTATAGCGAATTTTGCGGAATTCTGGACATTGATAAGACCAGCTTTGAATAGTGGCGGGGCTACGGCCTCTCTCGCTCACTTGACTGGCCAGACCATCAGGAATCGGTCTACTGGTCAGGTCAAATCTTTGGGACAAAGACTGTTCTAAATGTTCAAGAAATGGCTTATACATAAGTGCGTAAACAATGCAGAGTAATACCTAGCCTTTTGAGGATAAGAGATGTAATTAGGGTCTGTCATGGATGTAGACAATAAAGAAACATTCCTTAACAATTCTGGAGTACAGCAGGTACTATATATTTTGTCACCCACAAACTTTAGATTCAAGCAATGAATATTGATATTCCCCAAAACATGCCCCAAAACATGATGGAGTTCTTTCAAAAAAGTGCCGGGACTTGGTTTACTCAGCGCACCGTCCACCACTTTGAAGCAGTCACCGCCGACCAATCTGGGGAATCTAATATCTCGATCGAAGTCCTGGCTGCCGATCATCCCCAAGTCCAAGCCGTCTGCCAACAGCAGGGTATTGATCTGGCCAAAGCGCGGGGAGGAGCCAGTTTTTTGTGGCAAGACAACCAAGATCGTCAGGGGTTAGATCCCGATCGGGCGGCGGTGTTAGTCGATATCCCCGATGATGCCAGCTTGCAAAGCGGCAAACTATTACGCAATCAGGGCTATGTCGAAAAAATCCCGGTGATCAGCCGCTACTGGTTTGGCCGTGATGGTATTTTGACCATCGACACCGACTATGACAGCAATCAAGGCCAGGAGCGCTGTTGGTTTATTAATGCCGATTTTCGAGTGCGGGTCAGCACCGTCCGCAACAACAATGGGGTACATATTATGACCTATTGTTCAGAGCGGCGCTGCCTCGGAGAAGCTGAGCTAGCCAAGCTGCTGGCCATCAATGAAACCAGGGCTTAAAACGCAAGTCTAGACAGTTATTTGGAGTTATGAGAGTGAATAGTATTAAATGTTACGGATTATTGCTTTGTTCTTCATAATAGAGACTCGTGAGCGGCTAATCAATTATCTTCAGGAATGTAATTATTTAGTAATAAGGAGAGCGAAATGCTTGACGCTTTTTCTAGAGCTGTTGTATCTGCTGATGCCAGCACCGCAACTGTAGGTGATATCGGTGCTCTTAAAGCTTTTATTGCCAGCGGCAACAGACGCTTAGATGCAGTAAACGCCATTGCTAGCAACGCTAGCTGCATGGTTTCTGACGCAGTTGCAGGGATGATTTGCGAAAACCAAGGCTTGATCCAAGCCGGTGGCAACTGCTACCCTAACCGTCGCATGGCTGCTTGCTTGCGCGATGCAGAAATCATTTTACGCTATGTTACTTATGCTCTATTGGCTGGTGACGCTTCTGTATTAGATGATCGTTGCTTGAACGGTTTGAAAGAAACTTACGCTGCTTTGGGTGTACCTACTACTTCCACTGTTCGTGCCGTTCAAATTATGAAGGCTCAAGCCGCTGCTCACATCCAAGATAATCCTAGCGAGTCTTTTGCTGGTGCTAAACTGCGGAAAATGGGTTCAATTGTAGTTGATGATCGTTGCGCTAGCTTGGTTGCTGAAGCTTCCAGCTACTTCGATCGCGTAATCTCTGCTTTGAGCTAGTCTGAAAAGTCGCGCTTTCCGTAACTATTATTAGCACACATTATTTTATCTGGAGATCAAAGAATGAAATCAGTTCTTACTACTGTTATCGCCTCTGCTGATGCAGCAGGTCGTTTTCCTAGCAGCTCTGACTTAGAGTCTGTACAAGGAAGTATTCAACGCGCTGCCGCTCGTTTAGAAGCTGCTGAAAAGCTGGCTGCTAATATCGACAACGTTGCTAAAGAAGCTTATGATGCTTGCATCAAAAAGTACCCATACTTGAACAATGCTGGTGAAGCTAACTCCACCGACACTTTCAAAGCTAAGTGTGCTCGTGATATCAAGCACTACCTACGTTTGGTTCAATACTGCTTAGTTGTAGGCGGTACTGGTCCTTTGGATGAGTGGGGTATTGCTGGTCAGCGTGAAGTTTATCGCGCTTTGAGCTTGCCTACTGCTCCTTACGTTGAAGCATTAAGCTTCGCTCGTAATCGCGGTTGTGCTCCTCGTGATATGTCTGCTCAGGCTTTGACTGAGTACAATGCACTCTTAGACTACGCTATCAATTCCTTGTCTTAATTCATCACTGCGTTGAATACAAGGTAATAGCCCTCAGACCCAGAGATTTTAGAATCTCTGGGTTTGCCCTATGTATCAAATTTTTATAGATCATGGATAAACGTTTTTTTAGCATGTTTAATTTGACTGAGGAGCAAGCCATTACCGTGCTTGATACACCTCAAGATCAAATTAGTGAAGATGATTCGCGGTATATTGCGGCTTCTCATTTGATTAACTATCCGACTGAGGCATCGATCGATGCTTTAATCCGTGCCGTCCAAAACACTAGCCCCGAACTAGATAATCGAATTGTCCGTCGGAAGTCGATCGAAACCCTGGGGCGACTGCAAGCCGCTAAAGCACTCCCGGTAATTCGAGACTGCTTAGCCGATGATGACTGCTATACCGTAGAAAATGCGGTGTGGTCGATCGGCGAAATTGGCACCACCGATCAAGAAATTTTGGCCGAAATCACCCAGCTCTTACAAAAGCCTCAACAGAGCTATCGAGTAATTATCCATACCCTGATCAAACTCGATTATCGACCCGCCGTTACCGAAATTCAAAAATTCACGACCAGCGAAGATGGCCCGATCGCCAGCGCGGCAATCGCCGCTGTGGGCAGATTTAACCAAGATTATAGTCAAATTGAGCGGGTCTTATCTTTCTTACAGCATTCCCAAGTATTAGCACGTCGTCTATGTATTCAAGATCTGATCGATGCCAAGTATTACGCGGCCATTTCGCACATTGCCTATTGTCCAGTCTCGATCGTCTTTCGACTGCGAGGAATAAGAATGTTAGCCGATGCCGGTTTAGCGGACGGTCAGCTCAGTTTTACCGATGTACAACCATATCTAGAACAGGTTCTGCGTGACCATCCCCAAGATCTTAAGTTAGTACATAGCTATAGCCAAGTACCTGTTCTAGAGACATTAATTCAAGATTTATATGATGTAGATTTTGGCCGCTGTTACTTAGCAATTCAGTTGATATTAGAGCACTATGCTACCGAAGCCCCAACAGCGCTGTTTGCTAATTATGAAACCGAGGGGCGGAGCGATTATGGGGCACATTTTCATATAGTGAAACTATTTGGTTGGCTGCAACATGCTCCGGCCTATGATTTAATTGTCGAAGCCTTACATAATACTCAACCCCAATTTCAAAAATCTCGGGCGGCTGCCGCGATCGCCCTCGGTGAACTAGGAGATGCCCGTGCTATTCCTCTTCTGCAAGCTAGTCTTAAAGAAAGACTATGGGATTTGAAATATGCAGCTCTAATGTCATTGGCAAAATTAGGCGATAATAATGCAGAAATTGCTCCAGATGAACCGGACTGGTTAGTTAAAGCGAAGGCTGCGTCAATAAAAAATAATTAATAACATAATTAACAACAAACCCTATGACTCAAGATTATTTATTTGCTCAACTCAAACATCCCAATCCTAACCTCCGCGATCGGGCAATGGCAGAAATTACCGAAACTCGTGATGCTGAAACCATCAATAAGCTGATGAGTGCTTTGGGTGATGATGATGTAGTTTATCGGCGGGCAGCAGTCAAAGCTTTGGGTATGATTGGCCACGATACTGTGCCTCAATTGGTGGAGGGAATGCTCCACAGTGAAAATATTACGGTTAAAGGAAGCTGTGTGAAAGCGCTCACCCAAGTAGCCCTTAATTATCCCGAACTACCTTTTCCCCAAGCTGGCCTAGATGGATTAAAAGCCTCGATGAATGACCCAAATCCAGTGGTCTATATTGCCACGGTGATGACTCTCGGCCAAATTGGTTCTCAGGGATTTGATCTTTTGGCAGAGGCTTTGACCACTACTGACAATCCGGCTTTAGCGGTATCAATTGTGAATGCTTTGGCGGCGATCGGCGATGAACGGAGTGCCGCAATATTAACTGATTTGACTACCAATGAATCAGCAGATTCCTACGTTAAAGAATCGGCAGTTAGCGCTCTATCCAGACTAGAGCTAGTAGCTAGCAATCAGCGGCCAGTTGAATGAGCGTTCATAGCTGACTACCCTATATTCGATACCAGATAATTGATCGGCTAATATTCAGCAGGATTTTTATGAAACCGACACCAGAACAAACCCGAGAAATTATCCACTGGGGACATCAACATCGTCAGATGCTGCGAGAGAAATATCGTCGTCAATTTGTTGCCTATAGTGCCACTCGGCTGCTAGCCGCCGGGAGTGATTGGGATTTGGTAGAAGCCCTAGCCGCAGCAGAGGGTGAACCTTATGTAGTGAAGTGGATTCCTGCTAATACATCCGAATATCAGTTTTTTTGGTTTAAATTTTATGGAATGGCTAGACACGCTTGGGAGCCAGAATATCTTGTCACATTAGGGAATGGCTCTATTAGTCACGATGCCTTAATGCTGGTAGATTCTGGGGCAGAGTTGAGTTTAATTAGTCGGGAAGTTGGCGATCAATTGGGATTTCGGGTAGCCGACAGAGAAATCTTATCGGAGGGCACAGGCGTTGGTGGTGAAGTCCAGTACGTTACTCGTGAGGTAGATCTCTCGATCGATGGACATAGTTTTAAGGCTCCAGTGGCTTGGCTGCAAACAGAAATTACTGACGCTCCTTTATTACTAGGACGAGAGGTGATTTTTGACTTATTCAACATCGAATTTATCCAGGCGGAAGAAAGGATCGAGTTTAAGTGGAGAGGTGCCTTGCCGGAGGAGAGACCAAAATAGACATCCAATCCACAGCAAAAAGCTCCTCTTTCCAGAGGAGCTTTCTACTAACTAGAAACTAATCAAATTAACCGTTGATGGAAGGGGCAGTCAAAGCTACAGGAGTTGCTTCACCAGCAGCCAAGTCCAAGGGGAAGTTGTGAGCGTTGCGCTCATGCATTACTTCCATACCTAAGTTGGCGCGGTTGATGATGTCAGCCCATGTGTTGATTACGCGGCCTTGAGTATCAATTACCGAAGAGTTGAAGTTGAAACCGTTAAGGTTAAATGCCATGGTGCTTACACCCAGAGCAGTAAACCAGATTCCGACTACAGGCCAAGCACCCAACAAGAAGTGAAGTGAACGGCTGTTGTTGAAAGAAGCATATTGGAAAATCAAGCGACCAAAGTAGCCGTGAGCTGCAACGATGTTATAAGTTTCGCCTTCTTGACCAAATTTGTAACCGTAGTTCAAAGACTCAACTTCAGTTGTTTCACGAACCAGTGAAGAAGTTACCAAAGAACCGTGCATAGCGGAGAACAATGAACCACCAAATACACCAGCTACGCCGAGCATGTGGAATGGGTGCATTAGAATGTTGTGCTCAGCTTGGAATACGATCATGAAGTTGAAAGTACCGCTGATTCCCAAAGGCATACCGTCAGAGAACGAACCTTGGCCGATTGGGTAAATCAAGAATACTGCGGTTGCTGCTGCTACTGGAGCGGAGTAAGCAACACAGATCCAAGGACGCATACCTAGACGGTAAGACAGTTCCCACTCACGACCCATGTAGCAGAAGATTCCG
>JAAFHZ010000028.1 GCA_013297675.1 Synechococcales cyanobacterium bin59.metabat.ball.084 | reverse complement strand
CTATCGCTGGCTAGTAATCAGCTTAATCAGTTTTATACTTGTTCACTGGGTCTACTTATCATTAAATACGGGGCAACAACCTGACTGGCGAAAATCATCTGCGCAGGCGATGGAGAAATTAATGCCTTAAATCGTTGTAAAGCAATTATTGGTAGAGATTGAGGCTAAACGATCGTTATTAGCATCACAGGGATTGAGACTAGAATTAGTTCAGATAAAAACATGATTCTTGTATTTCAGTGTATATTCACCAAGGGAGTATGATGCAAGATGTGAGTAGGTGCGATTTCAGCAGTTGTGGAAAGGCAGGTTCGATCGCTTTCCACAGAACAGATCGGCTTTTTAGGGGTAGCATTATTAGATTTTGAAAATATGGGCGATCTATTAACCTGGCTGCAAGGTAATGAAGAGTAACATGATTTTAATCTGTGGCTACTTCACCAAAATCGTCAAAAGCAGAATTAGCCATATCTCGGTCTAGTTTTCATTACTAACGAAGATAACCATTATTTTTTTGCTAGAGACTCAGCAATTTGACACCACTCTTGAGTCAAATCTTTATTACCAGCACTAATTGGCTTGTTTCGTTGCTCAGGGTGCTTTTCCCAAAATATTTTGTTTACTTGCTTATGACTAACCTTTGCAGTTTGCATCTTACCGCTTATTCCGTCACAGTAATTTGACTTGGTGCCATCTCTCACCGTCGCGGTGGGTTTAGCAACTTCCACCGGTTGCGTAGAAGCTTGAGGGGTTGCAAGTGGAGGTCTATTAAAGAAGCCAGCAAAAAAATTGTACACAGAACTCATTAACCAAACTGCCAAAAACAATGGCAATACAACGAACCCCACACGTTTGATAGGAAGATTGAGGTCCCTAGAAACTGGAGTTATTGTTTTTTGTGACCAGCCCTTTACTGCTTTTAGGCCAGGGATTTGCAAAGTGCGAAGTCTCTGGGCGCTGGTTTTCCGAGCATTACCAGGTGGTTGTGTCGGAATAGGATTAGATGAGGCCGGGTTAGTAGGACGAGAAGCCATGAGCTTAGTAATTGGAGACTTGGATATTATTATGAACCAAATCTCAATATTTTTGCTACCAAGCTGCTAACAAATCACGTTTCAAGTCTTGAGCAGTTTTGTAAAAGGTATTGTAATTCTTATCTTCTTGCAGTGCTTGATCAATCACGGCTGCTAGGGTTGCTGGTAAGTAGGGCGATCGATCCAAAATGGGAACGGCATCATTGTTCATGATTACTTCTATCGGGTCTTGATCTCCAAAATCCCGAGGAGGGTAGCCCGTCAACATTTCGTATAGACATGCGGCGGCTGCCCACAAATCCATTTCGGGCTGTGCTATTTGATAGTTTAATAGCTGACTGCGAGACATAAAACATGGAGTGCCAGGAGAGATTCCTGTAGCCTGAGTTAATTCGGCAGAGCCAAAAGGTTTGGACAAAGCAAAATCACCAATCTTTACAACCAGCCTGCCTTGCTGGTTGGTAAGTAAAATGTTTTCTGGTTTAAGGTTACGATGTATTAATCCTTTACCTTTGCCAGAGCTACCATCAGGAAATTGAACATACGGCACTTCCACTTCATGGATATAAGCTAATCCATTCAAGATTTGCGCAATCACTAATTTTGCCCAGGCCAGAGGTAGTTTTTTTCCCAAACTTTGCATTAGAGCAAACAGGCTACCAGCTTCACAATATTCGGTGGTATAGAAAAAAGCTCCTTGCTGATAGCGAAATGCTAAAAGTTTCACTACATTTGGATGATCAAGAACCTTAGTATTGTCAATTTCTCTAATAAATCTTTGGGTTGCTTCGTCTTGGCTGGCAATATCTGCTTGCAAAAACTTCAAAGCGACTTGTTTTCCAGATTGTCGATGAGTAGCTTTGTGTACTTTGCTGAAAGCTCCTTGGCCAAGGATCTCTCCTAGTTCATAATCTTGAAATTGCAGAGGGGTAACGGGGGGTGGCTCTTCGGTAGAAGAAGGTGTCGGTATGGGAGGAGATAACTCAAGAAAGTTTTTAATTACTTCAACAAACTTAGGAACTAGTAATATCCCAGCTTGGAAAATTTGGCCTGGCTCTTGATTGGAGACGGTTGGATTAATGATCGTGATTTGAATTGCGATGTCGGCAAGACTGAAAATATCTTGATCTGCTAAAGCTATTTCTTGATTGATTCTGCGACCATTATGAAAGGTGCCGTGGACGCTCTTATCAAGAATGGTAATATTAGGCGGATTGAGGGATGTGATTTTAAAGTCACAGTGATGACGAGAAACATTCTGATGTTCGGGAATGTCTGGTAAGGCCATGTCTCGTTGGTCTTCTTCACGCCCGATCGAGTATGTTCCAGGTTTATCAAAAATTTGGGTGGTACCGAGACAAGGGCCAGAAATGACAGAAAGAATAACATGAGAGTTCATTAGCTCAGTGTTTGGTAATTTAAAAAAGGGGATAGTAGATATTAATGCTGGTTCAACCTTTACACGTTGAAAATCAGCGGAATAAAAACTGATAAGGCTAATTACGATTCAGGGTTGAATCGACGTACTCTTGAATTATGCTATGATCACATACATCTTGACACCTTGGAAAACATACAATAAATTTGGTTGGTTATAGAAAAGTTGTGTTTATTGATGAACCCAATCTTAACACGGATGCATAAAATATTTTTGCAAATCATTACTGTCAGCATTGTTTCTGGAATATTTGGCATCTCTGGCTGTCAGAATATAAACAATTCTGCATCGGCTTGTCCTGAGAAGCCATCATCTACCCTAAATTCTAAAAGAGTTCAGGATATTCAGCTATCATCTGCCAAAATTAGCAAATCTGATGCTGTGGCTGGGGGAGAGTCGGTAGGATATACCTTTAAGGCAAAGAAAAAACAAAGTTTTAACTACCAAGTGGAAAATCCTGACATTTGCATTTGGATCTTTGATCCAGATAACAAAATAGTTGCCAATAGCAATCTACCACAAGATGGTAAATATTTAGCTCAAATCGAGAATAGGCGGGGGGCTGGTAGTTTTAAGATAGAGATGAGCTTGAATGATTTCAATAAGCCTAATCTGATTGTGGCTGCTACTAATCCACCGTCTCCTAGCCCTTTGCCTTCTAAACCAACAGTTGTCCAAACCCCTCAGCCGAGACCAGGAAATTCACCAAAGGATGTGATCACACAATACTATGAAAAGATTAATAGTCGAGATTACAAATCGGCTTGGAATAGATTACCGATCGATTTGCGAGATAATCGAACAGTACACCCTAATGGCTATAACTCTTTTACTGATTTTTATGATGGCTTAAATGGTATCAATATTAACAGTTTAGATGTGGTGGAGAAATCAGAATATAATGCTGAAATCCGGCTCAGGGCAAGTTGCAAGCTGAAAAGCAACAAGCTTTCTGGATTATTTCTTCGCTTCCATTTGAAATGGAATGATAGTAGTCAGCAATGGGAAATATATAAAGTTAGGCTCGACCCCAACGAGAAAACAGTCTGCGGCTAAAGATAAAATGATATTTATAGGGTAATATCGATCGCGTCAAAGGCAGCTTTTATTTGCTGAGCATCTAATGACCTTTTTTGTCGCAGATATAAATCCACAGCTTTTCTGTAAGACTCTAGAATCTGACGAGGATTTTCAGCTTGTCCATCAGCGGTTTTTATGTTGGATAAAACCCACCCTAGATTATGATATGTTTCAGGAAATGAGTCATTTAATTTAACTGATTCTTCCAAATATTTTTGGGCTGTTGACCAATCAGCTTTTTGGGCGCATATTGTTCCCATGCGAAACAAGGCAAATGAATTTTCTCTAAATTGACGGGATATTTTATCATATGTCATGAAGGCTTCTGTGGTTTTCCCTTGTTGTTCTTGACTGATAGCCAAGTTTGTTAATACCCACTGGCTAGATACATTAGAAATATTTTTCAAAGAAACTTCTGCTTCAGCCCAACGTTGAAACTGAGCTTGCCGATAGCCTTTGAACCCTTGGGCAAAGCTGCTGGTTGGTACAGTACTTAAAAATTCTTGTAAGCATTTGTTAGCATAGGGTGTAAGGGGGTTATTAATAAAATTTTCAAGTGCAAAAAGCAAGCATGAATATGCACAATCTTGATGCATTTGACTGTTAGATTGAGTAGATAATGAAGAACTTTTAATGGTCGCTTGGGCATCTTTAATGGCCATTTTCCAGTTTTGCTGGTTAGCTGCAATCCAAGATTTTAGTGTTCCTATAAAAACTTCATCTGGGGCTAGCGGCTGAACTCGACATACTCTTTGATAAGCATTATTCCAATCACCTGTTTTTGCTTCTGCCCAAGCCAGATTTGCTTGTATCCACGGCTCTTGTGGTGCGTACTGCTCAGCTTCTTTTAAATGTTTTAGTGCCGTCAACCAATTGCTTTGACGACACTCAATCAAACCGAGTATACCTTGTCCTCGCCCATCTTCCGGTGCGATCTTGACAGCTTGTTGAGCAGTAGCTTCGGTGCGAGGATCATTATTGTGAAGCATTACTATAGCCATTTCAACAATAGCTAAATCATTGTTTGGCTCTGCCACAAGACATTTCTCATATGCAGAGATAGCATCACCAAAACGATTTTGCTTGACTAAATCTTGAGCTTTTTTTAGTAGTGGAGAAATAAATCGCCCTTTTAGTGCTTCGATTAGTTCATCGGCTGTCTGAAATCTTTCCTCAGCTTTTTCTTTCAACCCACTCATAATAATTTGTTCGAGTAAGCGATCGACACTAGGTAATATTTGACTGGGAAGGATAAGATTTGCCCAACCAGCGCTTAAAGCTGCTGGCTCTGGCGGTATCACACCAGTCAATAGATGGTACATTGAAGCACAGACAGCATAAAAATCGGTGCTAGGACCACGCTTACCAGTTGTAATATATTGTTCTAAGGGAGCATATCCTGGTGTTAAATTTCTTGTCATATTATTGGTAACACCTGCGATGTATCCTCTGGCATTACCAAAATCGATAAGAATTGCCCGGTCACTGTCATTAACAATAATATTATCTGGCTTGATATCACGATGAAGCAAATTGGCAGCATGGACTACTTTTAAAGCTTCGGCAACATGAAGAAAATATTTTTTGATGGTCGCTTCACTTAATTTACCACCGGCATTTTTTTGGATTTCTGATAGGGGCTGGCCTTTAATAAATTCCATGATAATATAAGCAGTATTATTCTCAGTGAAATAATTAAATACTTTAACAATACTGGGGTGGATACATTTAGAAATATTCTCGGCTTCTTTTTGAAAACTATCAATTTGATTGCGTTTTTCCTGTGGCGAAATTAATAATGGCCACTCAATTGACTTTTGGCTATTTCTATTACTTCTCTCTGGCCAAAGCTCTTTAATGGCAACTTCGATATTTCCATTACTTAGATCCATCCCTTTATAAGTTATACCAAAACCACCTTCTCCTAAGGTTTTTATGATTTGGTATTGACCATTATTTAGAGTTGTATTTGGTGGCAAATGGCTACCAGTAACACTGACAGATAACTGTTCTCCACAACTCAGGCAACTAATTGAGCCATCAGGATTATTACCCAAACAGGTAGGGCATTGTATTGTCATGATTTTAACAACCTCTCTGAATATGGCATTCTAAAGCGACAATTGTAGCGTTGTCATGAGCACCTTTTTTAATGACTTTATCAATAGCCGTATTAACCGATTGTTGAAGGCTATTTTGATCATTAAAAATTTCCACTAATTCAGAAGCTGGTAGTAAATCCCATGCTCCATCAGAACAGATAATTATTACATCTTTATCCCTCAGAGTCATAGTGGAATTAGTAAAGAATCGATCTAGTGTTTGTATATAGTCATCTCTGAGTATTTTGAGTGACCCTAATGATTTTGACAAAACATTTTTATTTGGGTGCTCTAGACTTTCTTCATAAGAAATCGTTCCATTTGCCAATAGCATGGCTACCATTGAATGATCTTCACTCAGTTGGCAAACCATCCCGTCTCGTAACAGATAAATTCGGCTATCTCCAACATGAGCAAGACTTAGTTCATCATTCCAAGCCATAATACTACTGAGGGTTGTTCCACCATCACCACTAATTGCTTTAACCACTTCGATATTTGCAGTTTCCACAAGTGATAACAGCCATTTATTTCGTTCTATAGCTTCAGAAAATTTGTCAGGAATATTTGATTGAGTGAATGTATCAGCTACTATTTTACTGGCAACTTCCCCCTTTGCTAACCCTCCCATACCATCAGCGACAACGGCTAATAAAATTGAGTTTCCAGAACAATCATGTTGTTGCTTCACACTAAAATTGTCTTCATTTTGCAGGCGATTCAATGATAAACCCATGGTAGATTTAGTCGCAATATTCCAAGTGATTTTACGAATTGTCTGTTGTTTTCGTGCTTCTACGAGTATTTTGACTAGTTGGGTAAGAGGAAATCGCTCTTCAGGATTGGGTGAAAGACATATTTTTAGAATTTGAAAAATTCCGGGAATCTTTTCAATATCCCATAATTCATTACTATTGCTAATGGGTGTTTTTCCATATATCCCCTGATATAATAAACATCCGATCGTATAAGTAATTAGATATTCATCAACGATTAAATCAGGGTGGTAAGAAATCTCGGGCGCACTATAATCCATCACAATGTAATCAGATAAAGAAGTCCCTTCACCCAAAGTTCTGGTTAGATCGAAAATCTGAATAGAAGTACCTATCTGGACAAACTGAGGCAGAATATCTACAAAGTAATATTTATGCTTTGAAATATAATTGCAAACCTGGCACAGTTGACTACAAACTGATAAGACTTCTTCTACAGAATAGGGAGCATTCTTGAGCCAAGTTTCTAATGTGTGACCACTACTAGGAAGATCGCTTAAAAATAAAATCTTTTTCCCAATAGATTGATATAAGCTTTCATCTTCTTGATAGTACTCTTCTTCAAGGAATTCACTTTCTTCATTCTGAAGAGGTTCTTTTTCGCTAACTAATTCAATTAATTCATTTGACAGCTCAAGAATTTTTATATGGGTCAATAACTTATAAGGAATATCTTGAAAGCTTAACTCGGTGCTTAACTCATCTAAGGCACTTATAGATGATGGTAATTGGGATGAAACAAAGACTTTTTCACTCTTGGTATAAAACAATGCTTTAGATAGCATTTTGTAATCGCCAAGCTTATCTCTGATTTCCAACTCGCGGTGTAACGCACCATCTAATGAGCCAACTCTTAATAACCCTTTTTGCAGGTTGGGGTGAGGGTTGTCTCTTTCAGCTTGTTGAGAGTAGAAAGAAACCTGGAAATAATATACATCTGAGATTTGACAAATAGATGATTCAATCTCTACTTGAAAATCTTCGAGAAGAATCTTTTGTCCAGTTTGGATAACAAATTCAAATTCTTCTTGATCTAGGACTTTGTTCATAATGTTGTACTTTAGCTGATTTCAGAGAATATAAACCTTAGCTATGCCTATTTATTTCAAATGTATATATTTCCATGCTATTAGCGTTGTTATCAAATAGATGTGCCATCAATATCAAAAGTAATGAGGACTGACAATCATTTAAAAGTTCATGTATTAAGTTCTAATCGCACGGAATTTATGATGTTCTGAAAGTAAATTGTATTTTGGCAAAGGCCACCTCATCGCCATCTTCTAGCAACTGTGGGGAAACAATTTTTCCACCAAAACGCTGTTGGCTAGACTTCTTAATAAATACTCCATTGGTAGAGGTTAAATCCTTAACTTTCCATTCCCCAGCTTCCAAATAAATTTCTGCATGTTGTCGAGAGACTGTATCACTGCCAGCAAAACTATCTAAATCAATTTCTACTGGGCCGCTATCAGGATCGAAAATACCCACTAATAAGCTTGATTTATCTAAAGTGAATTCAGGGATAACTGCTCCAGCTTGTTTTGCAATTAATTTAGGAGTCCCTATTATAGGAGAGTTACTAAAACTAATTGGAGCAGCAGGTTGCTCTAATATCTCTGGTGCCACAACTGGCGTTGGTGAACTCCATTGAGGAGGCGCTAAAGAATCATTCTGCTCTAATGGTGCTCGTGAGGTAACAGCAGGCGTAGATTTAGCCGCAGTTGGTGTGACAGCAAGTTCAATGCCGCAAATTTCGCAGAATTCGGCGGGGGCTGGATTATCGTATCCACATTCGTGACAAGAAATCATTAGAAGTCTCCAGGTTGTTGTGATATAGGTTGTTAGGTTCCGGTCATTTCGCGGATCTTTTCGTCTGAAAGCTCGTTGTTGCTTTCTGTTTCCATTTTAACGGTTTTGCCTTTGGAACCCATTTTGACTGTTTTTCGCATATCTGAAGATAAGCGACGGGTTTTACGCAGTTCGGTTTGAGCATTTTCTAAGGAGGTTGTCATGGCATCATTGCCAATTCGGACGGTCATACGGCGGGCGGTTTCAAGTAATTCTTCCGCTTTTTGAGGGTTTTGCTCTGCAATCCGGGTAGCCTCATTAACTAATTGGGATATATTACATTGCTGAACATAACCCATTACTTCTCGATCGACTTGTGCGGCAGCTTGGCCAATCACAAATTGTGCTATCAGGTTTTGGGGCGGCAGTTCCCCTCGTCTGTTTTGTCCCGGCACATCGTAAGTAAGGCTGAGTTGAGCGATTCTGACTTTGGCGGCGGGTCGATCTTTGATGGTGAATTCTATGGCAAAGATGGTTTCATCATTGGCGGCAGCGTTGCCGATCGGGTAGGGTTCTCGATCGAGGATGAATTCTGCTTGGGTAGGATATGCTCGAACGATCTTGCTTAGTTTAACTCCCTCTACAGTTTTGATTGTCATGCAAAGGTTGGTGATCACTTCTTGTTGGGCTTGGGCAAAATTTTCTAGGAGTGCCTGTGGCAAATCAGCGATCGATAGTTGATTGCCAGTAGGAGCACCGGTAACAACGTGGGCAAGTGTCCCACCGGTAGTGTCACTGAGGTTAATAAGTAGATCTTCGTTGTAGTCTCCTACTCCGAGAGCGGTGATGGGTATGTTGTTGGCAGCAAATTCTTTCACAAGTTCACGACATTCATCTTCATCGATGGTTTCACCATCGGTGAAGAGCAGGGTTCTTAGCACTGTCATATCCATAGGTTGCAACAGATTTAGGGCTTGGTGCAATCCTTTAGCAATGCAAGTGCCACCGGAGTAGCTCCTTAAGCTAGAAATGGCAATTTCTAATTTGGTGATTTCGGTGGCAGGGGTGAGGGGAATCAAAACGGAGGCTTCATCATCAAATTGAATGATTGCCACGCTATCGTTTTGATCTAATCTGCCTGATCTGATCAATGAAAGTAATGATTCAATTGCGATATCAATTTTGGTGGTGTTACCGACACTTTCGTACATTGAGCCGCTAGTATCAATGATAAAGGCGAAGGCGGTACTGGGCTTTGTCAATGAGACTTCTTGAGCGGGCTGGAGTTTTAACATGACAAACAATTTTTGCTCGTCGGTTTCAGCAGATAGAAAATCTCGATGTGGCCTAATTTCAACGTTCAGCATAATAGTTTTGTCTTTGTATAAATTCTATTTTAGATCTATCTGACGTGAAGTTTTAATTCTTTTGTAAGCTTAACAAAAGTTTAAGAGTGGTGCCATTCCCAACATCGGCTCAATATCGATAATATTGGGGGGACGGATTTCCGGTATGTTTTGATACCCTTGTTCTTGCAATCTGCTAATATTATCCAATAAAAGTGAAGGCAATTCTAAAGCTAAAAAAGTCTCTCGATAATCTTCTTGAATGTCTAATAGCCATGATTTTATCATATAATCTAATTTTCCATCGTTAATTCTACACTCACTCTTGTTCTCTAAACTATGTCGCATTTCTTGTCGCTTTTGCGGCGTGAAAATGGTAATAGGGTTATTGCGTTCTTGCACTCCTAATTCTAGTTCATAAGTTGCATAGACTATATCATCTTTGTTTAGATAGAGCGTGTATTTAGCCATGGTGTTTTTAACATTTAAAAAAGCTATGTGTTAGTAGTTGTAGATCCTTCCCGGTACGATAGAATTATCTTATCATCTCTCGCTTCATCCCATAGCTTTTCAAAGCATTCATTAAACTGCTGCTTCACGCTTGGGTCTGTGATAGAAAATCCAGGTGTAACGGAATAATTTTCGGCAGCACAAAACAAAGAAAATAAAATCGATTCACGGACTATAGATGTAGATGATTCGTTTGTTTCGTCATGGTAATTAAAGTAAAAAAATGGGGGGCCAGGCACGTTCTGATAGTGCCTAATCTCAAGATAACCAAAACCTTCTTTTTTTTGATCTGTATCTCCTATTTCATATTGTAAAATTTTTCTCAACTTATCCACATTATCTTTTGTTGACTGATCTAAATATGTTACGAGAAGCCTTATCTTCCACCCATTTTGTACTCGCTTTTGTAACAGGTCTAGTTTGTCAGTTGCTAAGAAATAAACGCTGTGATGGATCTCTATAGCATCTATTTTAGCTGCTTTGCTACCAGGATTTTTATCTTTGATTTCTATACTATTCCATATCTCTTGGTGATATTTATCTGCTGTTGAATAAAATCTACTTATTTTACTAATGCTATCCTCTGTTCTTTTCTTGTCTAAAAGACTGTCAATAGATTTATCAAGTTGTTCCGCGTAAAATCTTTTTAGCAAAATCTCAAAGAAAATAATAGTCAAGGCACTGCCTACGAATGATGATGACAAACTAGAAAAAATTGGAGATGCTCTTCGAAATTTCCATCTCCAAGAACTACATTTTATTTTACCTGATGAATCTGCTCCTGGAATATTTGTTTCAGGCTCCAACTGATGACATTTTTCTTCTTGTATATAGAAAAAGTCTTGTGGGTCGGCTATAATAAGAAATAAAATACTTGCTACTCCAGCTATGGATGCAATTAGAATTGGCAAGCCAAATGCATCAAAAGACTTCTTTTTATTGGTCATAATTATGGTGTGAAAAGTGCTAAACTGAAAGCAAAGTAACTATGGCATATTCTTTTGATTTTAGAGAACATAAAATAGTCTGATCTCGTATTTCTCAAATCAAACATTGGAATTAGAGCTAGCTATTTTCCAATGGATTTTGTGACTTATAATTTCTCTTTTTTTAATTCCTTCCCCCATAGCCAAAATGGTAAAAGTCCAGCGATAACTAGTAAGAAGACTAGTCCTAAGATCATTGTCAAACGTTTTGGTAAAGAAACAGGTCTTCCAAATACGCTGACAATATAGTTTTTAGATGACGAGATAGCTTCAGTTTCATTGTTATTGACAACAACTTTGACATCATGTTTCGATCCGCGTTCAGGATTAGGTTGATTATAGACTATTTCGTACTCTCCTAGTATAGCATTTAAAAATAAATCTAGTTTTTCCGATACCGTTTTAGCATCAGGAGAGAATTCAGCTATCCCACCGGTAACATTAGCAATTTTAGCAAGCTTCTCCTGATCAACAAATTCTAACTCAGAAACCCGATTTGCCTCAACATCACTACGTTTAGCTGGTCGATTCAATCCTACTTTCCGCCCTAATTTATCTGGAGTTAAACCATAACCTAACGTATGGATCACAACAGTATCATTTTTTGCTAAAAAATTAATCAAGCGTTCAAAATCAGCAGGTTCGTTAGGCATATCGTGGTATCCATCAGAAAGTAGTACTATCGTCATTCTCGCTTGAGCCTCACTTGCCTCTGTTGGATGAAAACGCAGATCTTTTGGATTTGCAAAAAAGTTTACTGCTTCCGTCACAGGATTGTAAATATTAGTGTTCTGACACCAACCACCTTTGAAAAAGTTATCTCGCTGATTATCTAGCTGATTTTCAATTTTCGCATCATTTACTTGAAAAAAACGATCTAATTCAACTGGGGTAACTGGTTTATTGCAAGCTTCACCTTCGCCAAAAGGAACGATTGATACATTGGTAACTCCGCCGCGTTTGACAGCAGATTTGGTAAATTGCTTGATAGCATTGATTGCTCCGTCTAACTTCGGAGAACCTTTCACATCTTGGCCTTGCATACTACCACTATAGTCTAGTAAGAAGATAATCCATACGGGGGGTGGAATAGCTTCCTTAGAACTTTTCCAGTTTTTGGGATTTAACTTAACGGGTTGACCATCAACAAGAATATTAAAATCTTTTTCTTGTAAGCTTAAAACTGGTTTACCATCTTCTTGTTTAGCTTTAACTCTCAAAGTAACTCGATCATTATTAACACTCGGATTACCTACTATCTCGACTGAATGTAATTTTGCCCAACAGGGACTGGCCCCGGTAACGATAACCAATATAGATAGGCTAAGCCTGCGGGTCCAAAAATCGATTGTAGTAGACAAACCGATAAAACTTTTTGGGATTAATTGCATTATTTTGTACTGTGTAAAAAGTAATAACATTGTTATGCTTTAAAGTAACTGAACCTTTAGAAAATAATTTCTGGCCATTGATTTCGATCACGCCAAAAAATTTGCCGTTAGGTCGCAAAATAGTTTCTCGCCCTTTCAGCTCCAAATCTGCCACATGAGTTGGTAAAGCCGGAATACGGATATGCGATTTAGCTGCGGCACCAATATGAATCTTGCCAGAAGATGGTAATTGAATCGATAAACCCTCCTCAATTACTACCATTTCACTGTTGTTGATAAAAGATAACTTGATTGTACCTTCAGAGTCTTGATTGATAGAAGGCGATACAGAAAGATCATCATCATCTGCCCCTAAACCGCTATAATCATCGCCGGTAAACTCAAACCCGCCGCCAGCTCTCAGAGCCACCAAATAACTAGGTGATGAAGTACAACTAAAGACAAAACCAAGACACAGACCTAAAATACCAAAACCCAGCGGGTCTTCAAAATTTTGTAACCCTGGTAATTGATCGCCAATGCTCTTCCGAAGAAATTCAAAAATAATTGCCGCCATCAAGCTTGCTCCCAATCCACCAAAGGCACTTGCCCTCAAACGATTATCAGCACGCTCTTTGTTACCAGCTTCTATACTACGTTGTCGCCAAGTAAAACCTTCAGCTAATCCAGCAAAACCGCCAATTAGGAGCCAGCCAAAGATTCGCACCATAGTAGGAGGTATGCGGAAAGCTGGCATAAATAGGATCTGGCAAATGCCACCAGAAATGATTCCTGAGAATAGCCCTAGTGGAATCGCCCATTTTAAGGATTCTTTGGCAGTTCGTAAACTCAACTTAAAACGAGTGGGGTTACTGACAAATATTTCTGTAACCGACATACCAACAGCCAAAGATACTGCTACGGAAGGAAAAAGAATTAGCTCGGGAATTTGCTTCAACCAACCAAAATCAGTAAGCAATACTTGCCCAATATTCCACCCAATAAGAGCAGATACCAATCCTGAAACTAAATACAACCAAGTTCTAATTAAACTATTCATATTTGCCATCTATCCGGGATTTTGTTGCCTTACTGCTGGAGTTTTTTCTCTATGCTCCATTATTAATTTATATATTTCTGGGCTTATGTCAATCATTTTTCTATCTACTTTATCTATTGACTGGAGATCCAAGTTTATTTCATTTATTTTGGTTTGCTGTTCTTGTTTTGGAAGTGGATCTCCAGGATTTAATTGAGATATTTTTCTTTGCTGATCTATAATTTTTATTTTGAGTTTTTCCCACTGATCTATTATTTTAATGTTATTGTCTTTTACAGATGTTTGAATGTTCTGTTTTAATGCTTCTGAATCAGGATACTGCTTGTATTTTTTGATGATTTCACAAATGTTTTTCAAATCGTCTTCTGGCTTGGTAATTCCCACCTTTTTAAAAAATGAATCAGTCACATTATCACCACAGCCACTTTTTATTGGTGGTAATGTGCTAGTATTTCGAGACAGAGAGCTTATTAAAATCCCAATTTGTTCAGCTTTATCATCGAGGATAGTTTTATTCCGTTGTGAATTAATAGGAGTGGTGATAGGCTGTTTAGTCTCCGTAAGTGGTTTTGACTGGGATGCAAAATACCTCCCACCAATAGCACCAGAAATTGTAGATATCAGCATCATAAAAATAACGAAGGGTATCTTCATAATTAAATTTTGTTTGTTGTGTGTTTTAGGATATCGCTTGAGATCAAAAAAAGGACTTCTCACCAAGGAAACGAATAGTTTATTTTGGACTTCTTGTACTTTCTCTATGAAGCTCAAGTCTGTATCAAGAGGCATTCCATAGATATTTGATTGGATTTTGTAAAGATGTTTTGGTATTTTTCCCTGGGCAACATCATAAAAAATGATAGCGACTGTTTTACTGTCACTTTTTTCAAAAAATTCAGCAAGATATAAATATTCGGGTCTAAGAAATTTGCGATCTTTTCTAGAATTCCAAAAGTCCCAAATGTCAGACCGGATGCGTTCCCATTCTCCATTTTTCAGTGCAAAATCGGCATTTTTATATGCTTCTTCTCTCTGAGTTTTAGTTGGTTGATTAACACCAGAAGTAGCTATATTTTGAGATAATACCATTGATGATCCTTGAGGATTTATGTCATTACTAGTAGTATCGGTGAAAGTCGAACCTATAGGTGATGTTTTTTTTGCTTTTCGGTTGGGTTGAATAGTTTGTAAATTAGCCTGAGATGGTGATTGAAAGCAACTCCCCATTAGATCCAGATCAGAGATAAGTGCTTTAATAAATCCCTGTGACTGTTCAAGCCACAAAAAATGCACTGTGCCCTTGCTAAATAAATTTTCAAGTAAGCCTTTGTCACTCATAAAACTTATCATGAATACACCAAATCCTTCCACTAGTTGATTTTTGACTTGCTCAAATAAATCAGGATTGCTTAGGCTGCTGACTTTATAAAAAAAATCTTTTTCAAAAGCTTTTGCAATTTCTCGACTTTTCTGATCACTTTTACCGAGCCATTTTACATAATCAAGTGCTAAAGGTGGGATAGCTACAGACTGGAGAATCAGTAGCTTTATCATTTGAGAATTGTATATTCCCCGATCCAGTGCATTTTTAGACCCTAAACCATTGAATATCCTTGACCATTGACCAGTAACTTTTTGATCAGCTAAAGCTTTCACAAAATCTTGAAAATGTTCATCCTTAATTGTGGGGCTATTCGTAATTCCTTTTAGTGCCGTTTTCACAGACTCTTCATCAAAAACTACTCTTGGTTGAATTCCAGCTATAGCTTTTTTAGTACTTAACAATGCCTTATAAGATGTGTCACTAGCAGCTCTAATTGCTGTAAACTGCCCTGGCCTTTCTACGGCCTCAACATTAAATGCCCACGCTGGTAAAATATTTTCTTGATTTTCCATTCGCAATTTTGCCATAGATAGCTCATGTATAGCAGCAGCACTATACTCATCGAACTTGAAAATCATCGGAGCTTGATCTTGTAACAGACGACTTTCCATCTGCAACCTTTTTGGGGTGATGTCAATTTTCAGCTCACTTCCTATGGTTTTCTGATCAAACGGGTTGAAAATCGGATACTTACCATGCTCACGTTTGTATTGATCAAACCAAGCTAAAATATGCGGAATGTAATCCTCATCTGATCCACTCTCCACAAAAAAATAGCGAAAAAAAGGCGCACTCCGACCTACTTCGTCTTTTCCCCGTGAAACTATGGCAACCACAGACCATAATCGCTGTTGATCTTGACTCGCAATAATTCGACCGATAAAAGCGGGTTCATCTTTAGCCGTACCTTCAGTAATACTAAAATCGAAGTTAGCGATCGATCTTTCTATTTCATGTGGAATTGGATTAACCGTGCTGTTCATAAACCGACTTGTAAAACCACGAGAAACCCACCCACCGTCAGGAGTCCGATCAGGTCTAATTCCTGTGCTAAATTCATGAATTGTAATAGCCATTGATTTTAATCCTTATCTAAATCTTTATGTCGATTACCAGTGCATAACCAGTACAAAGGTGCAATAAGACCGAATGGTCGCCATAGCTGAGTTTTTTTGATCACAGCTTGTGTTCCGCCTTGCCTTCTGGAAAGCAATCGATAATTACCTTCTATCCCACGAGATCCAATAGTTCCAAAGGAAGATACTAAAAAGAAATCAACTTTACCAGTACCCCTTGCTTGCCAACTTTTCAAGGTTTTGTAGACCTCAGGAAATCGAGTTGAATGTACATAATCATAAGCTTTTTTAGAATCATTTCTATTAATGACCAATTCTGGCTGCTCTGACTTTGTGATCACAAAAGCAATTCGCCGCTGTTCACCAGCAAGATCAAAATTATCAATTCCATCTAAAAACGCAGTCAAACCGCTGGCATATTTTTTATCATTTTGGTAACTGGTACCATCAATAAGTAAAGCAATACCCTGAGCCGCAATACAATCTGTAAAATAAGCATCAAGCACAGGATCATTTTGTGAACTCAACAAATCCGAGAAAAACTCACCTGCATAGTCTTTGCAATTAATATTTAAATCAATAAGTTGGCCACTGTTACTTGATGCCATATTTCGCCAGGAAAACTGATCTTTTAGTGTGATCCCAATAGCATAATCTTTAATCTCATTAGGGTTAGGATTGAGTTTAGTTTGTTCAAGTTCTAAGCCTTGCTCTAGAAGATTTTGAGCCGCACGGATCAATTCTTTCCCATCATCATTGTTGGCAACAACCCTTTGCACCGGGCTACTATCATTGGCATTTGGCCATCTTGCCAAGGCTGCCATATAAGCTGTTTTCCCGGAAGCCCGATCGCCAATGATCCGAATCAAACTATTAGCTTGCTTCGGCTTGCCATCATCACCCTTGTTAAAAATAGAATTTATCTTAAACATTGTGTTTAATCCTCTTACCAGAATTCAGCCAGTAAAGTGGAGCCATCATGCCATATGGTTGCCATATTTTCGGTTGACGCAATACCGAAACTTTACCATCATACCCCATTTCATCAGTGCGATTTGGTCGAGGATCATCCCGACGCAGCACCCCAAAAGTAGAAACCGCAAAAAAGGCCAAATTTTTAGCTGGTATCCGGCTTTCCAACAAAGCCTTCGTATCAGGTAAATGCAAACCAAACAAATCAACCTCTGGCTCAATCCGCCCCGGCCACAACTCCCCCCGCTCACACTTACTCATCGCGATCGCAATCCTAAGATTACTCCCACGCCCCTCATTATCCATCAACTCTAAAAATTGGTTGAACACACGCTTATAAAATCTATCACTGCCTTCTTCCCACTTACTCAGCAAAATCAGACACCCTTCCACATCGCTCATAAAACAATCTTGCATAAAAGCTTGATGAACCTCATCAATGTTTCCTGCTTCTAACTCATCAAATATTTCCCCCGGATAATCTCGTACTACCAAATCAATCCTTTCTGGCTGTCGCAATGGCAGCTTGACGTCGATCGTGAATTGGTACACAGGCAGAGAGAAAATATCTTTAGTTCTTACTCCCGTAGGAGTCAGAGACTCCGACAAGCAGATAATATTCTCTGCTTCTGCTGCAAGTTTTTTTGCATCTTCACCAACAGGCTCAATTTTAAAATAAGACTTCTCACCTGATGCTTTTGGCAAATAAGCTAAAGCAGCTAAATAGGTGGTTTTACCAGAACTACGCGGACCAATAATGCGAATATTTCCCATGATGCTAAACCAGTTGAAAATTGCAAATTCATTAAGTTAATTGGACAGAAAACTTCCAAGGTATATCCAAGGGATTTCCAACAAAGAGCGATCATATATAGTTGTTATAAAGCAACGTACTGACAACCCATTAATACTCCGATTCAATTGCTCTAGCTGAGGCTTAACTGGTCGGAAATAATGATCTAAAATATAATTATGGCGCTGATGCCAATTCATCATGTAACTGTCAGTATTATAGGCTAACCTAGCACTCTCTTGCTTAACATCACAAAATAAATCTGCCTTATTCAAACAAATTAATAAATGCCTGAGATTGGGGCAATACGCCCTAAAAAATTCCACCCAGCGCTCAAATCTTTTGTACCACTGCTGAAAAGTGGGAAAATCGTCAGGATTACCATTCGCTCCGATCATCTCTCCATATGGAGAAAGCACCAGCATAATTCCCTCACTTTGCTTAATGACATCCAAGAACTGCTGCCAGAGCAACGGATTATCTTGTTGCCACTTCAGTCTCCACATTTCACCGGGCGTATCTATCCAGTCAACCAAAACCTTCCCGGCTCCAGCAGGAAGCCTCACCTGAATATCAATTTGGCGAGGCTGCATCACGCTTGTGGGATTCGTGCTACCTGTAGCAGGATCGCAAAGAATGCTTTTAAGGTCGTTATAGCCAGGGCTAAGCACTTTTACACACTCATGTACTGGGTTAGCCAATTCTAAAGCAAGATGTGTTTTGCCTGCATACCGATCGCCGATGTAAATGACACCCACATCAATAACCTTAATTTGTTAGTTGACCGAAAACTCAAGACTGATTATGATTCCATATCAAGTGACTGTCAAGAGTTTTCCAGTATGAAAACAATAACCAGCTTGATGTTATTTTCAAATAACTAGCACAAAAACTAGAGTACAAGTTTTATAAACGGGGATTGTTGTTGTTCATCAGCTCCCGCTGACTACGGAGACTTTGCTGTTCCGGTTGATGGGTAAGGAGCGAGTTCAACAAAGTAATTGCTGGTAAATGGAATTCTGTACTCTTAGTGGTGCAGAAAACTTTTTGGTATTAAACAACATTTTCAGTAGTAAAATAAATAATTCAAAAAGAGAACATCTTAACTCTTGAAAATTCAACTTGTTTATCCAACTTTTCTCGCTTTTTGCGTGAATCAGAAGCCAAGAAATCAGCGCCGATAGTAGGTTTCTCTGGCCATGGTCAACCAGACAGAATTTACAATTCATCCGATCGAAAATTCCGTATACTGTCTGACATGAGGAGCCTGATAGGCTAGTACAATATCTTGCTTGGGCACGCCATTTGCCACTAATTGATCAGCGATCGCATCTTCCGTCCCATCCTGTTGAACCCATATTCTTCCATCAATAATATCCACATGAATCGCACAGCCATAAATACGAGTACTACCATTCTTCCATCCTAAGTTAACCATTTGATAATGGTCATTCTGCAAATCAAAAACAGTCTGACTAGTCACAGGATCTTGAGGAGAACGAGATTCAGCTCTAGTAGTTAATAGCTTCTGAATTATTTCACGATACAAAATTATCTTATCCATTGAATAGCCTCCTGCTGTTCAGTGTCATATATCAACAAGGGAATTTGGTTAAGCTGAATTACAGTCTGAAATAAACGGATATTTAAAGAAACGCTTATAAACATCCAGCGGTGCTGCTAAGTACAATAGCCGACCAGCATCTTCTTGTTCTAAGGCAATTCGGTAGTTTATAAATTGACCGACTGCTGTATGAAACTCAATTTTAGCGTCTGATAGCAGCGATTTTCCTTCGGAAACACTTGGTGAACGCCCCCAGCAGCTAATATAATGAAAAATCTGTAGATCTCTTCTGGTTTCAATCTTATGGCTGCCCCAAAACTTAGCGGTGCTGAAATTCGTCAAAAATTCTTGGGCTTCTACGCCGATCGAGGACACCAACCCTTAGCCAGCGGCTCCTTGGTACCAGAAGACCCCACCGTATTGCTAACCATCGCCGGGATGCTGCCCTTCAAACCCATCTTCCTCGGCCAAAAAAACTCTGAATACCCCCGCGCCACCACCTCCCAAAAGTGCATCCGCACCAACGATATTGAAAACGTTGGACGCACCGCCCGTCACCACACCTTTTTTGAGATGCTGGGCAACTTTAGCTTTGGTGATTACTTCAAAGAACAGGCGATCACATGGGGCTGGGAAATCTCCACTCAAGCCTTTGGGATCTCCCCCGCCAACCTAGTAGTCAGCGTTTACGAAGAAGACGACGAAGCCTTTGATATTTGGCAGCAGAAAATCGGTGTCAACCCCAAACGCATCCAACGCATGGGTGCCGATGATAACTTCTGGGTCTCTGGCCCCACCGGTCCTTGCGGCCCCTGCTCGGAAATTTACTATGACTTCCATCCTGAACTGGGCGATGACCAGATTGACCTAGAAGATGATACTCGCTTCATTGAGTTTTATAACTTGGTGTTTATGCAGTACAACCGAGATGTAGATGGTCAGCTCACCCCCCTCAAAAATAAAAACATCGATACTGGCATGGGTCTGGAGCGCATGGCGCAGATCTTGCAGCAGGTGCCCAATAACTATGAAACCGATTTGATTTTTCCGATTATTCAAACTGCTGCTACAGCATCTGGGGTGGATTATGCTGCTGCTAGCGATGAACAAAAGGTATCTCTAAAAGTCATTGGCGATCATGTCCGCGCTGTAGTCCATATGATTAGTGACGGTATTAGAGCCTCTAACACTGGACGCGGTTATATTCTGCGGCGCTTAGTGCGGCGGGTGGTGCGTCATGGCAGATTGTTGGGTATTAATGGTGCTTTCATTGATGCTGTGGCTGAAACCGCGATCGCTATGTCTGAAACAGCTTACCCAGACGTGCGCGAACAAGCTGTCAAAATCAAGTCAGAACTACAGCGGGAAGAAGCCCAGTTCCTCAAAACTCTAGAACGCGGCGAAAAACTATTGGCTGAAGTAATCACTACAGTTAAATCACAACAACAAACCGTGATTCCTGGTGCTGATGCCTTCAAACTCTATGATACTTTTGGTTTTCCGCTAGAGCTAACCCAAGAAATTGCCGAAGAGCAAGGCTTGACGGTGGATGAAGCTGGTTACGAAGTTGCGATGCAGGAACAGATCGATACTGGTCGTGGTGCAGTGCAGGAAATTGATTTGACAGTTCGAGGCGCGATCGCTGAATTAGCTAAAAGCCTTAAACCCACAATTTTTCTCGGATACCAGCAAATTCAGCACACCTCCAATATCGTGGGCATTGTAGTTAACGGTGCCATTAACGAAGAGGCGGAAGCCGGTAGCAAAGTCCAAATATTATTAGATTCCACGCCCTTCTACGCCGAATCTGGTGGTCAAGTGGGCGATCGAGGATTCCTCGCAGGCGCAGACCTGTTAGTGCAAATCGATGATGTGCAAAAAGAAGCTGATTTCTTTATCCACTTTGGCACCGTCATACGCGGCAGCCTCCGCCAAGGAGATCAGGTAAATGCCCAGGTAGACGGCAACTCTCGTCGCCGCGCCCAAGCCAACCACAGCGCTACCCATTTACTACAAGCCGCTCTCAAACAAGCCGTAGATCCGGAGATCTCCCAAGCAGGATCTCTGGTGAACTTCGATCGACTGCGCTTCGATTTCAACTGTCCCAGGCCATTAACCGCCAAAGAAGTCCAAGCCGTCGAAGACTTGGTAAATAGCTGGGTAGCTGCTGCCCATGGAGCTGAAGTAGCAGTAATGCCAATTGCTGCCGCTAAGGCTAAAGGTGCGGTAGCGATGTTCGGTGAAAAATATGGTGCCGAAGTGCGAGTAGTAGATTTTGGCGGAGTTTCCATGGAACTCTGCGGTGGCATTCATGTAGATAACACCGCCGAAATCGGGGCTTTCAAAATCATCTCGGAGGCCGGAGTAGCTGCTGGCATCCGCCGGATCGAGGCGGTGGCTGGTGCGGCGATTCTGGATTATCTAAATGTGCGCGAAACGGTGGTGAAGGAGTTGGGCGATCGATTTAAGGCCAAGCCCGATGAAATTGTCGATCGGGTCACTGCTCTGCAAGAAGAACTCAAAGCCAACATTAAACAGTTGACTCAAGCTCAAGGTGACTTAGCTATCCTAAAATCTGAGCAGCTATTAACTACTGCCGAAAAAATCGGTAACTATGCTGTGATAGTGGCTGAACTTGGTAATGTGGATGGGACGGCTTTGCAAACTGCGGCTGAACGCTTACTCCAAAAGCTGGGAGCCGGAGTAGTGGTTTTGGCTTCGGTGCCTGCACCAGATAAGGTGAATTTGGTGGCGGCTTTTAGTAAAGAGGTCAACGATAAAGGTCTACAGGCTGGGAAGTTTATTGGTTCAATCGCCAAAATCTGCGGTGGCGGTGGCGGCGGTCGCCCTAATTTGGCTCAGGCTGGTGGCAAAGATCCTAGTCAAGTGGCGGCGGCCTTACAGCAAGCTAAAACAGATCTAACGATTGGACTACAATAAGCGCCCCCAACCCATACAGGCCGTTCTGTGATAAAATTGAACTACCGATAAGTACGAGCCAGAAGCAGGCACAGGAGCTATTTCCATGACTTTATCAGAAGAGCGGATCACCCCCATAGACCTACGACAAGAGATGTCCCGCTCCTACCTAGAGTACGCCATGAGCGTGATCGTCGGTCGCGCCCTACCCGATGCCCGCGACGGCCTGAAGCCAGTGCATCGCCGAATTTTGTATGCCATGCACGAGTTAGGGCTAACCGCCGATCGACCATTTCGGAAATGCGCCCGCGTAGTCGGGGAAGTATTGGGTAAATATCACCCCCACGGCGACACGGCTGTTTATGATGCCTTAGTCCGCATGGCGCAAGACTTTTCCATGCGCAGCCCCTTAATTAACGGCCATGGTAACTTTGGCTCGATCGACAACGATCCCCCAGCAGCGATGCGGTATACTGAGTCCCGGTTACAGGCTTTAACCGGCGTAGCATTGCTCCAAGATATTGAATGCGAAACCGTAGACTTTGCCGATAACTTTGATGGCTCTCAACAAGAACCCACCGTATTGCCAGCGCGGATTCCCCAGCTTTTAGTCAATGGTTCTTCTGGCATTGCCGTAGGCATGGCCACCAATATTCCACCCCATAACTTGGGTGAAGTAGTAGATGGTTTAATGGCAGTAATTCGCAACCCAGACATCACCGATTTGGAGTTGCTACAATACATCCCCGGCCCAGATTTTCCTACTGGCGCACAGATTTTAGGCGTATCGGGCATCAAAGAAGCTTACACCACTGGACGCGGTTCTGTAGTTATGCGCGGGGTGGCTTCGATCGAAACCCTAGAATACGCTGGTCGCCAAGATCGGGAAGCAATTATCATCACCGAGCTGCCATACCAAACCAACAAGGCCGGGATGATTGAACGAATCGCCGAAATGGTGAATGAGAAGCGCCTAGAGGGCATCTCCGATATCCGGGATGAAAGCGATCGAGATGGAATGCGAATTGTCATTGAACTCAAACGGGATGCTTATCCTCGGGTAGTTTTAAACAACCTCTATAAGCAAACTCCTGTTCAGAGCAACTTTGGCTGCAACATGCTGGCGATCGTTGACGGCGAACCCCAGTTGTTAACTATTAAAAAATTCCTAACGGTCTTTTTAGATTTTCGGATTACTTCGATCGAGCGCCGGACTCGCTATGAGCTACGCAAAGCCCAAGAGCGCGATCATCTGTTGCAGGGCTTGCTAATTGCCTTGGCCAATATGGAAGCAATGATTCAGCTAATTCGTGGTTCGGCAGACAGTGCCACTGCTAAACAAGAAATGATCGATCGGTTCCAGTTGTCCGAAGTGCAGTCTGATGCAATTTTACAAATGCAGCTCCGCCGCTTGACCGCGTTGGAAGCAGACAAGATTCAGCTTGAGCACGATGAGCTACAACTGAAAATAACTGATCTCGAAGATATTTTGGCTCGCCGTGAACGGGTGCTAGAAATTATCGAAACAGAAGTTACTGAAATCAAAGCAGCTTTCGCGACTCCGCGCCGCACGGTGATTGAGCATAGCGATGGCGACTTGGTAGATATCGATTTAATTGCCAACGAAAAAGCGCTGATTCTAGTTACCGAGCAGGGCTACATCAAGCGGATGCCGGTGGATACCTTCAATATTCAAAGCCGCGCCACCCGGGGCAAAAAAGGCACAGGCATGAAGGAAGAAGATGCCGTAGAGCATTTTATTACCTGCTGTGACCACGACAGCGTATTACTATTTAGCGATCGAGGAGTAGTCTACCACATCCGCGCCTATCAAATTCCGGCTTCTTCCCGCACTGCCAAGGGGATGCCCTTGGTGCAAATGCTGCCGATTCCCCGCGAAGAAAAAATCACCTCAGTAGTACCCGTCGATGCCTTTGCCGACGATGAATATTTGGTGATGCTCACGGCTAAGGGATTTGTGAAAAAAACTGCCCTGGCTGCTTTTGCCAATATTCGCTCCAATGGTCTGATTGCAATTTCTCTAGAAGAAGGCGATCAGTTGCGCTGGGTGCGCCGAGCCAAAGCCGAAGATAGTCTGATCGTTGGTACCCGTATGGGAATGTCGATTCACTTCCGCACTAACCATGAACAGCTACGTCCTTTGGGACGGGCAACTAGAGGCGTGCGATCGATGTCTTTAAAGAAAGGCGATGAATTAATTGGGATGGATGTGTTGCCTTCTCAGGTGGTCAACGCGATCGCTGCGGCTACTGAGTCAGAAGCTGATACTGGAATAGAAGTATTAGAACCTGAAGTAGTAGAGGGCGAAGAAGCAATAGAAGAAGTAGCCAGCCCTGGGCCTTGGGTGCTGGTAGTTACTACTGGTGGTTTGGGTAAACGGGTGCCAGTCGGCCAGTTCCGCTTACAAAAACGCGCCGGGATGGGGGTAATGGCGATTAAGTTCCGTAAGAAGGGCGATCAAATTGCGGCGCTGCGGGTGGTGAACCCCGGCGATGAGATGATGATTGTCACTAGCCGAGGAATAATTATTCGTCAGGCCGTAGATGCTATTTCCCAGCAGTCCCGGATGGCTACTGGGGTAAGAGTCCAAAAGCTGGATACTGATGATGCCATCTTAGCTGTGGCTTTGGTACCCCCAGGAGAAACAGAAGCCACTGAAGGCGACGGGGAAGGCATGGAAGAAGAAGCATAAATTCTCTGTATCTAACTAGACTTTTCGCCCTGTATTCAAAAAATACAGGGCGAAATTGTGTGAGCCTCTTACTGGAATTTAATGATCTTCCATGATCTTGCTACTGGTTTGATAATGTTGAATAATTGTAGCTGCCGGTAAAGTCCCTAAAATATGACTCCAGGGCAGTACAGCATCCAACGATCGATCTTCATGCACATAATATTCTAACGATGGCAAAGAACCACGCAGATCTTTAAAAGCCCGTTTGTAGCTACCCAAACTATCTCCATATTCCCGCGTCAGCTCCAGCACCCTAATTAACCGCCGATCGCCCCGGGAAATCAGCGCCTGAATTACCGACCAACTATAGCTTTCTGGTCGAAACTCAATACCCTGAGGCTTCAACCGCTTCTGCAATAGCTGTAACCGCTTCTCGGCCTCCTTGCGCACCCCATACCACTGAAACGGCGTATGTGCCTTGGGCACGAAAGTACTGCACCCCCAAGTCAACCTCAATCCCGGCACAGTTTTCTTCAGACCCAGCATCATTTCGATCGAGGCCTCTACATCCTCAATTTCTTCCCCCGGAATCCCCACCATCCCATAGAGTTTGAGGCTACTTAGCCCCCCAGCCTTGGCATTCACCGCCGCCGCTGCAATCTCTGGAGTGGCCAGCTTCTTATTCACAATCTCTCGTACCCGCGCTGAGCCACTCTCTACGGCGATCGTAATCGACTTACTATCCCGCTGGGTCAAAACTTTAGCCAGTTTCTCGGTCACAGTATTGGTACGCACCGAAGAAATACTCAGCCGCACCCCATCATATTTGGGTAGAGCCAAGCGATCGATCAGCTCCTCAAACTGGGGATGCTGCGTCACCGAAGCCCCCAACAGACCCAGGCGGTTAGTGAATTGCAGCCCTCGATCGATCTCCGGAATCAAAGATGCTTCCAAGCTAGCAGTGCGAAAAGGCAGAGTTAAATAACTCGCCAAGCAAAACCGACACATTTCTGGGCAGCTTCGCACCACTTCTACCATAAAAATGCTTTCCCAAGCCGCTTTGGGAGTTACCACCGTCGAAGCAGAAAGCTGTCGCCCCCGGTAAGTTTGCTTGGTAATCGTGGCGGGGATCTCGGAGTCGATCGGCTGAATACTGGCAATCTCTTCGCCTGCATAGGTCACTACATACAAACTGGGCACATAAACCCCGGGCACCTGGGCTAAGCGCCGGAGCTGCTGCGATCGATCTAAATCTCGCACCTCGCTATATACTCGCACAAACTCACCTAACAGCTCCTCACCATCCCCGACTAACACCACATCAAAGAACTCTGCAAACGGCTCGGGGTTAGCAGTCAAGACTGGCCCTCCACCGAAAATTAGGGGATGATTATCAGTGCGATCGATCGTGTGAATGGGCACCTGCAACTGTTCTAACAAGGTCAAAATATTCACATAATCCAATTCCCAAGAGAGCGAAAACCCCATCAGCTCTGGCTGAGAGGGCAAAGATTCACCACCATCCATAAACAGCCGACTGACTGATAGCAAGGGATTGGTCGCCAAGTTTGCCCACACCACCTGATAACCCAAACTGGTAATCCCTACAGTATAGGTATTCGGAAAAGCATAAATTACCGGAATCGCCTCCGCCGTTGGATTCAGCGGTTCAAACAGCAGTTGTTCGTCAGTAAATAAAGACACAGGCACCAAGAATATAAACCGTAAACCTGCCCCCATCGTATCCGATTTATCATGATTTCTGTTTTCTACTTTTTAGACCACTCTTGTCTTGAGGATTAAAATAAAGAATAACTGGCATATGCCTTACTTTAAAATCACAGCCAGATCTTTGATGTGTATGAATAGAGAAAAAACAAAGATTTCTGACTTCACATGGCTGAATAGAATAATTAGGTAAGTTTTTGCTAGTGAGATGCTCTTGCCATTTTTGAATTACTTGCTTTGTATTCTGAGTCTTGATATATATCAGCAATCCACCATCATTTTGATTGTTATCACCGGTTGAATATCTAGTCACAAGCTGCTGAAACCCCTGCCATAAATATTCATAATCATGATGGATTTTGGCTTCTCCAATCCACATGAAATTACTTTTCTTGACAGCTATATCTACATGCCCACCAATCTTTGGCTCATGAGATGCGTTGTAACCCAAACAGCGCAGGTTGCTGACAATACTTAGAGTCAGTCTATCTTCTGTATCATGCTGAAGCAGTTCCGGATTTTCTTGTAATAGACCAATTATTTTATCGATATCTTCATACAATACCTGAATAAATTTCTCATAGTTTACTGCCAATATCCTTGATGGAAATCCAGCAAGTTCTGGTATAAAACTTTCTAGTTCTTGAAGCCTACGTAAATTATCTTTGATGTCTTTACTCATTCCTCTCAAGCAGAAATACTCTGAACCAAAGAACTCGGCTGAAAATAAATGAAGACCTTATCTTCGAAATCACTAATTAATTTATTGCTTTCTGGATGAGCCAATTTTCCTGTCTCACGAGCATCATTTAACAGGGCATTAGATATTGGAAAGCGAACATTATTATCAACCAGCTCAAACCTGGCATCCAGCAAATGCACTCGTTCACCACATAGGTATTGTATTGCTATCCATAAATCTCGATCTTCATTAGCAGCTTGCTCGGACTTCTTTACTGATTCTTGTAACAAGCTATAGGTAATATGAGCCGAAGTAGCGGTGTCAATATCCAGAAGGTAATCAAGGATCGCCACACAGATTGACGACTGTGGCTTGCTTCCCCAATCATCAGCGATTTTCTTCGCAATCTCTATTCGCTGATGTTGCTGAATGGTAAAATGGCTTTGTGCTGTTTCATGTGAGATACCGGACTCTTTAAAGACCGGCTCATGCTCAAAATCATCAGTATTTAGCCTATCTTGATAGGATGCTGTGGCATCTTGATTGCTTTTTACTGTGGATTCTGACAAATTCCTGTTTTCTCTATCAACTTTAAGCATTGAGATAAACTCCAAGAACAATAACTTCAGACCAAGTTTGGTGTCGAAAATCCCTGCCTAGAGAGTTCTTATCGGCAATCCACTTCATCTAATTCAGAGCCGTGATAAATTCCCAGCATACCGAATGAGCTTTTCTGTGTAGCAGACAACAGAATATAAGCCACAGAAAGTGGCATAGTACAAAGTTGTGATGTCCGTCAAGGAGGAAATCCCTTACGACTGCAACCGCCGTCAAAAGCCTTCTTAGGAAGGTATCTATCGGTTTGACTTTTCTTAAGTCAATCGTAGATTTCGTGATTGGATCGATGGACTAGATCGATTCGAGTTCTATCTTCAAAGCCGTCTGAACAACGGTCTTGAAGATATTTTTTTCTAGATATGCTTCACACATCTCTACTGAGCAATAGTATAAACTCTCAGTCTTTATAAATGCAATAATTTATTGTACGTATAGTACCAAATGCATAAATTATTAATGGGTCGTTGACAATCAAAAACGCAATCAAATTGTATTGAAAATACAAAAATTTTTCAATTTTGTTTATCACTTCGCATAAAAAATGCTCCTTTTGAATAGAATAATATATCTTAGTCGACATAAAAATAGCTTATGCAGAGGCAATAAGAATACTGTACAATAAATGCAGTAAGTTTTGCAAAGTGAATTAAAATTTTGTATAATTAGGACACTAATGTCTTGCGAGACAAATAAAATTTTGCCCGAAAAATACAGTGAAATCAGCTAAAATGCTAGAGGTAAAGATGAATCAGTTCAATGAAAAAATGGACATTGAAGAAAAAAATCTTTACATAAATCTGTATAGAGAGCTACAAAAACTTAAAAGTTCTTTTAAGGTCACGAATGCCGAAATTTGTGCGGGACTAAAGATCAGTAGAACACCACTAGACACTTTTTTTGATACTATTGAAAAGGTTTTAAGAGAACACGAAAATGAGAACATAAAGATAGAAAATATTGATTTTTCTGTGAGACTGGACTTCAATCAAGCGAAGTTGAAGAATCTCTTCAAATATTTGAAAGACGAAAACAACATTAAAAAAGGTAGGCAAAACTTTGAAGAGATTACCAACAAACGTAAAAATCTAGATCAAGACGTACTTAACAGTATTTTGCGGGCAGCACAGTGTCAAGAAATATCTCATGACTTGAAAAGTAACACCCCTGTAGTATCAAGTCAACGCCACCCTCAAATCCAAAGAATCATTTCACGTTTTTCTAGTCTTAACATTCCAGATAGCAAGTTAGACCATGTTTTTACTAACACCCTAGATATTATACTAATGTCATTGGAGAAGAATCAAAAGGATGAACAAATTGATCCAATTGATGCAGAATTTGCGATACAAAATGAACTTATTAAAATAAATCAAAATGTATCTTTTGAACATACAAAAAAAGTAGAATCCACATACAAAAAAGCTATATCACACTTTACTGGAAACGGCAAAACGAAGTTTTCTTATGAGGAAATTTATGAGCTATACTTCAACATTGAAGAAGCTAACTTATTAAATACAATTAATAATAAATGCAAAGTTCGGGTAGAGAATTGTCAATTTAAAAATCTTAGTAATTCACATTTCCAAGAATCAAAAAAAGATGTTTATCCGCAAATTATAAATTCTCTTAGCAGACTTGGCTTCCCCGAACAAATCTTGATATCTTTAGAATCACCTGTCACAAAGGCCATTGTCGATTTTCGATTTAAAAAAGTTCACTCAACAGATGAAGAGGAAATCAGAGGACAATGGATATCAATTTCTAATCATGCTCCTGTAGATAGTACCATAAAAGCTGTCTTACTGGGACTAGGTTGCCCATTAGAATTGAAAAATTTATTTGTTTTAAATCTTGGAAAAGGTACAGGATCGCTCAGAAGAATATCAATAACATTAATCGACCAAACAAGTGAAAAAACATTTCATGGTATGTGGGTAGATGTAAATATTGTTGTTGGAATTGCCCAAGCTACTATTAATGCAATTGAAAATTGGATTAAAAATGAAATAGGTTTGGACTCCACTATATCTAATGTATTTCATAAAGTTCACGAAATCAGCAATTCATTCTGTGAATTAGACCAAGAAATTTATAGGCAACTCGAACACTTGAATGACTATATTATTGTCGAAAATACAAATGAATTAATTCAAGGAATACAAGAAAAAATAACAGTCCTTGAAGAATTTAATGATCTTGAAGAAATACTATCAAAAGTTCATAACGAATTCAAGAGATTTCTAAAACAAAAAAGTAGTATATTTTTGTGGATGAAATTAGATTTTAACAGAAAGAAACTTGATTTAATAGAAATTGGGGCTTTACTAAATCAAGTAGAAAATAGTGACTATATTCCAGCACTTATTTTGTATAAGTCAGAAGAAATTAACCTTAAATTGATTGGTAGTGACACAGAATTCTTGAAAAGAAAGAAATGGCGTATTCTACGTGAATTTATGGTGGAAAAAAATATCGAGAAATTGATAGAATATGTTGATGATCAAGGATTAAAAGAGCATTATAGGATGCGAGATTATTTCACTTCCTTGTCAGTTTCTGAAATCATAGGAAATGTTGGTCGTTTAGAGTTATATTTTTGTGTCAATAAAGAAGACATAGAATGTTTGCAGAATGCTGCAGAAAATCTAATTTTAGCAGCATTTTTTTCTTCCAAAATAGGACTTAGACAAAAATCTGCTGGTTGGCTAAGTTGTGCAGCTCGTGCTTACATTAGATTAGAAAAAATAGATGAAGCAAGTAAAATTTTAAAGCTTGCAGAAACCATGATTGAGCCAGTGATAGATGTGAGAATTGATCTGAAATACCAATACGCAATTCAAGCAGAAATTTATTTAGCTAAAGGAGAATTAGAACTAATAAAAAAAGAATACAAAAAATCAATTGAATTATTTACAAAAGCTTTAATTGGGAGTCTTCATATTAGACATGCTATCTTATCGGCTGATATTCTCTTTGGATTTTCCAGAGCTTGTATACCAACAAAATTGAGTTTAGGTTCGCTTTCAAGAGGACAAGAAGATTTGGGACTAATTAAAAATTTAGAATTAATTAATAAGAATTTTGAATCTGTAAAGGAAATTCCAGCATTAACAAAAGATGATTTAGATCAGATAATTACACAGGAAATAATTACTAAGTTGCAAAATATTTGTCAAAGAAAATCCTGGTCTGAATATGAAAATGATTTCAGGTCACTCTCACAATACATTTGGAACAAGTGTTGTGAAAAAGAGCATTTGATATCGGAAATGATTGAAAAAGAAAATTTTCTAAAATCTCTTGTTAAGTAGTAAAATTATAACACTAATATCAAAATGTTCGTATAGTCTAATTCCCAATGCCGTGAAAACCGCATCAGCTCTGGATTAATGGGCAAATACTCACCGCCATCCATTAACAATCGACTGACGACTGATAACAAGGGATTGGTCGCCAAGTTTGCCCACACCACCTGATACCCCAAACTGGTAATCCCTACAGTATAGGTATTCGGAAAAGCATAAATTACTGGAATCGCCTCCGCCGTTGGATTCAGCGGTTCAAACAGCAGTTGTTCGTCAGTAAATAAAGACACAGGCACCAAGAATATAAACCATAAACCGTTTCTGAGGTGCAGGTTTACCCGTCAACGGATAAAATGCAGGTAACAAAATATAAAACTCTGCTCCCATCGTATCCGAATCCCCGGATGATCTCAAATATTAAGCATTACTGATACTACCTAGTTGAAAAGCCATTGATGAAAACAACCCACCTGATTGGATAGGTCTCAATCATCACAGTTTGCCCCAGCGAGTTAAGGGAAAAAATCGCCAAACAGCTTTGCCAATCAGATTTTGCATGGGTAGAGTACCCCAATAGCGAGAATCGTTACTGTTATTGCGGTTGTCGCCCATCACAAAGATTTCATTGGCTGGGACAGTGATGGTATTAATATCTTCGGGCTTGGGGGTGATGGTGACATAGGGTTCAGGTAAAGCTATGTCATTGCGATAGACTCGGCCATTTCTTAAAGAAATCCGATCGCCCGGTAGCCCGATCGCCCGTTTGATAAAAGCTTGGTCGGCTTGGTAGCCTTCGGCTTGTAGTTGGGGCGGAACAGCAAAAACTACGATGTCAGCATAGGCTGGAGGATGAAGTTTATAAGAGATTTTTTCTACTACCAGTCGATCGCCCAGCTCTAAAGTAGGCACCATTGAAGCTGAGGGAATGAAGCGGGGTTCGGCTACAAAGGTGCGAATTACCAAAGCTAAGATGACAGCAGCAATCAAGATTTTGAGGTTTTCACCCCAGCTTTGCCAGAGCTTAGTCAGCATCGGAGTTGGGGTGTTAGTGGAATCGGATGGTTCGGGCATAGGGAAACAGAAAGATTCAATTCTTTAAGTATGGCATTATCCTTTGCTCACCACTTACCAATGTTCCACGATGCAAAACCGGCAGACCGACCAGCGCTCTAGTTCCCACTGAGGAGTACAAGCAGTGCATTGAGGGCATGAAACCCGATCGACCAAACTGTAATCTACTTGGTCAATGGTAGGGGTCGGTGGGGCAGGAAGCTGCCAGCGACCGGTGCTGAATCTGATATCAGTTAAAGGATCGGTAAGAGTGGCATTGAGAGTTTTGAGAATCGATCGACGCTGCCAAGTGCAAAGATCTGCTAGAGCAGCACTGTGGGTGGCCACTTGCAATACATCGCCGCTGCGAGTGCGGGGATAAATTTGTGCAGCAGACTGTATTTGCAGGCTCTCTAACACTCTTGGCCAAGCGTCCATCACTTCTTGCCAAGCGCGAAAGGCATCCCAGGCGGGTTGTTGGGTGATGCTGGTAATTACCTGATCGATCGAACTCCAAGACATACTTAAATCTCCCAAATTACCTAAGACATCATTTTGAACTGGCGCTTGGCATCTTTTTGCAGCTCAGCGGCAATTTTGAGCAGCTCTTGGCCGCTCGATAAATATTCATCGTTATAGCAGGTCGTATACCGAGTTAACTCTTCGATCGCGTCGCTCAATCTATTTAAACAGTGATAAAGACTGGCAGCGATTCCCGCCAGGTTAGCCGGGTTCGGAAAAGAATGTAAGATTTTTTCGGCTTTTTTGAGATGGCGCTGGCAGTCTAATAAATAAGCCTCGAAGGCACCTAATAAATCGTCATCAAAAGGATCGGCGGAGAGCGCCAAAACTTGACCTTTAAAAGGCTTGATGATCGCTGTTACCGCGCGGTTAATTGGGGCATAGACTCCGTTTAGCCACTGTTCCATTTGACTATCTACGTCGCCGCGTTCGCGAGGGCGCTTGACACTCGGGCCTTTGCCCACTTTGATTTCTAGATTCAGTGGCAAAGATTGCTGAAGCGATCGATCATAGTCCCGCTTGCGGCCAGGATCATTCAAGACTTCGTAGGCAGCGTTAATGGCCACCATCTGATCGATCGTGGCGGTAGTAGAACCTTGAACATCGGGGTGATGCTGTTTGGCAAGCTCTCGATAGGCGCGTTTGATTTCGCTGGCCGTGGCACGAGGAGTAACTTGGAGGGTTTGGTAATGAGTGGCCATCAGATCTTTCTACAGCTTTACTTCAGGGTCTTGGAATAGTGGCGTGCTCAGATAACGCTCACCAAAACTAGGCTGGATCATCACAATCAGCTTGCCTTGATTTTCGGGACGGCTGCCCACTGTGATCGCTGCACACAGCGCCGCTCCAGTGGAAATTCCTGACAGTAAGCCTTCTTCGCGGGCTAGTCTGCGGCCATAGTCGATCGCCTCAGCGTCGCTCACGGTGATGACTTCATCAATGAGGTCTACTTTTAAGACCTGGGGCACAAAGCCCGCTCCAATGCCCTGAATTTTGTGTGGTCCGGGCCTACCGCCAGAAAGAACCGGACTATTGGTTGGTTCTACCGCAATTACTTTAAATCCCGGCTTGCGGGCTTTGAGCACCTCACCTACCCCAGTAATCGTGCCACCGGTACCAACCCCGGCTACCAAAATATCTACCTTGCCTGCGGTATCTGTCCAAATTTCTTCGGCAGTAGTCAATCGATGGATTTCGGGGTTAGCCGGGTTGCGAAACTGCTGAAGCATATAGGCATGAGGAGTTTTATCCACAATTTCTTGAGCGCGGCGAATACAGCCGCTCATGCCTTCGGTACCAGGAGTTAGCTCTAACTGTGCACCATAGGCTTTGAGCATGGCTCGACGCTCTAAGCTCATGGTTTCGGGCATGGTCAAAATTAACGTGTATCCTTTGGCGGCTGCCACCATGGCTAGAGCAATGCCCGTATTGCCCGAGGTTGGCTCTACTAATATTGTTTTGCCGGGAGTAATTAAACCTTCTTTTTCGGCGGCCACAATCATGTTGATGCCAATCCGATCTTTAACAGAGGCCGCAGGATTCATGCCTTCTAGTTTGACTAGTATTTCGGCCCCGCAGCCAGTAGATTGGGGAATACGCTGAAGACGAACTAGAGGCGTAGAGCCGATTAGTTCGGTGATGTTGTTGGCAATACGCATTGTTCTAGAACCTTAAAGCGTTACACTTGTACTAAGATAGACTGAAATTCCTCCAGATTATACCTTAGTGCTTTGAGATTGGTTTGTTCGAGTTCTTTGCTGAGTTTTGTAGAGAGAAGTCAATCGATCGATTTTTTTGCTAGGATGTCTAGAAGATATCTTGCACGGTTGGCCGAGCGGTTTAGGCAACGAGCTCATAATTCGTACCAGACAGGTTCAACTCCTGTACCGTGCATCTCTAGACGGATACTTAGTAAATATCCAGAAAATAGGAAGTAAGACAGAATATTGCGTTTACCTAGGCTTGAGGGAAGATAGATGTTACCTTGAGTGCTAAGTTTTTCTTTTTTCTTATGCCTCCTACTTCTAAAAAAGCTGCCACCAAAGCACCCGCAAAATCTGTCCGCACTAAAAGCACTACTGCAAAAACTGTGGCAAAAGCAGTGCAGAAGACAGTGCCAGCATCTATCCCAGAGCCAACACTAGCTCTTACTGACCTGCATTTGCGACTGACCGGATTAGAAAAAGAAAATGAGAAGCTACTCAAAAAAATTAGTAAGAAACGCCAGGAATTAGACAAATTCTTGGGTGATGTGGAGGAAATCGGACGAGAAATGATCACACGCGGCAGTGTGTTCATGAGCCAGATCCAGGTGTTAGATCAAGAAATCCATAAAATATTTACTCAGATTTTTGAGACTCGCAAAATGGGTAAAAACACTACCAAAATGGTGGAAGAAGTATATTTTTATTTGCAATCTAGCCAAGCGATTAGCATCAACCCCAAACGTAGACCTCGGAGCTTTTTAGAAGAGCTATTGGGCCTAGATCCCAATTCCAGAGACGAACCGGAAGAAGAAGAATCTGACAGCGGCTCTCGCGGTAAAGGCTTTGGTAATTATTTTGACACCGAAGATGATGAACCCGAAACAGACAAACCCGATCGAGAGGAAACCCGCAAAATTCGCCAGACTTTTCTGCGGCTAGCATCGGTGTTTCACCCCGATAAGCTGCCAGATGAAGCTAAGAAAGCCGACTACGAAGAGGTGATGAAAGAGGTCAACGCTGCTTACCAGCGCGGTGATTTGGCAAGGTTATTAGAAATTGAAAAGCAGTATGACGTAGGCGAAATAATTGATCTCACCAACGCCGATGATTTAACTATTCGCTGTCGGCAGCTCGATCGAGAGAATGAGCTACTCAAAGAGCAGCAGGTCGCCATTCAAAAAGAAATGCGCGAAATGAAGAAAAGCCAGCCCGGTCAGATGCTCAAGGAGTATCAGCAGCTCAAAAAACAGGGAGTGGAGCCGATCGAAGAGCTAATGGCTGAAGCCGAGAACAACTTAGACAATATGCAAATCATTCATGATTTTGTCCAGTCTTTTTTAAAAAAAGAGATCACCGTAGAAAAATTCAAACGTGGTCCAGCTTTGAAAAAAATGTATGCTGACGACGACGATTTCTTTGATTTTGACGAAACTGAAATCATTAACTCTATCTTTCGCTAGCCTCTAAACTTGCCTGATTATTCCCCTCTCTGGCGAGAATACAAATTAACGATTTCTGCCACCACTTGTGCGATCGACATACCATCAGTAACAATTTCGGTGGCGGTGGCGGCTTTTTTGAGGGGGGCGATCGCTCTGGTGCTATCTAGGTGATCGCGTTCGGTGATCGCCGCTTCCAATTCTGCCAAGCTGATATCCATCTCGCCGGTGACGCGCAGATCAGCCAGTCTTCTTCTGGCGCGTTCTCCCACGGTAGCCGTTAAAAATATTTTCACTCCGGCATCGGGGAAAACGTGGGTGCACATATCACGCCCTTCGGCGACGATACCGCCATTGCGCCCGATCGACTGCTGTTGTTGAACTAAGGCGGTTCTCACCGCACCCAAAGCCGCGATCGCCGAAACTTTACTAGTGACTTCTAAGCTGCGAATTTCGGTGCTGATATCTTGGCTATTAATTAACACCCGATCGCCTTGTAATTCGATCTTAGATTTAGCAACTAACTCGGCGATTTCGGCGGCACTATCGAGAGGTAGCTGAGCTTGAAGAACTAGCCAGGTAACGGCGCGATACATAGCACCGGTATCTAGAAACTGCAAGCCCAGGGCTTTGGCCACTAACTTCGTGACCGTAGATTTTCCGGCTCCGGCAGGGCCATCGATCGCAATGATTGGCGACTGCTGAGTTAGCAAGATATTATCGATTAGGCGGGTGTTGCCAACTTTAGCCGCAATTGCCAACAGTCCACTAGTCTGAATGCTCTCTAGAGGAACCATGGTTTGTGGATTCACTAGTTCAAGATAATCTAATTGGATTGCGGGATGATCTTGGAGAGTCGATCGCACAGCATTCAATAAATTACCGGTGACTCGCTCTCCCTGCACAAATAAATTTTGAGCCTGTTGCAAACTGCGATAAATATTGGCAGCTTGTGCCTGTTGTTCAGCGCTGAGATATTGATTGCGAGAACTGAGGGCTAGTCCACTATCTGCCCGGATGATCGGACAAGTCACAATGCGTCCTGGCAAATGTAAGTCTTGGGCTAACTTCCGAATAATTGCGACTTGCTGAGCGTCTTTTTGGCCAAAGTAGCTGTTGCTAGGATGAATAATTTGCAGCAATTTGGTGACAATTGTGGCTACGCCCGTAAAATGACCGGGGCGCGATCGGCCACATAAGCCATTGGTTAAACTAGCTGGTGGAACAACTTGAGTTAATTCGCTCTCCAAGTTTAAAGATTCACTGGTGGGGGTAAATATTACATCTACACCAGCTTCAGTGCAAAGCTGTCGATCGGCGACCAGTTGGCGAGGGTATCGATCGAGGTCTTCGCCAGGAGCGAATTGCAGAGGGTTAACAAAAATACTCACCACCACCAGATCGTTTTCTTGTCTGGCTCGATCGATCAAGCTGCGATGCCCTTGATGCAGTGCGCCCATGGTGGGGACAAAGCCGATTGTAGCAGTGGGTCGGGCTTCTAGGTAACAGCGCAGACCCAAAATGGTTTCAAATGACAACATGGCTTCAGCAAAATCGCAACGCCTCTTATGCTAGCCGATGCCGGGGACGCATGGAGTTCAGAACTGTTTTGCCCCAGACTTATGCCGCATAAATAACTTATGGTGCCAATAGATTTGGCATAATGGTAAGACCAACAGTCTTTCAGCACTTGTTGCTGGCTATCAGGTTTTTTGGTCACTTTTGGATGCGGGAAATTTCATGCTCACCAAATATTTATTGTTAGTGCGGCGCTTTTGGACAGCAGCGATCGCCGCTGAGATGGAATATCGACTGAATTTTGCCCTAGAAACTATTACCAGCATTGGTAATTTTGTCGGTAGTCTATTTGGTCTTTATTTGTTCTACCGTAAAGGCTACCAGTTCCCCGGTTGGTCTTGGGAAGCAGCGCTGGTGGTGGTGGGAGTATTTACTTTCTTTCAGGGAATGTCGGCAGCTTTTTTGAGTCCGAATTTGAGCAAAATTGTCGATCACATTCAAAAAGGCACCTTGGATTTTGTATTGCTAAAACCCATCAGTAGTCAGTTTTGGCTTTCTACTCGATCGATTTCTCCTTGGGGTTTGCCAGATGTCTTATTAGGACTAAGCTTGATTGTTTATGGGGGGGTAAAGATGGGAGTAGCACCAATTAATTATTTGTTGGGTATCGTACCCCTCACCTCGGCTTTTTTGATTTTGTATAGTTTGTGGTTTATGTTGGGAGCCACCAGCATTTGGTTTGTGAAAATCTACAATGTTACAGAAGTATTACGTGGTTTGTTAGAAGCTGGTCGCTATCCGCTGGTAGCCTATCCGCCGATCTATCGGTTCTTTTTTACTTTTGTGGTGCCAGTAAGTTTCATCACCACCGTGCCCGCTGAAGTATTTCTGGGGAGGGTGAGTTGGTGGAGTATGGGGAGTTCGATCGGCCTCGCGATGCTATTGATGTTTATAGCTAATCGATGGTGGAGGTTTGCCTTGCGGTTTTATACCAGTGCCTCTAGCTAATAACAGTTAAAGATAGTACGAGTTTGATAAATGCAGCGTCCTCGATGATAGTAGGCACAGTAAGATTCCACAACCGGGGTGCTATGACGATATTCGGTGGTGATTTTGCGATCGAACTTGACCGAAAATTTGCCGCTTTCTAGGATGTTTTGGCCAGACTTAATCACGTAGTCGAATTCGTTGTTGCCCGGTTGTACGGCTAGGTAGCGACCGCTGTGATGGTCGCCATATTTAATCAAGAAGCCTTCAGAAATATCGCCGTTGTAATATTCTCGATCGGTGTTGGGGCGAGTGTCACCAGCAAAGCCAAAGGTGAGATTGCGCACAATCACCCGCAGGCCGGGGGCGGGTTTACGGGTTTTGGAATAAAATTTGGCAACCGCTTCGGGTTCAGATCTACCGCTACATTGACCGGTGTATTTTTTTTCTACTAGGTAGGCAAGGTTAGGTGGGTCTCCGGGATCGGGGCGATTTCTGGGATCGAACAGTAAACCGATTTGGGGATCTGCGACGGGTGGTGTGACTTGAATGGGCTGTGGGGTAATCGTTGGTTCAGCGGCTTGCAGGCCAGAGAAGGGCTGAAGGGCAACTGAAGCGATCGCTATGGAGGTAACAAACTGCAATGCTTTCATCATTTTATTGAGTAATAAATTGATCTAAAATTTTAGTCGATCGATCAGTTAGATGGCTACTAACAAAACACGAAGAATTTGATTGATGTGTTGGAAGAAAAATGTGTTGCCCTGAAGTTCGATGGCAAGTTAGATAACCTGATTGCTCGGGCTGAAGTAGATTTGGAACCAATTTTGCCTCTCACTCTCTAAACTCACTTCTGAACAGTATTAAAATATGATTTTCATTGAGAGTTCTGCCCTAACCCACGCTTAATAAGTCCTGCAGGAAATAGTATACAAGTACTCAGGAGTATGATAAAATGAAATTCAGTGATTCACCCCAAAACTGAATTGCTTAAGTTAAGATGGTTGGGATGAGTAACGCCATTACTTGGTGCATCGGCTCCAACTAGGTGAGGAAACCAGGATGAGATGGGAATTTCATTCCAAAAAGCTCGAATTATTATATACCGAACTTAAAGGAGCAAAGAAGTATGAACCTGCTATAGTTGATGCTTTTTTCGAGGTCATATCAATTATTGATGCTGCACTAAACACTCAAGATCTCTATGCTCAAAAAAGTTTGAGATATGAAAAACTCAAAGGTAAACGCAGTGATGAAAGATCCCTCAGATTGAACGACCAATGGCGATTAATTGTGACTGAGGAATCAGATGAAGAGGGACAATATATTTTAATATACAAAATCGAAGACTACCACTAGCAAGACTTACCAAAGGATAGCAATGAAAACAAAACTACTTCCGGCCAAAGTATCTCCGCCAGGACAAATTATTAGTCGTGAACTGGCTGCAAGAGAATGGACACAAAAAGATTTATCTGAAATCATTAATCGCCCAGAACAAACTATTAGTGCAATTATTAAAGGGACTAAACAAATTACTCCAGAAACTGCATTAGAGTTAGCTAGTGCTTTTGGGACATCTGCGGAGTTCTGGACTAATTTGGAGAGTAATTACCGCCTTTTTTTAGCCAGATCTACAAAAAAAAATGATGAGATTCAACGCAAAAGCAAATTATATGAATTTGCACCGATCGCTGAGATGGCAAAACATGGCTGGATTAATCCAGAAGACTCCATAAGTGGCTTGGAACAGCAGGTACTAAATTTCTTTGGAGTTACTTCGATCGATGAAGCACTCCAGTTTCAAATGAGTTTTCGGACTAGTCAACAAAAGCGACCAGAAACTATCTCTCAGTTGGCTTGGTTGAAACGAGTCGAATCGATCGCTATTGGGCAAAATTTACCTGCCTTCGATCGGGCTAAATTTAAGGCCAAGATACCAGAAATACTAGCTCTAAACACCGATCCAGCTAATATATCAATTCTTCCTGAAATGCTAATGGGTTTAGGTGTGCATTTTGTCATAGTTCCTCACTTACAAAGAACCTATCTGGATGGCGCGGCTTTTTGGTTAAATGAGCGACCAGTAATTGCGATGACTTTACGATTCGATCGAATCGACTATTTTTGGTTCACTTTAATGCATGAGGTTGCACATATCTGGTTAGAGCATGAAGGATACTATCTTGATGACCTAAAAAATCTCGAAGATACACCAATAGAAAATGAAGCCAATAGCCAAGCTGCCAATTGGTTGATTCCACAAGATCTATTAACAGCTTTTTTGAGAGACAATCACCACTTATCAAAAGAGACGATTGATCAATTTTCTCATTCTCAAGGTATACATCCAGGAATTTTAGTTGGTCAATTACAAAATATCGGTAAAATTCCCTATAAAAACCATAGAAAATTTCTGGTTAAGGTCAAACACCACCTTCTTTTATTTACTTAAGATAACGTCAAAGCACAAATATCAACTGAGTAAATCATCGATTCTAATAATATTGGTAGATAACAACATTATATAAAACCTGTTAATATGAAAACTTTGCAATCATCAGAGGATGTCTGAAAACTTAAATAAGAAAGAGCTAAATAGTAAAACGGCATCTAAAGCCTTATTGATTTTCATGAAAGTGCGTAATGATATAACTCATGCTAAAAAGAAGTATGATGCTCCTCCTAAAGTATTGCTCGAAACAACTTTACTAGGTTTGAAGTGTTTAGATTTAGTTCTCTTGGCTATTTTTAAATATGACGGCTCTTATAACAATCGACGTAAGTATTCAGGTCAAAAAAGATAGAGAGTACCCTGACGATGATAAGCTAGGGAAATGAAGGAGCACGCACCCATGACACCAACCGAACTAGAGCAATTGAGCCAAGCAGAACTGGTCGAGATGG
>JAAFHZ010000027.1 GCA_013297675.1 Synechococcales cyanobacterium bin59.metabat.ball.084 | reverse complement strand
CTGCTGACCCGCTGGCCTATGCTCAAGCCGTCAACGACATTGCGCTGGCTTTAGGCTGGCCGATTTTGGCGGAGGGGTTATCGCCTTTGCGGCAATATTTTAGTGATCAATTAGTCACCACTTATGATCTGATCTTGCGACAGCCAGCATTAGCAGCCGAGTTACAGCCAACGGTGATGCTGCAACTGGGGGATCTGCCTACCAGTAAGGAACTGCGCCAATGGTTAGCTACAGTACGCCCCCAGACCTGGATTCTGGAAGCCTCTGTCCAAAATGTTAATGCTCTACATTTAGATGCTGCCTATCTGCGATCGACCGTGGTAGATTTGGCGGAAAGACTACAAACTGTCTTGCCGGTAAATTTAACCACTACAAATAGTTACACTGAGCGGTGGCTGAAGCTTGATCGACAGGTACGGGCGGCGATCGATCGCACCATGCTGAAACTAGAAACTCTCTGTGAGTGCAAAATTCCCTGGCTCCTGTCTCAAGTTTTACCCCCAGAGACAGTGATATTGGTAGCTAACAGTATGCCGATTCGCGACATGGAATTCTTTTGGCGACCCAACCAGCAGCGCTACCGCATTTTGGGCAATCGAGGTGCCAATGGCATTGATGGCACGCTTTCTACGGCTTTGGGGGCTTTACATCAGCATCACCAGCCGGGGATCTTAATTACGGGAGATCTTTCTTTGCTCCATGATACAAATGGCCTGCTAATCCGCCAGCAATTTCAGGGAAGTCTGACTGTTTTGCTGATTAATAACAATGGTGGCGGTATTTTTGGTATGTTACCAATCCAGCAGTTCGACCCGCCTTTTACCGAATTTTTTACCACTCCCCAAAATGTGGATTTTGCCACTCTCTGCGGTGCTTATCAAATTCCCCACCAAAAAATTGAGAGTTGGTCAATGCTCCAAACCAAAATTACGCAGCTTGGAGTGCCGGGGATCACTTGTTGGGAAATCAGCACTAATTCTGCACTAGATAACCAGTGGCGCAAAGAAAATTTGGCAAGATTTGTTACTAATATTTAAGTTCGGCTAACCCCACTTCTACCCCACCCACTAAAAACCAAGGTCTATGGGATTCTGGAATTGGGTGTAATCTGCCTGTAGAAAACAAGTATTCAAGCTTTCTGTAATGGGACTAAGTGGTGCTTATTGCCAAGTTTATTTTGGTAGGGCACCCTTTACTCCAATCTGTTACAAAAACTGCAACGCCTGACGGCCAAAGGTTTGTTTCTCGTAAACTGAATTTTCCATGCTTAATAATTAATTAAGTTTTGGAACAAAAAAATTCTGTTAATGTCATAAGCAACCAATAGCTGAACAGTTGTTGGAATCCGCATTAGGTTGCAGGTCAGTTCTGGGCTTTTGGTCTGTGAATTGACTGGAAATAAGTTATTGACTTGGTTAATAAGTCTTAATCTTTGTTGACCTTTTGCAACTTTTGACCGCTCCTCACCCAGTTATCTTATATGCCCATCGACTTAATTTCGTTAAGACTTAATTTAGTTAAGACTTATTTGGTTAACTTCTTTGACTGTACAGATTAACTTCTGGAATTACCTCCAGGAAATCAGACAAACTCGTTGGATCAGGAGCGTACTGGAACTATGCCTAACCCTAAAACCATGACTGACAAACAGCCTAAGTACACCGGCGATAGCATCCGCAGCTATCTTCACGAAATCGGGCGCGTTCCCCTGCTGAGCCACGAGGAAGAAATTACTCTGGGCAAACAGGTGCAGCAAATGGTGGTGCTGCAGGAACTCCAGATTAAACTACAAGAAGACTCTGGCCAGCCCGTGCCAGATAGTGAGTTGGCGTTAGCTGCTCAGATCGATGAGCAGGCTCTAAAACGGGTGTTTCTGCTGGGTCAACGCGCTAAGAAGCGCATGATTGAAGCCAATTTGCGTCTGGTGGTAGCGATCGCCAAGAAATACCAAAAGCGTAATTTGGAATTTTTAGATCTTATCCAAGAAGGCTCTCTCGGCTTAGAGCGTGGTGTAGAGAAGTTTGACCCCACGCGGGGCTATAAATTTTCTACCTATGCCTACTGGTGGATTCGGCAGGCTATTACTCGGGCGATCGCTCAACAGGCGCGATCGATCAGGTTGCCCATTCACATCACCGAGAAGCTAAACAAAATCAAGAAAACCCAGCGCGAACTCTCCCAGTCTTTGGGTCGTAGCCCTACCACGCAAGAAATTGCGGCTGTGCTGGAGCTGGAGCCTGCCCAAATTCGGGAATACTTGAGCATTTCGCGACAGCCGGTATCGTTAGATATCAAGGTGGGCGATAACCAAGATACTGAGCTTTCAGAGTTGCTAGAAGATGGTAGCCCATCCCCCGAAAGCTATACAGTCCAAGACAGCTTGCGCCGTGACCTGACTGGTATTTTGAATGAACTGTCGCCGCAACAGCGCCAAGTCCTCAGCCTGCGCTTTGGCTTGGATGGAGATTCGGAAATGTCGTTGGCTAAAGTTGGCCAAATCCTCAATCTCAGTCGCGAACGGGTGCGCCAGCTAGAGCACCAGGCTCTATCTCAGCTCCGTCGTCGTCACCGCGATTTTCAGGACTATGTGGCTAGCTAATCCATAGCGCAATTCACCAGAATCTGGAGTCAAGTGGTAATGTCCCCACTACTCCAGATTCTTTATTTTTTATACTGAAATGCTCTTGTTTTTGCGGAAAAATAAGTTATAACTGTGGTACCAAGATTCAGGTATACTCATAGATACCGAAGATTATCGGTTCCAAGTTCACCCACTTTATTTAAATAATTCGTCTCAGGCGTAAAGCTATGTTGCTCCATCAGGTCGTTCGGTTCTGTTTTTCAGCTACTAAGGTCTGCTTAACTGGCCTCTTAATTAGTGCTGTTTTGACCAGCGGTTTTACTCTCAGTGCCCAGGCTCAGCCCTTGGCTAATCGTTCGGGTTTGCAATCTGCATTACCTAGCGAAGCTGTGGCTACTAACAGCCGTTCCCTAGCTAATGGGACTTATATGTATGGTGAATCTAGCCAGCCCGGTGAAACTGGGCGAGAATATGTGGTTTTTGAGAATCGTGGTGGTGTGGCAGTAGGAGCAGTATTCTTGGCTAACTCAGAATATAGCTGCTTTTCTGGACAAGTGAAGCCATACCAGCTAGATATGATGGTAGAAGACACCTACGACAACGTTGTTCGTCCTTACGCTATTAGCCTAGAATCAATATCTGGTGAAACCACTACTGGTTTGGAATACCGATCGGTGCAACAAATTGGGCCAAAAGAAGTGAGCCTGCTTCAGACCTGCCGGAAGTTCTACCAAGATCGCTTTAGCAAAAAGGCCATAGGCGGCTAACTGAATTTATAAATTTTCAAAAACCCTGTAGCCACAGGGTTTTTGACTTTTGGAGCATTACAACTGAAGCTATCAGGGATGAGTGAGACTCCACAAACCAGCAGACTACTGAGTTGTAGTCTGCTGGTTTATTTAGCGAATTGGCTTACCCAAGAAAATTAAATTACATCTGTTGCTGTTCGCTATGAACCCAATGACCGCCATGGCCATGGTGCTTTTGCTTGGCTTGCTGCTGTTGCTCAGGAGTCAGAATCGCCTCAAATTGTGCTTTGCTCGATCGACGAATTTCTTTCAGCTTAGCCTGCTGGTCGGCAGTCAAATTCAAGCTCTGCCACTTATCGCCCATTTCCCGCCATTGTTCTTGACGGAATTTAGCTTGCTGACGTTGTGCTGGTGTCAATACCGCATCCAGTTGAGTCTGAGTAGTCGATCGAAGCTGATCTAGTTTAGACTTTTGATCAGCAGTCAAATTGAGTTGGTTGAGGCGAGCCATGTGACCACCGGGTCTACCAAAATGCTGACCATCAGGCTTGCCACCTTGGCGCAGTTGAGCCTGCTGTTCTGGAGTTAAAATTGCCTGTACTTGCTCCATATTAGCCTGACGAATCGCCTTGAGCTTAGATTTTTGATCTGCGGTTAAGTTCCAGGCGGCTGGCTGATTAGCTTGGCGCTGTGCTTTGATTTCGGCCAGTTTCTGACGTTGTTCTGGGGTAAATACTGCATCCATCTTGGCCTTAGTAGCGTTGTGTAGCTGCTGTACCTTAGCCTGCTGTTCAGCAGTGAGATTCAGACCTGCCAAATGCCGCCCCATATGCTGGCCAAAACCGATGGAACCAGGCGTATAGCCGACATGTTGGCGCTGAGCCTGATGGTAATTGTTGGCAGCAAAGGTGGGGACAGCAACCACAATTGCCAAAAGAGGTAATAACTTAGCTAATTTGTTGATCATCATCATAGTAAAACTCGGTGATTTAAATTGGGGTGTGTTTGATTGGGATGTTGCCATCATATAAATTTTGCCCCTAGCTCCACATCGCGCAAAAGTCACGATCGAACTCCTCCAATTGTTTCGTAAAGTATGACGAAAGTAATGCTCTATCCCAGCCAAATAAAGCTATGGTAAAAGAGTTATCTTGCCTCGAATCCGAAGCAAAGTCCATCGATAATCAATCAGGTCGGTTATGCGTCATCCCCTGCGGCTATTACTATATATTGAGTGGATTTTTTTCGCCGGGGTAATGGTTTGGGAAGTAGCACCTCATCGATTAGAGGCATCAGCTCAACCAGTTTGGCTCAATATTGGAATTTTGGTATTGCTAGCGGTCATGGGATTGCGCCTGCCAACCACTAGCAAGCTGCTATTTAAGCTTGCCTATATTATCACCCAAGTAATGCTGATTTCGGTGGTAATTTTAATCGGCAAGAATCCATTTTTTGGATTGTTATCTATCGTGGTGATGTTTCGCAGTTATCTGATTTTGGGAAGACAGTATCGATTATGGATTTTAGCTGGTATCTTTGCCTTATCAATCATTATGGTGAATTCATCTTCACCACCACGTCGTGGACTCCATCGAAGCAGAGCAATTCCTTATACCCATTCTCAGTTTGCAACTCGGCCATTTCCCCCTGGCGGAAGAAGGGACGATTTTAGGTGGGGATTTGTGGTGATGTTTGGGGGGATTTTGCTCAGTTTGCAGTTACTAGTTGATCGGATAGTGGCCGAGAAACAAGCCAAAGAAGAACTAGCATTAGCCAACCAGCGAATTCGTAGCTACGCCATTAAAGCTCAAGAAATGGGTAGTTTACAAGAGCGCAACCGCATCGCCCGCGAAATCCATGATTCCCTTGGGCATTCTTTAACAGCTCTGAACCTGCATTTAGAAATGGCGCTGAAACTCTCCCAGGTAAAACCCGAAAAATCGCGGGAAGTATTGGCCGAAGCTAAAAGACTCGGTTCGATCGCCCTCAATGATGTGCGACAGTCGGTGTCGGCAATGCGCTCTGACCCTTTGCAAAACCAAGACTTGCCTACGGCCATCCAAAAATTAGCCGCTGAGTTTGAGTTTTCTAACAACCTCAAACCATTCTGTCATTTGGATGCCCTGCCCCAGATTTCCCCGCCGATCGCCACCACGATTTATAGAATTGTCCAAGAGGCGCTAACTAATATTAGTAAATATGCCCAAGCCAGTGAGGTAAGGATCGAAGTCTATTATCGACTCCCAGAGCTAGAGCTGCGGATCATTGATAACGGCCAAGGCTTTATTCCCACCAACAATATGACCGGCTTTGGCTTGCAAGGGATGCGAGAACGAGTACTATCTCTACAGGGCAGATTTGCAGTTATCAGTGAGCCTCAACAGGGTTGCCAAATTGTGGCGATTATTCCTGTTGGCGATCAAATTTTAGAGAGAGGGGAACAGCAATGACCAACATGATTAATATTTTATTGGTAGACGACCAAAATTTGATTCGTCAGGGCTTGAAGGCATTGCTGGAGCTAGAAGCCGATTTACAGATTGTAGGGGAAGCCGAAAATGGCCAAGTAGCGATCGATTTGGTGCCAGCACTGCAACCCAATGTGGTGTTGATGGATATTCGGATGCCGGTAATGGATGGGGTGATGGCCACCAAGGAAATTTGTCAGCGGTTCCCCCAGGTAAATATTTTGATTTTAACTACTTTTGATGATGATGCCTATGTTTCGACGGCGATCGGCCATGGAGCGAAGGGTTATTTGTTAAAAGACACGCCTTCCGAAGAAATTGCAGCGGCAATTCGGGCAGTCGATCGAGGTTATACCCATTTGGCTCCGGGGATGATGGCCAAGGTGATGGCCGGGAGAGCTACTGAGGCTGAAGTGGTTTTACCGGTGGAGCTACAGGAACTCACCCCTCGTGAGTTAGAGGTGTTAAAACTGATTGCGGCAGGTGCCAATAATAAAGAGATTGCGCAGCAGCTATATATTTCGGAAGGTACCGTCAAAAATCACGTAACTAATTTGCTGAGTCGGTTAAATTTACGCGATCGCACCCAGGCGGCAATTTTGGCTAAAACCTATCTATCAATTTAACAATTTTTCGATCGCATCACAGGCTACTTTTACGCCATTTTCTGGCTGCACAATGCGGCCAATCTCAGCAGCTTTGGTGGCATAGCTAGGATTATCTAACAGTTCTCGTAATTCTTTGGCTACCAGAGTTGCCGTGTATTTTTGGCGGGGAATAGTCTGCGAAACTCCCATGCGCTGTAACCGATCGGCGTTGTCTGGCTGATCGTGACTATAGGGCATTACGATAGTTGGCCGACCCGAGCGCAAGCCTTGGGAAATTGTACCCACACCGCCTTGATGCACAATCGCACAAGCGCGGAGAAAGATTTCCGAATAAGGGGCATAGTCTAAGGCCATGATGCTGGGTGGTAAATTTGCGGGAGGGGAATTTTTGCCGATGAGTAATACGGCACGGCGATCGAGCATTTTTGCGGCTTGGATACTTTCATGATAAAAATCCCCTGGAGTCAGTACAGCAGCAGAACCCAGCGTAAAGACGATCGGCGGTGCTCCGGCAGCTAAAAATGCTTGAAGTGCCGGAGCCATGACTTGTTCTCTTTTGCCGTCATACAGGGTAAAACCAGTAATCAAAGCATTTGCAGGCCAGTCGGGCTGTGGTTGCCCTAATACCGACGAGAACAGGGCTAATACTAAATACGGTGAATACTTATCACCTACAATAGGATTATCGATCGATCTCAAGCCCAATTCCCGGCGCATTTGATGCACTGGCGCACCCCAAGAATTAGTCACCAATTTGGCGAGTTTTATCACCCACCGATTTACCCCCGGCCCTAATACTCGCAACTTAGCTAAAGCTGGATACATGGGAGTAACCATCGGATCGTAGGCTGAAAAAAAGGAACCCGGAGATAGCAAAGCATTTGCCCAGGGCAACTTGAGCACTTCGGCTAACAGGGGTGCGGCGTAGATAACTTCATGAGCCACCAAAAAATCGGCTGTTTTGACGATCTCTAGCAGATCTGCATAGGTATCCCGCAGGTTTCCCAGTAAATAGTCCCGTAACACCCGCTCTGTACCGTTTTTTAAGTCCATCATGAGTGCCATCATCTCTGGATCTTCGGGGTTCATAGTATCGGGACGAATACTATGAAATTCTAGCCCTAAAGCCTCGATTTTTGCTTGGTAGTTTATGACGGTGGCAAATACAACCTGATGCCCTCGATCGCGCAACTCCAGCGCCAAGGCGATGAAAGGATGCAGATCGCCCAAGGAACCAATGGTAGTAACAACAATTCGGCTCATAGTTTATTTCGATAATAAGAAAGATAGCGGCCTGCTCATATTTGCCGCAAAGCCTAGAATGCCTCGATCGCGATGCTCGTAAAGTAACTCACCCTGAGCATCAAACAAAAAAGTCCCGCCGCGCTGAGTTAAATAAGCACCGTCAGGAACGTAGGTTTGCCAATGACTCAGCACCTCACTCATATTTCGCAGTCTCAAAGTCGCTAACTCAAAAGGGCGCTGAAAGCCGCTACCGCCTGCTACATCAAAGAATGATCCTTGGATGGGGGGTAAAGGCGCAGCTTTGACCGTTTCTTGGGGTTTAATGAGCTGGGGAGCCTGTCGATCGCCTTGGTATCCTCTAAAAACTTCCTTTAAAGTCCCTGGGCTACCAATGCCCGCGCACATTACCATTAAATTTAGCCAAGCATTCTGCGCCGCCGAAAGTCCCGGCAGCTTCCAAGTCAAGCCAGAATAGAGTCCTAGTTGCTGATGCAGCTTGGGTTCTGCGGTCATATACAGTCGATCGGCAGCAAACCCGGTAAAACCACAGAATTTTTCGCCTGACGCTCGATCGCCAATGCCCACCGCTACTACCGTGACATCCTTTAATAGATCTGGCTCCTGTTGCAACCACCAAGCATATTCCAAGCTATCGAAGTCGCCCAACTGCGGCCAAGCTAGCACTAGTAGCCGATTGGATGATGTGATGTTACTGAGAATCGGCGCGACCATACCATCGCTAACTCTCTCTAGGTGGGTGTTCTGGCAAATTTCAAAGACGCTCATTATTTCAGTCTAACGTGATGGCCTCGATCGATCAAGGTTTGACGAATGTCTCTCCGTCAGTTCTCAGGTTCCTGGCGTGAATAATTGCTAGACTATGTAGGAGCACGGCCTTTCTTGATCAAATCTGTGCTAGAAATATTTTGGATATAATCTGGATGGAAAGACGAACCTTACTATCGGCTGCGGTAGTCTTCGCTGGTGCCGCTGGCGGAGCATATTTTTTATTACGGAAACCCTCAACCATGACAACTACACCCGAATCGTTTGAAATCAATAAAACCGAAGAAGAATGGCGCAAGATCCTGACTCCAGAGCAGTTTAATGTGCTGCGCAAACATGGCACCGAAAGACCGGGCACCAGCATTTTAGATAAAGAATATGGCAAAGGTACTTTTGTCTGTGCTGGTTGTGATTTACCTTTATTTGTTTCAGATACTAAGTTTAATAGCGGTACCGGCTGGCCAAGTTTTTATGACCCAATTCCTAACTCGATCGGCACTTCGGTAGATGGCAAGCTGATGATGAAGCGCACAGAGGTACATTGTCGCCGCTGCGGTGGACATTTGGGACATGTGTTTGAAGACGGCCCTAAGCCTACTGGCTTGCGCTACTGTATGAATGGCATTTCTATGAAGTTTATTCCTGCTTAGATCATCCCCTAGCACCACCTCTAGGTCTAATGAAAAGACATCTACCTTTCTTCATGGGGCAAGTTGTATTAGTGTTTGGGTTGCCGTAAGCAGCCAAATATTCTAAATTGCTCAAATTGCCGAGCTGTTGGATCTCAGAAACTCTATTATTTGCAATGTTCAACCACTGCAAATTGTTTAGTTGTAGTAGGGGTGTAATATTCTGGATTTGGTTGCTACCCAAGTCAAGTTCTGTCAGCGAACGCATCTGAGCAAGCGGGGTAATATTCCTCACCCCATTCCCCCGCAAATTGAGTTTAGTTAACTTCTGCAACTGATTTAGAGGTTTGATATTTGAAATTGTATTGGCATCTAGCTCTAGTTCTTCCAAGTTATAGAGCTTTGACAAAGGCTGAACATTACTAATTTTGTTGCCGTTTGGAGTATATATATTTCCATAGCTACCTAGGTACAGTTTTTTTAGATTACTCAAATTCTGCAAAGCACTGATATCACTAATTTTGTTGCAAGATAATTGCAAAAAAGTTAAATTCTTTAGCTTAGCCAGGGGCTGGATATTCTTAACTTCACTATGATCTAGATGTAATTCAGTGAGGCTGGTAAGTTTTGATAAAGGTTTGAGGTTAATACGACCAGCACGACTAGATTGAATTTCAAGTTTTTTTAGCTTGGTCATTTTCGCTAATGTCGATAGATTCTCAACATTGTGACTAATCAGATGAAGCTCAGTTAAGTTAACCAGTTTTTCTAATGGGGTAATATCACTAATATCATTCCAATTCAAGGATAAGTTAGTGAGGTTGAGCAGGTTTCTTAGTGGCTGAAGATTAGTAACCATACTGCTGTCCAGAGCAAGACTAGTCAAGTTCACTAAGTCTTGCAATGAATTGAGATCATTGATATTGTTATTAGAAAGGTCAAGATACTCTAAGCCTTTCAACTGAGCAATAGATTTTAGGCTTTTGTTGTTAATTCCTTTGGCTCTAAGGCTAATAAGTTTCTTGAGCTTAGATAAAGGTTGAAAATTAATTTCTTTGTCGCTACTATAGAACTCTAGTTCAAGACTGTTTATTTGTTGTAAATCTGCTATTAGGGCTGGCACATTACTATTTTCAGTTGAAACCTTCAGCAGCCTTAGTTTTTCTAGTTGGGCTAAGGATTTGAAATCAAAATTTTGATCATTTTGGACATTTGAAAGATTAAGCTCACTCAATTTCGGCAAGGCGGCTAGCGGCTGAATGCTGCTCAATTTAGTATTGTGAAAAGCAAGGGTAGTTAAGTTAGCTAAATTTTGTAATGGGGCTAAGTCAGAAATGTCAGTGTCATTAATAGCTAGCTCTACTAAGTTGTTTAATCTAGCTAGTGCCTGCAAGTCGCCGCCAGAAACAGATACACTCAGATTTTTTAAATTCTTAAATTCAGGCAAAATTCGTAAATCTGTTGGTGTAGAAAGAGAAATCTCGGTTAAGTTATTAAGCTTGGTATTAGCTACTTGACAGTCGGTAGTTTCAACTATACGTAAAAGTTCATCGATCGATTGCTGGTTAACAGTAGGCAATGAGGTTTTTTGTTGGCACCAACCAATAAAGCTTTGAGGCAAAATGTTTTGAGATTGTGCGCTTGTCTGAACCGGGAGCATTAAACAAGAGAATAGGGAGATGTTAATCCAAGTCAATGTTACTTTCATCATTCTTCTATGAGGATAATAAATGAATAATTATGGGTGAATGCAATGATTGGCCAAACCTGGTGCCATTCCGGTTCTTTTTCTTTACTAGAAACCCTATTCTGACTATTTAGAACCCACCGGACTCTTCACCCGAGTAGCCCGATTAACCAACTTCTCACCCTCCCGCTGCTTCTTACCGCGCCACAGAATCCGCAGCGGCGTACCCTTAAAGCCCAACTGCTGACGCAACTGATTCTCCAAATAACGACGATAATTATCATTAAACCGCGCTGGATCATTCACAAACAGCGCGATTGTCGGCGGCTGAGAACTTACCTGAGTCCCATAATAAATTTTGCCCTGCTTACCACCAGCCATCACTAGCGGATTATGCCAATTCGCGGCTTCTTCTAGTACCTCGTTAATTACCGCAGTACTCACCCGTCGCCGATGTTGCTCCACCGCCCGATCGACCACTGGTAAAATCTCCTTTACCCGCTGACCATTCAAGGCACTGACAAAAATATTCTCCGCCCAGTCGGTGAAGTTCAATCGAGTTTCGATTTCTTTTTGGTAATCGTAAATAGTATAAGAATCCTTCTCTACCGCATCCCACTTATTCATCACCACCACACAAGCCCGACCCTCTTCAATAATCCGGCCAGCCAATTTTTGATCCTGCTCCGTCACCCCGTCCAGAGCATCTAGCACCATCAACACCACATCAGCGCGGCGAATCGCTTTAAATGCCCGGTTAATACCAAAGAACTCTGGCCCATAGTCCACATTCTTTTTCTTGCGAATACCCGCAGTATCAATCAGACGATATTTTTTACCATCTACTTCTAAGACAGTATCGATCGCATCCCGCGTAGTCCCCGAAATTGGACTGACAATCGATCGATTTTCACCCAAAAAGGCATTCAGCAAACTAGACTTGCCCACATTTGGCCGCCCAATAATCGCAATCCGAATTTCTGGATCTTCTTCGTCATCCACCGTATCTGGCAACTTTTCAATCATGGCATCTAACAATTCACCAGTGCCGTTACCGTGAATGCTAGAAATTGCAAAGGGTTCACCCAAGCCTAAGCCCCAAAAATCTGCCGATTGTAATAAGCCAGTGGTTTCCGATTCGCACTTGTTGACGGCCAGTAAGACTGGTAACTTTTGGTGGCGCAGCCAGGTAGCAATTTCTTCATCTCCAGCAGTACAGCCCATTTGGCCATCGACTACCATAATGGCAACGCTGGCTTCGCTCAGTGCCGCAAAAGCCTGTTCCCGAATTAGAGGCAAAAACTCAGTTTCGTCATCAAACACCAAACCGCCGGTATCCACCACGGTATATTCTCGATCGCCCCAGAAAGCCCGCCGATAAGTTCGATCGCGGGTTACACCTGCTTCGTCGTGAACGATCGCGTCTAAGGCACCTGCTAGCCGGTTGACCAAGGCAGATTTGCCCACGTTGGGGCGACCGATGATAGCAACGATTGGTAAAGACATATTGTAAGTAGTAGGAAAGGAAAGATTTGGGTCGATGGTCTGGCAAAGGACGCTGCTGTACCGTTGGCGGTTGAGGTACGCAAACCGCAAGGTCATTTGCCAGACTCACGCCAAGAGGCGAAAGTAGACTGTTGATGCTGCGGATCTAGCTAAGGCGGATTCCGGATTGTACCATGAGCCAGCCCAAATTTTCCAACAAAGTTGGCAAGAGATGCGGTTGTTTGCTGGTTTCAATGCTGGCGGTGGTTGTGATAAGATCTTTGACAACTTTTATACAGACAAGGTTATAAATATGGCTGCTCAAATTATTTTGGCTAAGCTCCCCGAAGCCTATGCTTTCTTTGATCCCTTGGTGGACGTATTGCCGATTATTCCTTTATTTTTCTTGGCTTTGGCGTTTGTTTGGCAAGCTGCTGTGGGCTTCCGCTAAGTTTGATGGTTGGGGGCTTGTCCCCCGATCGCCTTTAGAATTTTAATAATGCCTCAATCAGAGGCGCGGGTATCATTTCTCCCCGCATATCTAGAATTTGAACGACTATCAAGTAGGCGATGGCTAAGGCCAGTGAGATTGCGCCGGTGGTCACAGCAATTATTTTCGATCGATCCATAAATCCTCCTGCTATACGCTTCTAATTTTAAAGGGATTTCTGATAAATTTAGCTTTCAACCAAAAATCATCGTCAATTACTCTGACAAAACATCAACTAGATAATTATCTGCTCAGTAGTTCAGCATGGTACTGCAGATGATCAGCAATGAAGGTGGAAATAAAATAGTAGCTATGATCATAGCCTTCTTGCATTCGTAGATTCAGAAGTTGATTGGCATTCGCACAAGCTTGAGTAAACTGATCGGGCATCAACTGCTCTACCAAAAACTGATCTGCCGAGCCTTGATCGATCAAGATTGAAAAAGGCACCTGCTGCTGCTTGACTAATTCTGTCGCATCATAGCCCAGCCAGAGAGCTTCATCGTCCCCTAAATAATTCTTAAAAGCCTTTTGCCCCCAAGGACTCATGACCGGATTAACGATCGGCGCAAAAGCCGAGATCGATCGATACATTCCCGGATTCTTTAACCCACAGACCAAAGCCCCATGCCCACCCATAGAGTGGCCAAAAATCCCCTGTCGATCGCTCACCGGAAAATTAGCTCTGATTATTGCTGGTAATTCTTGAGTAATATAGCTATACATATTGTAGTGCTGTCGCCAGGGTTCTTGCAGCGCATCCACATAAAACCCCGCTCCGCTGCCCAAATCGTCATCCAAATCTTCATTTACAATACCAGTATTGCGAGGACTAGTATCGGGCATTACCAACAACAATCCATGCTGAGCTGCCAACTGCTGCGCTCCAGCCTTGGTAATAAAATTTTCGGGGGTGCAAGTCAGCCCTGACAAGAAATATAGCACCGGCAGATCCTCTGCTGGACTGGGCGGTTGATAGACCGCAAACTTCATCAACCCATTACAGACCTTTGACTGATGCTGATAAAAGCCCACGTTACCGCCAAAACAGCGAGACAGAGAGATTGTTTCGATCGTCATAAATCACCCATAATCAACCAGCTACCAATAATAGATCAATTCGCAGCTTCAATAACACCCGTTGCTTGCAGCAGCTTTTGTAATTTGGCACCAGGAAATCCGGTATTTTTCTGTTGATTTTCCCCCATGTGAATGAAAAAATCTTGCAGCACAGCAATCATGTTGCAATATTTGACCATTGCTGAAACGTAAGTACTATCTAGTTTTATCATCCCATCCATACTTATTTGCTCAATGTTATTCAGCAATACAGATCTTATTTCGTGAGGTTTGAAGTCTTCAGCTATGCTGTATTTTTGTTTGATTTTTAGCCGATCGGGTTCTGGACATAAACCATACAATGAGCTGACCACCGCACCCAGACTAAATATAATTACGCCATAGTCATAAAAAAGATGCTCAGTAAAGAAATCCTCTTCTTTTTTAGTTAACAAAAAACTTCGATCGAGCACTAAGCCAAAATCAGTCAAATAAGCTCGATCACCATCGGTGAGCACATTGTTAAAATGGGCATCAAAGTGAACTACTCCCTGCTTCCTTAAAAAATCAATGGTTTTAAATAAATCTGTCAAAGGTTGTTCACATTGCCCAGAATGCTCTGGTAGCCAAGTAGCCAACACATAAGGCACATATTCTAAGAACAGCACTAATTCATAGTTAGCCTTGGTTCTGCCCAGCACATAATTTCCAATATTGGCATTGTTTCCCCAATATTCCACATATTTTTGATGCTGCGCCATATCCACATCTACTCGCCAGCCCGAGAAGGGCATGATCCGGTAATGATACATCAACGGAAAAGTATCGATCGCGCCATCCAACACCCAATGAGTAGTTTTCAGATGAGCCATCAATTCTCGAAATACATTAAAGCCCGCTGAGCCTATGCCATAATTGTAGTAAGTCGGTAAATCATACAGGTTTTTGGTAGAAAACAGATTGTGGTATTCCAGATCAGTGATTGGTACTCGCTTAACAAACACCGCAGCTTCACCTACTTGAATAGTGTGATTCATCCCCCAGCCCATCCTTGGCTCGTGGTCATTAAATAGAGCAAGCAGTTGAGCATTATTCAATTGGGCAATTTGCGAACTGAGCTGAAAATATCTTTTTTTTCTGTCTGCGAGAGAATTTTGAGTCATTTACCAGCATCCCCTCCGGGCAGAGCCACGAAAATTCGGTAGAATAGAGCTGCTCATTTAGTTTCAGCAGCACTCTCTGGAGCAACGCTGGACTATTAGCCAATAGAATCTAGCTTCCACTCTAACAATATCGTGAATTTTCTTAACCTGCCCACTCCCGCTGTTTTATTAGGTTCGATCGGCTTTGCCGCCGCTCTCATTTACTTCCCATACCTATTGGTGGTTGTTGGTCGCTTTCAGGCGGGCTACGACATGGGCGCTCCCCGTTCCACTTTCGATAAATTGCCAGACTACGCCAAACGAGCTACCTGGGCACACCAAAACTCCTTTGAAACCTTTAGCACCTTTGCTGCTGCGGCTCTGATGGCCTATCTCACCAAGCAAGATTCAGCTTATGCTGCTAACTTAGCCATTGCTTTTGTGGTCGCTAGATTGCTATTCTCAGTTTTTTACATCATCAACTTCCCAATCGGGCGGTCTTTGATGTTTGGCATTGGCTCATTTGCCACCGCTACCCTGATGATCATCAGCATCACAAGTGCCCTAGGATAGAGTATTTGGAGGATATACATTATGGCTTCTAGTTATTCATTTGATGTGGTCAGCGACTTCGATCGGCAAGAGCTAGTCAACGCGATCGATCAGGCTACCCGCGACATCAGCAGCCGCTACGATCTCAAAGACACCAAAACCACTTTGGAGTTGGGTGAAACTAGCATCAAGGTCGAAACTGCCAGTGAAATGACCCTCACTGCTGTCCATGACATCATTCAGTCCAAAGCAGTTAAGCGCGGCCTAGCACTAAAGATTTTTGATTATGGCAATATCGAATCGGCCAGTGGCAACCGCATCCGTCAAGAGATTACTCTGCGCAAAGGTATTTCCCAAGAAATCGGCAAGCAAATTAGCAAGCTGATTCGGGACGAATTCAAAAAAATTCAAGCCTCTATTCAAGGCGACGTAGTGCGGGTTACAGCGAAAGATAAAGATGAACTACAAACCGTAATTCAGCGCCTGAAACAAGAGGACTTACCTGTAGCTTTACAATTTACCAATTATCGTTAAACCGTGTTTCCTACAGAAGTCAGTGGGGCGATCGCCCCCCAGCCATTATCTCAGTCACAGCCTCAAATTCCGCATTTTATTTGGGGCAGCCGCACTTACCTAATGGGAGTGTTGAATGTCACTCCTGACAGTTTTAGTGATGGCGGCAGATATGCCACCGCTGCGCGGGCTTGTGCCCAAGCTTTGCGGCTGGTGAAAGCTGGCGCAGATATTTTAGATATTGGTGGCGAATCTGCCCGACCAGGGGCAACTCCGGTGAGTTTGCAAGAAGAACTCGATCGGGTGATGCCGGTAATCATTGGCATTCGGGAGCAGTTGGGAGAAATTCCGATATCGATCGACACCACGAAAGCTGCCGTGGCTCAAGCTGCGGTGGAGGCCGGGGCTACTTGGGTGAATGATATTTCTGGCGGAGTCCAAGATCCAAGCATGTTAGAGGTGGTAGCAAAGTTGGGAGTGCCCATTTGTTTAATGCACATGCGCGGCAATCCTAAGACTATGCGGGGACTTACTGAGTATCAGGATCTAGTTGGGGAGGTTGGTGATTTTTTGGAAACACAGATTGGGGCGGCGATCGCCTGTGGCATTCCGCAGCACCACATTATTATTGATCCCGGCATTGGCTTTGCCAAGACTGCCAATCAGAGCATTGAATTATTGAAAAAACTCGATCAATTGCAAGCTAGGCTGCCGTATCCTTTGTTAGTGGGGGTATCTCGCAAGAGTTTTATTGGGCATATTTTAGATCGGCCCAATCCGCTCGATCGCATTTGGGGGACGGCAGCGGCTTGTTGCATGGCAGTCGATCGGGGTGCCGATATCCTGCGCGTTCACGATGTGGCTGAAATGCAAGATGTGATTAAAGTCGCTGATGCCCTGATGCGTTGATTTCACTAAATAAAGATGTAATCGTTGTCGGACAAGCACAAACGCCTTCAACAGATTACATCGTTCTCGATGTAATATAATAACTACACTGATTCCAAGCTGATTTTGTCTCTAAAGAAACTAATTAATTCCCGGTTTACCGTTTGGGGTACTTCTTGCTGAATCCAATGGCCACACTGGGGGATCAGCTTTAACTGAAAAGGTGCGCTAACTAACTTGGCCATACCGTTAGTCAACTTTTGGCTAAGCATACTGTCTTCTTCGCCCCACAGTACCAAAGTTGGTGAAGTAATCAATCTTTGGGTAGTACCTAAATTATTCAGCCAGTTTTGGGGAGCCAAAAAGTTTCGATAGTAGTTTAAGGCCGCTTCCAAGACACCGGGCTTCGCCAAGGCTTCTTGGTAGATCTGGTTGTCTTCGGCGCTGAAAGCTCCTTTGCGGATCGCCTGACCCCTAAAGACATTGAGGACAAACTCTTTGATATTTTGTTGAATCAGCCACTCGGGGATTCCAGGCATCTGGAACGCGAATAAATACCAGCTTCGGCGAAACTGATCAAGGTTGGTACCAATTTCTTGTAAAAACTGTTGGGGGTGGGGAGCATTCAAAATTGCCAGCTTATCCAACACCTGAGGAAACTTCTGGGCAATGTGCCAGGCGATCGCTCCACCCCAGTCATGGCCTACTATGTGCGCTTTGGTGTAACCCAAGGACTTAATTAAACCCATTACATCGCTGCTGAGCGTATCTAAGTCGTAGCCGCTGGTGGGCTTATCAGAATAATTGTAGCCCCGTAGATCTGGGACTACTACCTTAAAGTGGCGTGCCAATACCGGAATCTGGTGTCGCCAAGAATACCAGAACTCCGGAAAACCATGGAGTAAGATTACTAACTCCCCTTCTCCTTGAGTAACACAATGCAGACGAATGTTATTAGTCTCTACAAACTGATGCTGCCATCCCGCTTGGAGCGATGCTGTGTAAGGTTGCATGAAGGGGCTGAGGTAAGTATTTAATATCTCGACATTAGCATCTTTGATCACCAAATGGCATCAGAGAATACTCTAATTAGGCTACCAAAACTGGAGCCGGAAACTTCAATAGATTTTCCAGATCTTGCAGTTGGTTGATGGCTTCGGCTCCTTCGAGTTTCATTAACTCACGGCCATTGCGGCGTTCAGTCCAATTGATGCTGCTATCCGAAACAAAAAATCTGATTTTATGACCATCCGCAAGGCTGACCATAAATGAAGCACTTTCGAGGACATCCCCGCAGGTGTACCAAGAAGTCATGTAGCCCTTATTTTCTAGGGCGATCGATAAAGCCTGTAAGTCTATGATTAGGTCTTTTACTAAGGCGCGATGCTGTTCAGCAAGTCTTCCAAACATTTGGTACTTTCCTCTGGTGATACCCAAAGGCCATTATAGCTTAATTATTTTTTAATGTTCTTTTTTCACAAGTTCTGCTGTGATCCCCATCGGGGAATCTGGGTTGAAAGCCAAAGTGACCATGAATCTTAACCGATCAATTTTTTTTAGGTGGCTGCGTGTTTCTATTCACTCTGTCGTCCACCAACCTGCTGCTGGCCCGATTAATCTGACGGTCAGCCATAACAGCGCCAAGCCACCAATCCCAAACCAAGCACCGCGAGTACTCCAGACCACAAATGCCTCCGATTGCTTTTTGGTTAGAGGCAGCCAAGGCACAATCCGATCGCTGTTGCTTGAAGCATCACCAGATTGTTTACGCCGTTTTGCTTCACCCATGCTTCTGCACCATAACTTCAAATATACAATTACCATCATACTTGATGAGATATAAGCATGCCTGTGGCTTTTGGGTATAAAAATAAGTGCTGTCGGGATAAGTTTTGTCGGGGCAACACTTATTTTTTAGATCGGAGTCTTAAGAATGATCTAGTTTTTGACCCACCACTTGTCATCTAGATACTCTAGAGGAATTTCTGGGGAATCGGGTTCTAGACCTAATGAAGCAATTTTCTCAAACCATTGAGTTCGTAGACTAGTTGGTAAAGTACTACCACACCAAGGACAGCTCTTGATCTCAATGAACGAGGAACCACCATCTAGAACTGAAATACCGTACTCACGAAACTTTGATGAGTAAACAACAGGAACTTCTTTAGACAAGAGATTCTGTTGCATTCCAGAGCAACAATTTGAATCTGACATAATTATCATCCATTCACTTAAATTGTAATTTTTCTTCCATTCACGGCTGCCTTGTAAAGAACTCCAGTTCCTGGAGCAGCAGAACCCAAATGTATACCGTTAGAGTCGTACACGTCTGTACCATTATGGGTGTTGTTTGGATTTTGAGTCATGTACAGGTGTATTGTGTCACATTATCCAGTAAATCGACTAACCTACTATGGAAAACGCTGGTATACATTTCTTCAAACCATGAAATACTCGTGTAATTATTAACAATTCAAATCCTTAATGTAAACTTATGTAAACAATCATGAAAATCTTCTTAACCGCCCCGAAATCAGTAAGCTGAAGGGCATTGCTCGATCGCACTGCACCTAATCTGTCACCCAATAGGTTGAAATGTCTGATTCACCTTGCTTCTGAGGCCAGAAGAAGATTAACATAAGCCAAGAAATGCAGCTTGCCTGCCATATTAAAAATATCAAATAGACACTTTATTACTTGGAGGGGCGTAGTCAATGGGGCTACCTTGGTATCGAGTACATACAGTCGTCCTGAATGACCCAGGTCGGTTGATTTCTGTACACTTAATGCACACTGCTCTCGTAGCAGGCTGGTCTGGTTCGATGGCTTTATTTGAGCTATCTACTTTTGACCCTAGCGATCCAGTTTTCAATCCGATGTGGCGGCAAGGCATGTTTGTGCTGCCATTCATGGCGCGCTTGGGCGTTACCAAGTCTTGGGGTGGTTGGAGCGTTATTCCGGGCGAATCCGCAGCCGATGTTGGCTATTGGTCGTTTGAAGGCGTTGCTGCTGCTCACATTATTCTTTCTGGGCTGCTGTTCTTAGCTGCTATTTGGCACTGGGTATATTGGGATTTAGATCTTTTCAAAGATCCCCGTACTGGCGAACCTGCTCTAGATTTGCCCAAAATGTTTGGTATTCACCTGTTCTTGTCGGGGCTGCTCTGCTTTGGCTTTGGAGCATTCCACCTCACCGGTCTGTTTGGGCCAGGGATGTGGGTTTCTGACCCTTACGGCATTACCGGTCATGTGCAACCAGTGGCTCCCGAATGGGGACCGTCAGGCTTTAACCCTTTCAATCCGGGCGGCGTAGTGGCTCACCACATCGCGGCTGGTACTGTCGGAATTATTGCTGGCTTATTCCACTTGACTGTTCGTCCGCCAGAGCGTCTATACAAAGCTCTACGGATGGGGAATATCGAGACTGTATTGTCTTCGAGTATTGCTGCGGTATTCTTTGCGGCGTTCATCGTGGCTGGAACCATGTGGTACGGCAACGCTACCACTCCGATAGAGCTATTTGGTCCAACTCGTTACCAGTGGGATGGCGGCTACTTCACGCAAGAGATTTCTCGCCGGGTTCAGAACAGTATTAACGAAGGTAAAACTGAAGAGCAGGCTTGGCAGGCAATTCCTGATAAGCTAGCCTTCTATGACTACGTTGGTAATAGCCCTGCTAAAGGCGGTCTGTTCCGCACTGGAGCTATGGATAAAGGCGATGGTATCGCTCAATCTTGGTCTGGCCACCCCATCTTCAGAGATTCCGAAGGCCGTACTTTGAATGTACGTCGTCTGCCGAACTTCTTTGAAACCTTCCCAGTTGTTATGACTGACTCCGAGGGTGTGGTAAGAGCAGATATTCCTTTCCGTCGTGCTGAATCGAAGTATAGCTTCGAGCAAGCTGGCGTAACAGCCACATTCTACGGCGGTGCTTTGAATGGTCAAACTTTCAAAGAGCCTGCTCAAGTTAAGGCGTTTGCCCGCAAAGCTCAAGGCGGCGAAATCTTTGAATTTGATCGCGCCACTTTGAATTCTGACGGTGTATTCCGCACTAGCCCACGCGGCTGGTTTACTTTCGGACACGCAGTATTTGCACTGTTGTTCTTCTTTGGCCACTTGTGGCACGGTGCCCGGACTATCTACCGCGACGTATTCGCTGGGGTAGAAGAAGGTATCGAAGAACAAATCGAGTTTGGTAAGTACGCGAAGCTTGGTGACGTTACAACCATCAAGAAAGAAGCGACATAATAGATATAGCAGGAGAGAATAAAACTCTCTCCTGCTGTTGTTATTAAATTTGTAGAGGAATAAATGGAAGCTACTATTTATATTTTGGTAACAGCATTGGCACTCGGAGTCATCTTCTTTGCTATTGCTTTTCGGGAACCCCCGCGCATTCCCCGCAGCGGTGACAAGGATTAATTTTCTGTTCATAAGCCCCATCTTAAAGGTGGGGCTTATTATTGGTTAGAACTATCAAAATTGATTTCTCATGCGCAAAGCTAAATCGATGCAGTGGTCAAAGCTGCTGCACCCTCAGCGCTTAGGTCGCACCCAAGCTGAAGATTTGAGTGTGGCGCGTACCCCTTTTCAGCGAGACTTCGATCGATTAATTTTTTCAGCGGCTTTTCGGCGACTCAAGGACAAAACCCAGGTTTTTTCTCTGAGCCAAAATGATTATGTACGCACCAGGCTGATCCATAGTTTAGAAGTGGCCAGTGTCGGTCGATCGCTGGGGCGGTTAGTCGGTGAAAAAATTGTGACCCAAGTAGAACATATTACCCCAGCAGATATTGGTGATATTGTGGCTGCTGCCTGCATTGCCCACGATATTGGCAATCCGCCCTTTGGTCATTCTGGCGAAAATGCCATTCGATCGGGTTTCCAGAATTGGCAAAAATTACAGCCTAATTTGGATTTATCGGCAACTCAGCAGGCCGATTTAGAAAACTTTGAAGGTAATGCCCAGGGGTTTCGGATTTTGGCTCGGTTAGAAATTCCCCATCGATCGGGGAGTTTACAGCTTACTTGTCCGACCATTGCCGCTTTTGCCAAGTATCCCCGTCAATCTCAGCCCGGTTCCACGGCCAAATATGGTTTTTTTCAGGCCGATCGAGATTTGTTTGCAGCGGTTGCGGAGACGGTGGGCTTATTACCTATGGGCGATGCGGCTTGGTGTCGGCATCCGTTGACTTTTTTGGTGGAGGCGGCGGATGATATTTGTTATTTAATTATTGATATTGAAGATGGCTATCAAATGGGCTATTTGAGTTTTAGGGAAGTAGTGGAATTGTTAAACAAAATTGCCTGCCTAGATATTTCCCTGGAGCCAGGAGCAGAAGCAGAGCAGGTGATGCATTTGCGGGCGAAGTCGATCGATATATTAGTGAAGGAAGCGGCAGAGAATTTTCTGACTCATGAGGCGGCGATGTTGCGCGGTGAGTTTGCAGGAGATTTGCTATCACTCAGTAGCTACCGGCAGGCATTGGCAACTATTAATGAGCAGGCTCGTCGATCGATTTTTCAGCATCCTCATGTGGTGGGGGTACAGATTGCCGGATATGAGGTCTTGGGTAAGCTGTTGATGGAGTTTGCCACGGCGCTGCATCAGCCAAACAATTCTAAAAGTCAGTTAGTGTTACAGATGCTGCCGATCGCTTATCGTCCTCAGATCGATGCAGATAGTTATCAGCAATTATTGCGGGTTACAGACTTTATTTCTGGCATGACTGATTCCTATGCCACCAGATTATTTCAGCAGTTTTCGGGTATATCGCTGCTGTGAATTATATCGATTATCTCCTCTACCGCAGCCACCATCACTTCGGGTTGATCAACCCAGACAAAATGGCTGCTTTGGGGTGCCAATAATTGCCGCGAATTGCCAGAAACTTGGTTAAGGGCTAAATGGATTTGATCTCTGGCTCGATCGGCTGAGTTCATTAACCAGCTCCAAAATATGGCTGGCAGAGGAATTCCTAAAAATGTGGCGGCTTTGATGTTGATCACGGGTAGATCTCCCAGGTCGTTGGCAACTCGCAGTTGTCTACCGCTAATATCTAGGCTGCTCATTTCTCTGGCCATGGTGAGCCAATGACTAGCGCGATAAAAGGATCTTTTGACTTGTTGAAGTCTGATCGGTTCACAGCGCCTTAGCTCTGGTTTGATGATTTCAAAGATGCCCAATAGACCGAGGATTCTGACAATGCCAAGTGCGGCTCCGCAACTGACAAATACAAAGGAGATGGTGAAAAATATTTTGAGAATTTTTAGGTGTAATGGCAATGCTAGCATTTGGTCTGGATGTAAGCCATCAGTCATAATCAGGCCGCTGACTTGTTCTGGATAACTGTGGGCAAATAAACGCATGTTGTAGCTACCGAAAGAGTCGCCCACTAAAATGTATGGGGGCTGAATTTGGGCAGTTTGCAGAAGGTTTTGGAGTTCAAGGTTAATTTGTTGGCTGGTGCGGGGGTGCCAGTTGGGGCTACTCCAGCCGTAGCCCGGTCGATCGAAGATGATTACTCTGCCTAGTTTTGCTAATTGATCAATTAACAGATAGCCTTCTACGCCACCCAGGCTGTGATCGATGATGATGGCTGCGCCGCTGCCCTGAGTATACCAGTGGATTTTGGCTTGATCGGCAGTAATAGTGCCGGGAGGTGATTGCTGATTTTCTTGGTGACTGGCAATCACATGATATGTGCTGGTGACAGCGAGGATAGCTAAGACTAAAACCATTATTTTTTATAATTCCTGCCCGAATTGTAACATTAGCCCTCGACTCTATTGGGCAAGCCCCCAGCATCAACCCGGCGACAAGAAATTTGCATCTAGAACTACCGGCGGACTCTGGCGTAATCTTGGGAGCAGGACAACTTTGATCTAAGCTAGAGGTAGTTTGACCAGCCAAAGGAGAATTCTCGCGTGTTATTTCTATCTAGCCTTTGGCAATTTTCCCGCCCCCACACCATTATTGGCACTACCCTCAGCGTCATCGCCCTATACCTCATCGCAATTGCTAGCAACCACCTTCCCCCCAGCACCATTCTTTCCCCAGGCCACCTCCAGCTAATTCTTGCAGCTTGGCTAGCCTGTATCTGTGGCAACATCTACATTGTCGGACTCAACCAGCTCTATGATATTGAGATCGATCGAGTCAACAAACCCCATCTACCCCTAGCGAGCGGTGCATTCTCAGTGCAGCAAGGAAAATGGATCATCGGCATCACCGGCATTTTAGCAATCGCAATCGCCGTCATCTGTAGCCCCTGGCTCCTGGCCACTGTTTTGATCAGCATTATCTTAGGCACCGCTTACTCTGCACCACCTATTAGACTCAAGCGCTTCTCCCTCCTGGCTGCCTTCTGCATCTTGGCCGTGCGCGGACTGGTAGTTAATGTAGGACTCTTCACCTACTTTAACCAGTCCCTGACTCCAGTACTATCATTTCCGCCAATTATTTGGATCATCACCCTGTTTATTTTAGTATTCACTATTGCGATCGCCATTTTCAAAGACGTACCAGACATGGCGGGCGACCAAAAATTCCAGATTCAAACCTTTACTATTAGCTGGGGCAAACCAGCAATTTTAAACATCACTCGCTGGGTAATTTCGATCGCCTATCTAAGTATGATGGCAGCAGGTATTTGGCTACTACCTGCCGTTAACACAGCGTTTCTGGTAGGTTTTCATGGTGTGTTGCTGGGCTTACTTTGGTGGCGCAGCCAAGATGTAGCTTTAGAAGATCAACAGGCGATCGCTAGCTTCTATCAATTTATTTGGAAACTGTTTTTTCTGGAATATTTGCTATTTCCATTAGCCTGCTTTATGCCAATTTAGGTAAAACATGTTTAGTCCAACATTACAAACTCCCCATAGTGGCTATCATTGGGATAGCTACAGTCACAACTTTTTTGAAGGCTGGTATTACCGCGTCACCATACCCGAAATTCGTGAATCTTTTGCTTTTATGTATGCAATTGAAGATCCTAGCGGCGGAGCAGCTAGTGCTAGCACAGCACAGATTTTAGGGGCAGGAGAGCAATATGGCTATCAGGTGTTTGCGGGAATTGCCGGATTTTGGGCCAGCAGGGACAACTTGGGTTTGGGGCATTGGGGAGAACATAACTTGGCAATGAGTCCCCAATTGCTATCGATCGCCGATTTTAATCAGCACATCACCGCCGGATATCAGGCTACCGCCACCCTCAACCAAGGAATTCTCAAGATTTCTGGACAGCCAGACTGTCGTTGGTGTTACCAAATTCAGCCAGTTTATGGCTGGGGAAATTCTCAATGTTTCCAACAGTCTACGGGGGGCTTACTGTCATTTTTGCCGATCTTTGAACCGGGCTGGCAAGTGCTGATGGCGCATGGTCGGGCAACGGGCTGGATCGAATGGCAAGGGAATCGCTATGAATTTACCAATGCCCCGGCCTATAGCGAAAAAAACTGGGGTTGCTCTTTTCCCCAAAAATGGTTTTGGATCAATTGTAATTACTTCGATGGAGAAGCCGATTTAGCTCTCACGGCTGGGGGCGGGAGACGGCAGGTTTTGACCTGGATGGAAGAGGTGGCCATGATTGGAGTTCATTATCAAGGAGAATTCTATGAATTTGTGCCCTGGAATGCCCAGGTGCATTGGCAAATTGATCCTTGGGGTAAATGGCAGATGCAGGCTAATAACTATTTTTACCAAGTGGAGCTAACTGGCAGCACCGCTTTAGCTGGAACGATGGTGCAGGTACCTACTGATCGGGGCTTAGTTTATTGCTGTCGGGATACTACTCATGGGTTACTAAACTTGGTTTTGAAAGATCGATCGGGTAAAGTCATCGTTTCAGCCAGTAGCTCCCTGGCTGGACTAGAGACAGGTGGCCAAGCCTGGTCAAATATTTGGGCTAATTGAGACTTTTATTGTTTTCTTCTTGTTCGATCGCCTCAAACAGCGCCAAAAAATTCCCTTCTCCAAAGCCCTGAACTTGTCCCCGCCGTTCAATGATTTCTAAAAAGAAGGTAGGTTGAGCGAAGATCGGCTGCGTAAAAATCTGCAATAGCAATTCTGTTGTGACATCTGTTGGCCAATCCAACAGAACTGCTGATTGTTCTAGCTCTTGCCATTCTTGTTGGAGTAAAGGAAAGTTATTAATTAGTTGAGACCTATTTCGCAGATTGTGATAGTAAGTGGGTGGAATTGGTAAAAACTCCAAATTCTGTGAACGCATTTGAGCTACAGATTGAAAAATATTCTGCGCTTGCAAAGCAACGTGTTGAATACCAGCACCACCATGCAAATCTAAAAAAGTCTGAATTTGCGAAGTAGCGGTGCTAGGTTCATTAATATTAAACTGTACCTGGCCACTGCTATCAATTAGCGCCTTACTATACAACCCAGAATAATTGGTCTGGATCTCAAAAGACTGCTGCACCTGAAAATCAAATAGCTCCTGATACCATTGAGTCGCTGCGGCCAATTGGTTGTGAGCAACATTTAGCACCACATGATCAATGTCAGTTAGTCCACTTTGCCCTACCATCAATGATTGTACAGAACGATCGAATTTCTTCGAATCATTGGCGATCAAAGTATGCTGATAGTCGCCCCAGCCTTGAATAGTGATTTGGGGAGTTTCTTGGTTGTGTAATGCTTGCTCGGTAATTATAGGGATATTTAGCCGATCGATTCTAGCCAAAAGCAGCTCCAGATCATCCACCACAAAGGCCACATCGGCTACTCCGGCTGGATGACGGGCAAGATAAGCAGCCACCGGACTCGTTTGATCGATCGCTGAGGATATTTGAAACAAAACCTGACCACTACTCACTACTTCGGTATGGGTATGTGCACTGACTTGTTGACTACTAGATTGAAAACCCATTTTTTGGATCAACCAATCGCTGGTTTGCACAGCATCTTCGACATAAAAATGAATGTGATCGATTTTCATGGTACCTGGCTAAAACTACTGTTTTCGGAAGATTCTACTTAGTGGCAGTGATTAAACCAAATTTTATAAGGCCGCGCTCGTACCCCTGACTCATTAACTTGAGTGAAAGTGCCGCTTGAATGGTTTTCCAACCAGCTTTAAAGAGTCCTAAGATAGCCTGTGGTGTAATGCTAGAGTCAATTACCACATCCCAAAAAGGCGCAACTGCCACCGACCAATCAGCCGATCGCATTTCCTGGAAACCACATTTGGTCACAATCTCTTCGTAGTCGGGCAGCGAAATCACGTATGGCAAGCAATAAACATCATAAATTTTTTGCAGATGCTTGGTTTCTGCCAAGGTTAATGCTCCAGCTTGACCTTCGGTAGAACGATGACACCAAGTAGCTAAAATCATTCGACCACCGGGCTTTAGGACTCGATAACACTCTTGCAGAAACTGATCTTTATCGGGCATGTGTTCACCGCTCTCCAACGTCCAGACCAAATCAAAAGTGTGATCTGGGTAGGGGATATTGAGGGCGTTAGCTACTTGGAAAGTTGCTTTGTCACTCAAACCCGCTGCCGCTGCTCTCTCTTGGGCACGGTTAGCCTGTACCGGAGAAAGTGTGATGCCGACAACTTCACCGTGTAATTTTTCAGCTAGGTATAAACTACTACCTCCAATCCCACAGCCAATATCAATCATTTTGGGATGCTCTGGGCTATTGTATGCTGACCAATTCAGCAACTCTTCGATCAGGTCAATCTGGGCTTGTCGTCTATCTAACTGCTTTTTACCATCCACACCATAATAGCCGTGGTGCATGTGCTCACCCCAAATATTTTCCCAGAGGCCACTCGAAGCATCATAGAATTGCTGAATTTGTTGGTACAGGTCGTTACTCATGAGTCGGCGGTTGCGGTTGCTACTTGATCTCACCCATTCTAACCAGATTGCCTCGATCGTGCTTTGAACCTGTTAGTAGATGAGCGCTGTTGCCATTAGCGATGGTTTGAAATGAATACTTTTGATATCTTGGGCAGCTTTATTATTTTACTAGTATGATATACAATTCAAGAGGCGCAGCCAGCAAGATCCTGTATATTTACTTAGATAATGTAATGATGCAGTGGGCATGATATTAATAGATCAAATTTTCATGTTCATCTTGATTACTTGGTATTTGTTTAATCCGTAAAGCTACTGAAGTTTACGAGACCAGAAAAATCGTGCAGACCACTTAATTATGATCATATCTCATCAAAGAAATACTATTCTGCCACCATCTGACTTATTAGAAGATTTTACTAATCGGAGAGCCACAGGACTTTTAAAAGTATTATCTAATGATGTTTTTTGGTTTATATACTTTTATGAGGGAGAGATTTTTCATGCTAATTTTTCGATCGAGCCAATTGAACGCTTAGAGTTTTATATTCGCCGGGTTTTAGCGGTTGAAGATCAAAAAATGGAGAAAGAGCTATTGCAGTTGCTGCGACAGCAAACTGTTGGGGTTAGTTTAAATGACTTTTATCCTAGCTATGACTACCAAGCTTTGTATTCTTTGGTGTGTATGCAGCAAATATCTTTGGCCAACGCTGCTACGATCATATATGAAATAATCAAAGAAACTATTTGCAATTTTTTGCTGCTTTCGGACTTCACCTATGAATTTATATTTGATAATCGGGATTTTCCACTGATATTTTCTAACGATTTTATTGCCCTAATGAAAGAATGCGTTTGTGAGATAAATGATTGGAGAATGCTAAAATCAGATATTTACAGCTTTTATCAAAGACCTTTTGTTTCTGAATACAACGAAAATCATAGTAAATACAACTATCTGAAAAAATTCTTGGTGGGTGTAGATTTTCATCACCTTAGCTTATCTCTTGGCCAATCAGCTATCCGAATATCTCAAAGATTAGATCCCCTTATTGCATCTGGAGTAATTGGTCTGCTGCCCCCGAAGTCTCAATATGCTAGGTTGCCTCAGCTATTTTCTTTTAAAGATAGCCAAAATCAATCTTTAGAAATGATTTTATCTGCTGATCATTACAAAGTAGTTTGCATTGATAATAGCCCATCTGTTTTACAATGCGTGAGTGATTTTCTAGATAAAGATTACTTTCAAACTTTTCCTGTGCAAGATCCCAGCGCAGCTTTAAGTAAAATAATCGCCGTTCACCCAGATATAATTTTAATGGATGCGGATATGCCTAATATTGATAGTCATAATTTATGTAGAATGGTGCGCTGTAATCAAACTTTCAAAAGCACTCCGATTATTATGGTGACTTGCAGTTTTAGCTTAGTCGATCGTGCGAAGGCCAAATTTTGTGGAGCCACAGATTATATGACTAAGCCATTCACCCAAAATGCTCTAAACCAAATGGTTTTTAAACATTTACGATATGAAGTGAATATTGCTGGCTAACAAAATACTAGCGCAGTGTTTTTTGTTGAAGTATTTTATACTTTTGCCCTTTGATACTTTCATACCTGTAAGGGGAATGATAGATACAGATCGAAGCCCCAGGATAACTGATTTTTCTGATCTGCGAAGATTTGCGAACTACTAAAAGTTTTTGACACCCAGCCTAGTGATGATTTCAGCTCAAAGCAAAGATACCATATCGGCACTCAGTCTCTTAGAAAATGCCGCTAACCGCAAAGCTAACGGTTTCCTGAGGGTGACAGCCAATGGAGTTACTTGGTTCATTTACCTCAGTGATGGCAAGATTTTTCATGCCAATTTTTCGGTTGAGCCGATCGACCGCATCGAAATCTACATGCGTCAGGTGCTAAAAACACGAAATCAACATCCGGAAGGACAGATGTTTGAAAAGTTGCGGCAGCGTATTGCTGGTGCCAAACTAGATGACTTTTATCCCAGCTACGACTACCAAGCTTTATATTCGCTGGTGCGGAAAAATCAATTACCAGCGGCAGATGCTGCCAGCATCATTCGTGAAATTACCAAAGAAACCATTCGTAGTCTGTTGATGCTCTCAGAGTTTACCTATAGCTTTATAGAGGATAATCGACAATTCCCTATTTTATGGTCTACTAACTTCTTATCTTTAAGCAAAGAATGTCAAGACGAAATTAGTGACTGGAAAGCTTTGGGGGCAAGAATTTATAGTCCTTACCAGCGACCGTTTGTACAAAAAAATAGTGAAGATCACGGCAAGTATGACTATTTGCAGAAATTTTTAGTGGGGGTAGATTTTAACAATTTAGCTCTCCAGCTTAATAGACCGGCAATTCGGGTTGCCCAGAGCTTAGATCCACTGATTGAGGCTGGAGTTGTAGGTCTACGTCCGCCTAAATCGCAGTATGCAAAACTGCCTAGATCTGTTGATATGGAGGTCGATCGAGATTTATCTTTTGACATGATTACCGCCACTCAATACAAAATTGTCTGTGTAGACGATAGCCCGACTATTTTGCAGCGAATGAACGATTTTTTAGACGGTGCTCACTTCAAAATTTTTACGGTGCTAGACTCTGGGGCAGCTTTAACGAAAATCATCACTATTAAACCCGATGCCATTTTAATGGATATCGATATGCCTAACATTGATGGCTATAAGCTATGTGCAATGGTGCGCCGCAATAATGCCTTTAAAAACACCCCAATTATTATGGTTACTAGCAACTCTGGCTTGATCGATCGAGCCAGAGCTAAATTTAGTGGAGCCACCGACTATATGACCAAGCCCTTCACTCAATCTGCGATCAACGACATGGTATTTAAGTACGTGGTGCGTTAGCTAGACGCTGCTGGAGTTCTGTCCATACCAACAAAGCATTGATATCAGCCGGGTTTACTCCACCCAGGCGACTAGCTTGACCAATAGTTAAAGGTTTCACTCGATCGAGTTTTTCGCGGGCTTCTTTTGAGAGGGTGCCGATTGCGCTGTAGTCGATATCGGGATGCAGGGCACGGTTAGTATGCTTGCTCACCTGGTCGATTTGGTTTTGCTGACGTTGCAAATAGCCTGCATATTTCAGATCGATTTCTACAGCTTCTCGGACAGGCATACTGAGTTCAGCAGCGGCTAAGCCATATTTGGCTAAGTCAGCATAGTGAAAACCAGGACGGCGCAGCAGCTCCGCCAAAGTGACCGCCCCGCCCCGAATCACCTGCTGGGCTTCGGTGATAATGGCCTGTCCGGCAGGCTCATGGCTGCGCACACGAGTACTATGCAGTCGCTCTTTTTCAGCAATAATTTGCTCTTGCTTATTGGTGTAAATTTGCCAGCGACGATCATCAATCAGACCAATTTCCCGGCCTACTGGGGTTAATCTTTGATCGGCGTTATCTGAGCGCAATACTAAGCGGTACTCCGATCGGCTAGTCAGCATTCGGTAAGGCTCCCGTAAATCTTTGGTACAAAGATCATCAATCAGGGTGCCTAAATAACTGTCTTCCCGAGGAAAGATCACTGGAGGCTTGTGCTGAACTAAACGAGCTGCATTGATGCCAGCGACTAAACCTTGGCCAGCGGCTTCTTCGTAGCCGGTGGTACCGTTAATTTGGCCAGCGCAAAACAGCCCAGGAATATTTTTGGTCATCAGGGTTGGGTAACACTGGGTCGCGGGCAGATAGTCGTATTCCACCGCGTAGGCTGGGCGCAGCATTACACAATTTTCTAGACCGGGCAAGGTGCGTAGCAAAGTAACTTGGAGATTTTCTGGCAAACCAGTAGAAAAACCTTGAATATATAGCTCTGGGATATCCCGGCCTTCAGGCTCGATAAAAATCTGATGGCTATCTTTGTCGGCAAAGCGTACAATTTTATCTTCGATGCTAGGACAATAACGCGGCCCTTTAGCATCTACCCAGCCCCCATAGACCGGGGTAAGGTGCAGGTTATCCCGAATCATTTGATGGGTCGCGGGGGTGGTACGGGTGAGATAGCAAGGCATTTGCTCCCGCTCTTGCCAGTAAGCCGGGTCAAAGCTAAACCAGCGCACTTCTTCATCGCCCGGTTGGGGTTCCATTTTGCTGGAGTCGATCGATCTTTTATCTACCCGTGCGGGGGTGCCGGTTTTTAGCCTGCCGGTTTCAAACCCCAATCTTTGCAAAGTTGCGGTCAGGCCGGTGGCCGCAAATTCTCCGGCCCGGCCAGCAGCCATCGACTTGTTGCCCACCCAGATGGTGCCACCCAAAAATGTGCCGGTGGTCAAAATGACTGCTTGGCAGCCAAAAGCTACGCCAAAGTAAGTCTCTAGGCCAATGACTTCACCATTCTTACCCAGAACTAGATCAGTGACCATGCTTTCGCGGATCGTCAGGTTGGGCTGATTTTCGACGATCGATTTCATGACCGCCGCATATTCGCGCTTATCAGTTTGGGCGCGTAGTGCCCAGACCGCCGGGCCTCTAGAGGCATTGAGAACTCGCTTTTGCAGGTAGGTGCGATCGGTGACTTTTCCCATTTCGCCGCCTAGGGCATCAATTTCGTGGGTAAGTTGGGATTTGGCTGGACCGCCCACGGCGGGGTTACAGGGCTGCCAAGCAATTTTGTCCAGATTCAAAGTTAGCAGCAGAGTTTTACAGCCCAAACGCGCACTGGCTAAAGCTGCTTCACAGCCTGCATGGCCAGCGCCCACTACTATTACTTCAAATTCATCTTGAAATTCGATTGCCATAACTCACGACTGAAAAGTTGCTGTCTTTATTAATTTAACGTCTCCAGTGAGCCTTGGACTAAGATTGCTCAGCTTCCTCTCCAGAATCAATGTAAACTTTTGTAAGAGTTTGTGACCTCATCTTGCCAGCGACTCCCCGCGCCGCAGATAATTCTGTCTCAGACAATGCTTCACACTACGTATAAATATTAAGTTTTATGTTTAACAAACTCTTCGGCAAAAAGAATGATGGCTTTTATATGCAGATTGATGAATCTGCACCACCACAAGCTGAAACGCCTAAAACTGAAGCCCCTAAAACTGCGCCTGCTAAAGCAAAATTTCCTACATTCGGCAAATCTAAAGATAAATCTCAAGAAGCTGCTGCCACCAGCGCAGCACCACCGGCGACCAGCTCTGCTGCTACTCAGACAGCGGTGATTGTGGCCGAACCGGCTGCCAGCGACCCAGCGGCTAAAGAACAGAGTGAGTCAAAAGCTAAATCAGCTAAGACTTCAATTAAAGACAAAAAGGATAAGAGCAAGAAAGAGAAAAAAGCCGAAGAGCCAATCGCTGTAACCCAAACACCAACTGCTATTCCACAGCCAGCGACTCCGGCAATTACTAATTTTGCCACCGACTATTTGGTAACTGCTGCTGTTGCTGGCAACCGCCGCCGTCCTGGAGCCAACATGAAAGGCTTTATGACTATGGCCAGAGATGTGAAAGAAATGAAAAAAGGCAGTCAGGGCAGCCAGCTCAAACAAAAAGCTGCGGAGAAAACCAAAACAGAAGCTTAATTTAGCTCTGGTTTCAGCAGAGAAGTGAATTTGTTTCGGGCAAAAATTGCCCCGCTGTAAAGCTGAAAAGCCTGATCCCACAAACAAGGTTGTCGGCGGACCAATTGCAGGTGCGCCGGGATTTTTTCGAGCAGGTCAGAATACTCTAAGGCCGTTTCGGCAAAAGGAGTAAACTCTTTCCAATGTTGAGCTTCAGGAGTAAACTCGCGAATCTTGTCGATTAACTCTTGCCATTTTTCTCGACTAGAAACAATTCCCGTCTTTTTTTCACTTGGGGGAAAGACATAGTTTTGGCTGCAAATTCGCAAAATGACTTTTGGGCGAGGCAGATGCAGATCCCAAACCTGTACGTAGTCTAAAATCTGTGATTTATACTGGACTTTGGTTTTGGTGGTAGAAACACTGGTTTGAGTGATTTCTTCAAAGATTGGAATAATGCCGCTGATAATCGATCGAACTTCTGACCAGTGATAGCTCCGCGAAAAATCGGTGCCGTAGCCGTTTAAAGCGGTAATTTGGGCTTGGGGGCTGAAAGATTCGATGCTCTTAACCTGAATAATTTCTGGCTGATTGAGTTGCTCGATCGACAGGGCAAAGGCCGGAATACCAGCGGCTTGCAGTTGGTGCTCATAGCAGCTCATTTCACCCATATTGCCAGCGCGATATAGACGGCTGCTGCGGCTGGGTAACAACAGTCTGGCATTGTAAGGCTCGATCTTCATGATCTGGGCAAATTTGATCGCCATGGCCGTCTTCTCTGAGGCTGCTACTGGCTCCAAAATGAGTACGGCAGGAGATGGATTGTCTAACTGATGCTCGTTCACAACGAAATTTTGAGTAGCAGCCTTACGGGTAGCCTCGATTTTGGCAGCTTGAGCAGCCTTGATTCTTTCCATGCCCTGACGTGCTGCTTGTAAGATTTTAGGCTCTATCAAATCGCCCTGCATAAGCTGGCGATATGTTTGCTCAGCGTCTTCTAACTGACCAGTGGCTTCTTGCAGCTTACCGCTGTATAGCTTCACTTGGCTGTCGTGGGGATGTTTTTGGGTCATTTTTGCCAGAATGTTACTGGCAGTTTGGTAGTCGCGGCGTTGGAGGGCTGCTTCAACTTGTTCGAGCATGGATACGCAAGACCTTCAAATGACTTGTAAATAATGACAGAGCCAGGAGTAACAACCAGGCTTTCACTCAGAATGCCCAAGATGGTAGCCAAAATTTTAGTGGGTGCTTAAATCACATTTAGTTGCAAAAAGTGTCCGATAAATTTTGGTGAGGTTGTCTATGTTGATTTCTTTGGGTAGCATAGACTTAGAGATTAGCTAGAAAACAACCTCTTGTTGGCTACTCCTGATCACTGCTCAGACTGGCTTTGAGACACTTTTACCCAGATGCTTAAGATTTATAGCAATCTGTAAAGAAAATTGCTAAGATGGTTTCCCGTGAGGATTGGTACTGAATAATATTTTTGGCCAATATTTTCTAAGTTTTTGTGTTGACCCGCTCTAGATCTGTAAAAAAAATACCTCTGACAAAATGCCAGTAAAATCAGCTAATTCCTCCACCGGTGCTTCTGCTGTGGCAGATCTTCTTCCAGCGGGTAGCCTGCCTTCAGGTAGCCTAATTGATATGCCCACCCAAGGCTTTTCTCTCGATGTGATCGGAGATGCTCCCAGCGTGTCAATCACTCGTCCTGAAGAAGAGCATTCCTTTCAAGCAGATGTCAATGACACGATTTGTAAACTGCGAGCCTCACTAGAGCGCCATCGTGGCGATCGACAGTTGATCTTGTTACAAGACTTTCCTGATCCTGATGCTCTGTCAGGAGCTTGGGCTTATCAGTTGATCGCCAAGCAATATGGTATTCAGTGCGAAATGGTCTATGCAGGCACCCTGAGCCACCAAGAAAATATTGCTTTGGTGAAGCTGACTGGTCTTCCAGCCAAACGCTGGCCAATCAACACCGTTAAAGATAAAGATTTGTCGCTGTATCAAGGCTGTGTCCTGATCGATAACCAAGGCACCACATGCCAGCTTCTAGAACAAGTAATAGAAGCTGGCATTCCTATTACTGTGATTATCGACCATCACAGTCAGCAAGAAGAGCTATCAGCAGAATTTATTGATATTCGGCCTTCCACAAGAGCCACCGCCACAATTTTGACCCAGTATTTACAGGGTGGGCTACTCAAGCTCGATAGCAATGTCAGCGATCATGTGAAGTGTGCTACGGCTTTGATGCACGGGCTGCGATCGGATACTAATCGCCTCATGCAGGCGCAAGAAGAAGACTTCATTGCTGCTGGGTACCTCAGTCGCTTCTACGATGCTCAGTTGCTCAATGCGGTGCTTCAGGTCTATCGATCGAAGCGGGTAATGGATGTCATTCAGCGTTCTTTGACTAACCGAGTTGTGCAAAATAACTTTTTGATTGCTGGAGTGGGCTATTTGCGTTACGACGATCGAGACGCGATTCCTCAAGCCGCCGATTTCTTGGTGACAGAAGAAAATGTGCATACAGCAGTGGTCTACGGCATTGTCCATGATGAGGACGAAGAAGTAGAGGTGGTAATTGGCTCCCTGCGCACTTCTAAGCTGACTTTAGATCCTGATGAGTTTATCAAAGAGGCTTTTGGTAAAAACATCGAAGGTCGCTTCTTTGGTGGTGGTCGGTTCACCGCAGGCGGCTTCGAGATTCCGGTTGGTTTCTTAGGTGGTTCTAATGAGAACTCTGACTTTGCCAAGATGAAATGGGAAGTCTTTGATAACCAAATTAAACAAAAGCTGCTCAGACTGGTGAATCCTTCGGATAATTTGTAAAGTCTAAAAATTTATTGATGCCGGTCACTGGATGCCGGTCACTGAGCGGAACTAAAGTGACCGGCGATGATCTCTAAGGTTTTAGAAAATGGAAATTTTTTTGATGCGCCATGGCATCGCGGAAGATTTACAGCCCGGTGAAGCGGAAGAAAATCGACAGCTAACCACTAAGGGCATTGCTAAAACTGAGCGGGTTGCTGGCCGGATGGAAGAAATGGGCTGGGAGTTCGATACGGTGCTCTCTAGCCCTTTGGTGCGTGCCTGTGAGACAGCACAGATTTTGTTGGAATCGGGATTGAGTGAAGTGCTGGAAATTCATCCCAACTTGGCACCTAATGGATTGTTAGAGAACTGGTTGGAGTGGTTTACATCTTATCGACTGACTAATCCTACTGCTGAGCGGCTGATTTTGGTGGGACACGAGCCAAATTTGAGTCAATGGGCAGAGATTTTGGTGTTTGGTCAGGTGTTCGATCGAATCCATCTCAAAAAAGCCGGAGTGATTGCGCTGCAAGCTCCAGATACTGAAGACCTGATTGGCAAATGTAAATTACTGTGGCTAGTTCCACCCAAATGTTGGATCTGATTAAGCATTTTTGAGCAAAGTTACGTAATATCACAATTTTGGGGAAGATTTTTGATAAAATCGCTACAGCGCTGTGGCGCAGACACCACCAATCTTGTAAATACCTCCCATGACAGCAAAAAAAACGGTAATATCCCCCTCCATCTTGTCTGCCGACTTTGGCAAACTGGGTGCTGAAATCGAAGCAGTAGACAAAGCCGGTGCGGACTGGATTCACGTAGATGTTATGGATGGCCGGTTTGTACCAAACATCACGATCGGGCCATTAATTGTGGAAGCAGTGCGTCCTCATACCAAAAAGCCTTTGGATGTGCATTTAATGATCGTAGAGCCAGAGCGCTATGTGGCTGACTTTGCTAAAGCGGGCGCTGATATTATTTCGGTACATGCCGAAACCAGCTCTACTACCCACTTGCATCGCACCTTGGGCATGATTAAAGATTTGGGCAAGATGGCTGGGGTGGTTTTGAATCCTGGTACTTCTTTGGACACGATCGAGTATGTTTTAGACCTTTGTGATCTCGTTTTGATCATGAGCGTAAACCCTGGTTTTGGTGGTCAGAGCTTTATTCCTAGCGTGGTTCCCAAAATCGCTAAGCTCCGTCAAATCTGCAACGAGCGCGGTTTAGATCCTTGGATTGAAGTAGACGGTGGCCTGAAGGGCAACAATACTTGGCAGGTGCTAGAAGCTGGCGCTAATGCAATCGTGGCTGGTTCGGCAGTCTTCAATACTCCTGACTATGCAGCAGCGATCGATGGTATCCGCAATAGCCGCCGCCCCGAATTAGTTACTGCGTAAGCTGTTAATTGTTTATTAATAAAAAAATAGATAGTAAATTTATTTGCTATCTAATTTTTAGTTTTACGTAGCAATTGATCATTCACAGGGACGCTCAACTTGTTTTCATCAGAGCTAGTGAGATAAGGTCGATAGCTTTCATCTCCGGCTAAATGTACTTTGAAAAAAGCAGTAGCGCTCATTTCTAAATAGGTTTTAAATTTTTGGCTGATGCTATTAGATACCTGTGCTTGCTCTAGGATCTCTGCTGGTTTGGGAGTATGCCCTACATTGAGAGCGATCGATAAATATTTGTTGGTATTTTGCATGGCAGTAAAGCCCAGGAGCTGTTCTTGAGTCATGGGAGTGAAAGGATCACGAGCCGTAGAGTTCCAATAGGTTGGGACATTGATCGCCTGCAAATTTTTAGAGCCAAACAGGCTCTGACCCATGGGTACAAACATAAATAATGATGTGATGCGTGAATCGCGGAAGTCCAAATTTCGTTGAGAATCAGGTAGTTCTAGAGCGCGACATTGATAGAACAAGGAAAGGTTCAGCAGCTTGGACTGAGACTCACAATCTTGTTGCAGTTGAGCAAAATCAAACTTAGCACCAGCTAAACTGAGCGCTGAAACTGCTCCGAAAGAATAGCTGGCTATACCGACTTGTTGGACATTTAGACGATTTTGGAACTTGGTAGAATTTAATCGATCGAGTTCATTCAGTACATAGGTAATATCTAAGGGGCGGTTAATATATTCACTGGCATCGAAGTTTCCGGCAGCAACTGGTTTTCGACCAAGAAAAAAGTCTAGTTGCCTCACATCATTGCTATCGATCGCCTCAGGAACTCCTACGGCAAATCCGTGAGAAGCTAAATGATTAGCTAAAAAATCCATGAAATCTTGATTTAACCCCATCCCGTTGGCCACAATTATCACAGGAATTTTAGTCGAAGAGGAGTCTGGCAAATAAAGTTTGGTAGTGAAGCGACGCTGGCGACTAGTATCGTAATGTTTAATTATTTGATTAGATACTGCAAAAGAGCCAGTTTTTGCAACTTTTTGGCTAATCTCAGCAAGTTGATTAAGCACCATTAAACTAGTATTTGATTGATGATCTACCCTGGAATTTTCTAAATGTTGAGTGAGCGCTATCTCAGACTTAGTAATTTTTTCTGATTGATGGAGTACTTTAAAAACTTCTTCTACATCAATATAAATATCTCCAGGAAAACTGCGTAAAACATTAATTGGCGTGAATTCTAACAAGTTAGCAGATGCTGTAAATAGCCCAGTCCTGATGGCCTCTCGACCATTTCTCCCATCTGGTAAACGCACAAATTTACCCAGATCGGAGAGCAACTCTTTGCCTGAGTTAGAATCCAACATCCTAGTCAAATAAAGATTAGTATTGGCTGGCGGCAAATATTGGGAGCGAAATAACTCATTCCACTGCTGGCTATTCAGGCGAAAACCTAGGAGTTCTCTGGCTCTAGCTCTTTGCTCGGATGGTAGGTTTTTAGTAATAAACGCAATGTCATCTTGATCTTGATTTTTGGTGGCAAATGCGGCGATCGATTTAACTGCGATCGATTTTTTAATTGGGCCTAGCTTAAATACAATGTTTTCAGCAGCTTTCACCGAACTAGCGTTAGATATGCAGGCGGCGATTGTCAGTAATGAAAAAATCAGAGCTAGTTGGTGTTTCATATTGTTACTGACCCAGCTTTAACGTCTTTGGTATTGTATTATACCTGACTTCAAATAGCTTACATCTGCTGAGCCAGTATCCAAAGTTATTTAAGTAGGCTGCTGACAGTAATAGGAGTAATATTTTCTGCTAACAAAGCATCGTACTGCAACACTTCTAGCAGATGATTGTTGGCATCGACCATGGCCACTTGCGGGCAGTGGTGGCTAATTTCGGAGAGAGTGAGCTGACCATAGGTCATAATAATTAATCGATCGCCTAGTTCGCCTAGTCTGGCCGCAGCCCCATTGAGTTCGATCGCTCCTGAGCCAGCGGGCGCTGTAATGGCATAGGTCATGAAGCGCTGACCATTGTTAACATTGACTACTTGGACTTGTTCGTAAGGCAAAATATTAGCGGCTTCCAGCAGCAGAGTATCAATACTGATACTGCCCATATAATTCAAATTAGATGCCGTAATAGTACAGCTATGGATTTTGCCAAATAACAGGGTACGCAACATAATAAAAATCTCTCAGAAGCTGGTACGGTCTTAAGCTAGCATTTTCTTAAGCTGGCACAGAAAAACTTGCGCCAGCTCAATTATCTCTGATCTTTTGGCTGTTGGTAGACTACTTGTAGGCAGCAATACCTTTAGCAACTAGGGCGGCAACTTTGTCTGCGTCTTCCCAGTCTAAGATTTCGGTGACTTTCTTTTCGAGGTTCTTGTAGGTTTTAAAGAACTCGCTGATTTCGTCTAGGTAGTGGGGGGCAATGTCTTTGATCGACTTAATCTGCGCATAGCGAGGATCTTTATCGGGCACGCAAAGGATTTTTTCGTCTCTGTCGCCACCATCGATCATACCCAATACGCCGATCGGGCGAGCGGCAATCACACAGCCCGGAAAAGTCGGCTGATCCATCATGACCATGGCATCTAAGGGGTCGCCATCGTCGCCGAGAGTGTTGGGAATAAAGCCGTAGTCACAAGGGTAATGGACGGCGGAGTAGAGTACTCGGTCGAGGGCAAAGGCGTTGAGGTCTTTATCGAATTCGTATTTATTCTTGCTGCCAGCAGGAATTTCGATCAAAACATTAATAACCCCAGGTTTGGGTTGGGCAGGAATCCGCGCTAAATCCACGGTAGCTCTCCTAAATAAAAAATAGTAACAGCGGGAAGTTCTTCCCTTGAGCATTTTACCGGTAGAGGGTCACGGAGTCACCGATCTTGGCTGTTAACCGGTCTGAAACTGTGGTTTGAATGATTCTGTGGTTCTTGTAATTAGGCTGATAGTGAAATCGTAGTCCATCATCCACGCATGATCCAAATTAAAATGGGGAACAGCCAGACCCAGACTACTTGCTGAGTGAGATTTAAAGCTCGATCAATCATTCCCACGTCAATTTCTTTGCCAGGATCTCCTAGTAATGGCTTCGATCGCCGCTCACCCTGATAATAGTTATCACCCCCAAGCTGCACCCCCAAAATTGCCGCATAAACACATTCGCTCCAACCCGAGTTAGGGCTGGGATCTTGGACAGCATCTCGCTGACAGACTTGCCAAATAGCAATCGGCCTCCCGGAAAATACAGCCAGCGTTACAACCGTAAGCCGACAGGGCAACCAGGTCAGCAGATCTTCAAACTTGGCACTTGCCCAGCCCAAATCTTGATAGGGTTCTCGCAAGTAGCCCACCATTGAATCTAAGGTGCTAGCGGCTTTGTAGGCCAGAGCTAAAGGCACTGCACCCACACCGGGAATGCTGGCTCCCAGTAGGGCATAAAACCAAGGAGCCGTCACTCCATCTACCGAGTTTTCCGCCACGGTTTCTAAGATCGCTCGATAGATTTCAGCAACATGAAGTTTATCGGTATCTCTTCCTACATACTTACTCAGCCGCTGACGGGCTGCTGGTAAATCGCTAATCGCCCCCAACACATCTACGCTAGCTTGGCGCAGGCTTTTAGCAGCTAAGCAACTGGCTAGCAAGATGACTTCAAGTATTTTGGCCACCACTGGCTGCCGCATTTGCCAGTAATGAAAAAAAGCCCAGCTTCCAAGACCACACCCCAAAATCAGCGTTCCACACAGCCCCACACCAGAAATTTTGCGGGCTACGGGGTGGGCAAGATATTTCCAAGTAAACTTACTCCAAGCTGTAATATACCAACCCATCACTTGGACTGGATGCAGCCAACCCCAGGGATCTCCAATGAGATAGTCCAATAACAGTGATCCCAGGAGAATTAATGCTGGCGAATCCCAGAAAACTCGATCGATCGAAAACATCTTACTATCCAATACCAGCATGGCAATTCTGGCACAGTTTTGGTATTGTCTGGCCTCAAATAACGACCCATCAAGACTTTTGTTTGAGCAAAAGCTTGCCATTTGGAGACAACCGCGCTATGCTTGATAAGCGCTGAAAAACAACGCGGGATAGAGCAGCCTGGTAGCTCGTCGGGCTCATAACCCGAAGGTCAGTGGTTCAAATCCACTTCCCGCCACCATTTAATGTAGAAAACCGACAAAAGCAATTGCTCTTGTCGGTTTTCTTATATGTAGCTCAAAGTCCCCAGCGCAAAGCTAGTAGGACTCTGTAAATGGATAACTTCTAGGGATGAGCCAGACCTGCTGGAATTGTTTTGGCACCAGATCGATCGGCTATTTCATCAGTCTTTGCCGCCATAATCAGGTCATTGCGATGCAGACCATTGATGGCATGAGTCCACCAAGTTACCGTCACCTTGCCCCACTCGGTTAACAAAGCCGGGTGATGCTCTTC